>CAZNWF010000017.1:0-38928 GCA_964576485.1 uncultured Geobacter sp. | reverse complement strand
TCTGGAGTATCGTTATGGCGGGATGTTCCTGCGGGGGGAGCTGAATCGGAATGATATGTTTCAAAA
Organism: uncultured Geobacter sp.; assembly: GCA_964576485.1. Lineage (GTDB taxonomy): Bacteria > Desulfobacterota > Desulfuromonadia > Geobacterales > Pseudopelobacteraceae > Trichlorobacter. The sequence continues at coordinate 38,862 of CAZNWF010000017.1, read as the reverse complement.
ACTGAATGCCGCTATCCATGATTTTGCCAAACGTCAGGAAACCTAGTTCCGCCGGATGGAGAAAAACGGCATTGTGATTCACTGGCTGGATGGGGCAGGAGATACGGTTGCGGAGGCTTGTAGCTTTATTGAATCCTAGATTGTTGTGGACCAGCTTTACAGGGATACGACCGTTGCTGACTTAGCAGATGCTCCGTATAAGCGTGTCAATAGTATAGCTAAGTTGCTTGTATTGAAATGGTTTTGAAAGGTATGCATCAAACCCGGCAGCCAGATATTTTTCTTCTGCCCCTCTCAGGGCATCTGCCGTAAGTGCAATAACCGGTAGGTGGGCCCCTGTCTGTACTTCTTCATTACGGATGTTCTCCAACGCTTCAGTGCCGCTCATAATGGGCATGTTGATGTCCATCAGGATGATATCAATGCCACCTTTTCGCCATTGCTGGACTGCTTCCTGACCGTTTTGTGCAAACCTGACGAGATGGCCTGACTTCTGTAATAAAAGAGTGACCGTACGCAGGTTCATGGGGTTGTCTTCAGCAACAAGGATCGTCAGGGAGCGTCCGGTGGTGCAGTGCTGTTCACTTGTGTGGGCTGAAGCGTCCGGCTCGCCCCTGTCCGAAGGGAGAAAAAACGGGAGATCAAGGTAAAACCGGCTTCCGGTTCCTTCTGTACTTTCTGCCCAAATCCTGCCGCCCATCAGTTCTGCCAGCTGTCTGCAGATGGAAAGTCCCAGGCCGGTTCCACCAAATCGACGTGTTGTGCTTGTATCGGCCTGGGTAAAGGGCTCAAAGACCTTGTACAGCACCTCCGGTGACATGCCGATGCCGGTGTCGCTGACTGTCATGCGAATAACTACCTGATTTTCAACGGTATCAAGCAGAGATGCCGTAATTGAAACCATCCCCTGTTCAGTAAATTTAACCGCATTACTGAGCAGGTTGAGTAAGACCTGTTTTACCCTGAGCTGATCTCCACAGACCTTTACCGGCAGATCTGGCGCTATGAACGTGTCGGTCTGTAGTCCCTTCTCAAAGGCCTTGCTGCGCTGCATCAAAATAACGTCGTTAATGCAGCTGTGCAGTGAAAATACGGTCTCTTCCAACTCAACCTTGCCTGCCTCAATTTTGGAAAGGTCGAGTATGTCGTTGATTATGGCGAGCAGGTTTGTGGCAGAGATGTCAATGGCCTGCAGATATTCTTGCTGTTCCTCGCCTAACGGTGTGAACTGAAGCAGTTGCAGCATGCCGATGATGCCGTTTAACGGGGTTCTGATCTCATGGCTCATGTTGGCCAGAAATTCACTCTTGCTCTGGTTGGCGGCGTCTGCTGCATTGCGCGCGGCAATAAGTTCAGCCTCCAGTTCTTTGAGTTGCGATATGTCATGAATGAATCCGTGCCAAAGGATACTTCCATCCGGCATTTTTTCGGGACGCGCAAAGCTGTAATGCCAGCGTATTTCTTTTTCAGTGGAAATGATGCGGAAGCCAAGCTCACATGGCTTCAACGTGGTTGCTGAGTCATGCAGTGAGCTGCTGACCATGGGGACATCATCAGGATGGATCGAATCCCAGAACGGTTGTGCTGACATCTTTACCGTATCAGGTTGCATGCCATACAGCTCCTGTATACCGTCACTGACATAGGGGAAACATGAGGATCCGTCAGGTCGCAGACTGAATTGATAGATCATGCCCGGAACCTGCTGTGACAGTGTGTTCAGTAGATTATGACTTTCCTGTAGCCTGTCCTGAAGATGCTTCATGATTTTCATGTCATCATCAACCTGTACAGTCATAGCTCTGAAGACATGTAAAGCACTGGCAAGCTCCCCGATTTCGTTATCAGACGCTATGGCAGGGATAGTAATGTTGAGGTCTTTTGCGGCAAGACGCCTGATCGCAGAAGTTAGCTGTGATAGCGGGCTTATGATGCGATAGTGTACAAAGTAAAAAATGAGAGTGATGATTGCAAAAGAAGTCAAACTACTGGAAAGTTGCATGACTATAGCTTTTGCATTTTTGCTTCTATGCTGTTCTGCGTAGGATTTTGTCGTTGCTATCAGCTGCTTGTTAAATTTGGAGATTTGATCGAGTGTTTTCACTCCCTGGCTTAAAAAAACAGGCTGCGAATAAGGGTACGGGGTGCCTGAAACCGCTGCATGATAGACGGCATTCCGGTAGGGCAGATATCCGGTCTGATAAAACTCCTGCAAAGAGCCAAGTGAACTGCTGATAGTGGCGTTGGCAAGTGGCTTGGCCAGGGTTTCAAGGTTTTTGAAATGGAGCCGGGTGATGATCTGCTGCTGGTCTATCTGGCTGATCTGCCTGGCGGTAATGGGCGCTTGGGAAAGCATGATGCCGGACAGAATAGAGATTTCCGGCCCTGCGCTATTCCGCAACGACAGCGTGGTATATTTGAGCGAGGCGTATCTGGCAATCATACCGTCTGCGTCGCTTATATCGGCTGAGATAACAAGCAGCAGCGCCTCGATCTTTTCAATATAGCTGCTCATGGCGGCAAACCATTGCTGGGGCAGCTCCTTATCCCGGGCATCCTTGGGAAGCAGCATGGCTGCAGATGTTTTGGTCCTCAGATCATCAATGGTGGTTTTTACCTGCCGTATCTCTGCAATTTGCTGATTCGCCTTGGTAAAGTCTGATTTTTTAAGCTTCATCAAAGCCTGGGATAACGCTGCATCTGCCTCCGCACGTCGTTCAGAAATGAACTTTCGGTTTTTTGCCATCAATTCAAGCGGACCGGCATCATTGAGAACAACATTGACCCGTCCCCGTTCAAAACCGAGATTGTCAACTGCGGCATAGAGGTCATCATTGATACTGTTCAGGCGATAGACCGTGCTTGCCTGCTGATACGCTTGGTAGGAATTGTAAAGGGAGGGAATGGAAGAAAGCAGATGCAGGAGTGCAACCGCCGTTAATGCTGCATACATAATGGTTGAAACCCGGGATATACGGTTGCGTTGTTCCGGGCTATGGTTAAAATGAGAAATCATGTTTTCCCAAAACTAATCTGCATAGATTTTTAGCAGGTATACCCGTGCCATGGTAAAAACACAATAAAGAACAACAGTCGATTGCCGTATAAGTTTGCAGTTGAGAAAAACGTGTGTAACTTTAAACGGTCAAAACTGACAGGAGGTTAATCAGTTGTCTGGTGAGCAGGATCTCTTGTTGCAGAAACTCAGGCCGCTTTTCCCTGCAAACCGCCATGAGCATGTCTTTGTTGTTGGCGGCTCGGTGCGGGACAGTCTGCTGGGACTACCGGTCAATGACCATGATCTGGTTGCTGCGGTCGCTGAAGAATTGCTTGCATCACGGGGATTTCGCCTTGTGTCAGGCAGATCAACCGTGCCTGTCTGGTTCAGGCATGATGCTGCTATCGGCACCGTTGAACTGATCCGGCTTGATGATATTTGCCGGCTTGATGCTGATCTGAGGCGGCGGGACTTTACCATTAACGCCATTGCCTTAAGCTTAAGTGGCAGCCTGTATGATCCCTTGAACGGCCAGCATGACCTGCAGCAGCGGCTGCTGCGGGTCTGTTCAGACCAGAGCTTTGTGGATGATCCGCTACGGCTTATCCGTGCGGTACGTTTTGCGGCTGATGGTTGGCAGCTGGCCCCGGAAACCGTGCAGCTGATCCAGCAGCAGGATTGGGCTGAGCAGCTGGCTTGCCTGCCGGTTGAGCGGTTCAGCCGTGAGATGGTCAAGGGGCTGGCAGCCAGCCATCCGGAGCGGTTTTTTGAGCAGTTGATTCGGTTCAGGCTTGGAACCGACTGGTTGCCGGAACTGTTCAGGATGCCGGCCATTCCTGCCGGACCTCTGCAGCACCATCCAGAAGGAGACCTGCTTACCCATTGTCTGCAGGTGCTGCAACGGTCTGCAGCAGTCAGTCCTGATCCTCTGACCCGTTTCTGTGCCTTTTTTCACGATATCGGCAAACTTTCCACTAATCCGGCTCAGTATCCAAAACACCACGGCCATGATGAGGCTGGCTACAAGCCTGCACAGAAACTGTGTAAACGGCTCTGTCTGCCAACCGAGTGGGGCAGGGCACTGGCCTGGATCAGCCGCCTGCATACCAACCTGAATCGCTGGTCAGAGCTGCGGCATGCAACCAGGCTGATGATAGCGGATCAGGCGCACAAAGCCGGTATCTGCCAGGTCCTGCCGGTTGTGTCAGCAGCTGATAAACCGGGTAACCGTACCCCTGAGCAGTGGTTTAAGACTCTGGAGGTTGTTGCCATGAACAGCGCGCAACTGGGGATCGACAAAGACCAGCTTGAGGCGATGCAGGCAAAGCATCGGCCTGACTTTATCCTGCAGCACAGGATCAGATTGTTGAGGTCATATGAAGACATTTCGTAAGGAACTCTGGCTTGAAACCCTGCCCTGTCGGGCATGTAGGAAAATTATCGGCAAATAATGCCGGATAGATGGAGTTTTGCTATGCGTAATCCAAACCGACCAGCAGCAGGTCTGATCATCGCCCTTGGGCTTGTCCAGCACCCGGAAGGGGGCTGGTATCGAGAAACCTACCGCTCTGATGAACAGATTTCCGACAATGCCCTGCCTGACCGTTTTGATGGTCCACGCTCCTGTTGCACCGCCATCTATTTTCTGCTGGAGCAGGGCGACTGGTCTGCATTGCACAGAATCAAGTCCGATGAACTGTGGTTTTTCCATGGCGGTGCAGGCTTGACCATTCACCTGCTGACTGCGGACGGAATCTGTTCTGCAATCAGATTAGGGGCAGATACCGCAGCAGGAGAGGTTTTTCAGGCCATGGTGCCTGGCGGGACCTGGTTTGGAGCCGAGATTGCCGGGGTAGGGGAGTATAGTCTGGTAAGTTGTACCGTTGCACCGGGATTTGATTTTGCCGACTTTGAAATGGGTGACAGAATAACACTGCTTGCTCAGTATCCAGAGCATCAGGCACTTATTGCCCGGTTGACCCGTTAACCTTCTATTGTGGTGATCCTGATACGATGTTGCCTATTTTTTAGGTTTTTATGCAAGCGGGATCTTGGAAGAGAACTATATTTTGTATGAAAATAAATATTGACACGTAATTACATATAGTTACCTGTTGTGATCACCGGATGGGCAAACCGGAAAAATGCTAGTGTTTACATGGTATTTTTGAAAGTTATCCACCTGTGTCAACAGGGTTATCCACATTTTTTGTGGATTAGTTGAAGCATTTGGGTAACAGGCTGTAGTCGCTTGTATCAGTCTTTATTTGGCTGCTGAGGAGCTATTCATAACGCCACTTGAAGGTAATTACTTTGCAGTTTGGCAGGGCTGCTCGTAATTCCCCCAGCCCTTTATCTGTAACTTTGGTGCCGCTGAAGGTCAACCAGCGCAGCCAGGTTAGAGGATACAGGTTCGCCAGACCAGTGTCAGTGATTTCTGTATGATAGAGGTAGAGCCGTTTCAGGCCGGTCAGACAGTCAAGTTTTTTAAGCCCTTGATCGGATACGGTGGTATTGGAAAGGTAGAGCTCCTCAAGGCCGGTGAGATTGCAGATACGGGCCAGAACATCGTCTCCCACGTCGTACAGAAACAGGGCCTGCAGATCATCCGACTGCAGTTTTTCAAGGAAACCAATTCCGCCTTCACCGTCGCCCCGTACATCCAGTCGGAGCCCCTTATCCAGCGGTATTTCACGGGGACCTTTGGCGGTTCCCAGCTTTTGCCAGTCACGGTAGTCTACTGAGTTGGCTGCACGCAGATAGAGAACACCGCAGGTTTTTTCAGAGGGAAAGCGGATGATGCGGGTTTCAAGTGGTGGTGATGGCTGGTCTTCAGCAGTTTCCTGCTCTCCGCTTAACAGTGCAAGACGTTTTTTGGCTTTGGCAATATCAAGGTCAACCGTGGCAGCCATTTCAGCCAGCAGGTCGATTCCATCCAGCAGACCTTCATCAACCCGTTGCCTGAATCGATAGATGTCGGAGCGTCGTAACTCAATGATCTGCTTGTTTAATTCTTTGATATTGTGGCGGGTATAGGCAATCTGGCGGATCAGACGTATCAATTCAGTGCCAATATCAAGTCCTTTGGCTGTTTTGGGGCCCAGTTGCCATTCCCGCAGGATCTTCTGCAGCTGTGCCCGATCTCCTTCCTGATAGGCCAGATTGGCAATGGCCATCAATTCCTGTCGTTTGAACCGTTCATGGTCGTCACTGGCAAGATCCGGGTGAATTGCTTTGGCCACCTCACGGTAGAGTGCCTTGAGATTTTTCTCTTCAAAGATCGGAGTGGTTTCCGGGTCGTCGTCCAGCAGGGTGGTACGGGCAAAGGTTGCGGTGGAGGCGTCATGTTCTGTGGTATGAAAGTACTTCTGATGTTCTTCTTCTGATTCTCCGGTTCCCAGCAGGCCGCTGATCTGCCATTCAAGCTGCTCCAGCTCGGCAATTCTGCCACCCAGCATCTGTTCGTAGGTGTGTTCAAAGATTCTGATTTCAGATTTAATGGCTGCCAGTTCCCGCTCTATCTGGGTCTGTTCTTCAAGCAGGTTTTCCAGTTCGCGGCGTTTTTTTGCAAGCTCTATCTCTTCAGGGGATTTCATGGTGTCAGAGTTCCCTGTAGAACCAGTTCGCGGGCCAGCCGCAGGCTTATGCGGCATTTACGTTGTAAGGCGGCCCGGTAAAGGGCGTCGCAGGCGGCAACCAGTGAGCCGACATCACGGGGTAATATTGTTAAAAGCCAGCTTGCCACGTCATTGGGCAGGATAATCTGACGGTCCTGGGCCAGTTTTGCAATCAACATCTGGCGCGAACGGTCATCAGAGACATCCAGGCGGGCCACCAGGCCCCATAGTAAGCGTGAGATCAGGTGATCATCGATGGTGGGTAGTTCTTTGGGGGCAAATCTGCCGGCCAGGGCCAGAGTATGGCCACTGCTGTACTGCTGATTAAAGGCCTCCCAGAGGGCATTTCGCTGTTCAGGCTGGTCTGGCAACTGATCCAGGTCGTCTACCAACAATATACTGCTGCTCGTGAGGATTGGAACAGTCAGATTACGACAGGACAGAACCTGATACTGTTCTCCGGCCAGCTGACGTCCGATGGCATGCAGCAGGTGGGTCTTACCTGAGCCGGACGGACCGTAGAGGTAGAGCAGTTTATCAGGTTCAGCCGGATTGGTAATCCTGCGGCTGAATTCAAGGGCTGAACTGTTGCCGGTGCAGGAGATGAAGTTCTCAAAGCTGTAGCGTGGGGTAACCGGCAGATCAAGGGCTTGTTGCAGCATCAGAACAGTGACCCCTGGGGGCGTTCCGGCGTCAGTCTGCCAAAGTGCTGATAGGCGGCCGGAGTAGCAACCCGTCCGCGGGGGGTGCGGTTCAGGAAGCCATTCTGGATCAGAAACGGTTCATAGACATCCTCAATGGTGTCGCTTTCTTCGCCAATCGCCGCACCAATGGTGTCCAGCCCCACCGGGCCACCGCCGAATTTATCAATAATAGTCAACAGGATCATCCGATCCATCTGATCAAAGCCCATCTCGTCGATTTCAAGCAACTGCAGGGTGTCTTGCACGACCCTAAGGGTGATGACACCGTCAGCCCTGACCTGGGCATAGTCCCGTACCCGACGCAGCAGGCGGTTGGCAATCCGTGGGGTGCCTCGGCTGCGACGGGCCAGTTCCAGCGCCCCTTCCTTGTCAATCGCCATTCCCAGGATGCGGGCTGAGCGGGTGACGATGAAGGCCAGTTCATCGTGGGTGTAGAATTCAAGCCGGGAGATGACCCCGAAGCGATCACGCAGGGGGGATGATAGCAGGCCGGCACGGGTGGTTGCCCCCACCAGAGTGAAGCGGGGCAGGTCAAGCTTGATGCTGCGGGCACTGGGGCCCTGGCCGATGATGATATCAAGTTGAAAGTCTTCCATGGCCGGGTAGAGAATTTCCTCCACCACATGGGAAAGGCGGTGGATCTCGTCAATGAACAGCACATCATGGGGCTCAAGGTTGGTCAGGATGGCGGCCAGGTCGCCGGGGCGCTCGATCACCGGGCCGGAGGTGGACTTGATGTTGACCCCCATCTCGCAGGCAATGATGTTGGCCAGGGTGGTCTTGCCCAGGCCTGGCGGACCATACAGCAGCACATGGTCAAGGGCTTCACTGCGCCCCTTGGCGGCGTCAATGAAGAGCTTCAGGTTTTCCCTGATCTTTTCCTGGCCAATGTAATCCTGCAGGGTGCGGGGACGCAGGGTGGCGTCAAACTGCAGGTCGTCGTCGCGTTTTTCCGGTGTGATAGCTCGTTCCATAGGGCGAACTATGACCGAATTTTACCCGCTTGTGAATATGAAACATGTTACCTTGCGCTGCACCTGATTTCATCATGTTGAAATAATTAGTGTTTGTTCCTCTTGTTCTTTCATCCCTCCTTGATTGAATCCGTCTGTTTTCCCCTCCATTACATTACAATTACATGACAGCGAGCCGGTTTTTCTATAATCCCTTTTCTTATAATAAATAATAGAATGTCACTCTTGTCACTTTGGTCACAACTTGCCGGAATCAAAAATAAAAGCCCGTGACAACTGGCGTGACATTCTCTTTCACAGGTCACTGAGCTTGTCACGACTTGTCATTCGTGAGGCTTTGCTGGTCCCTGGGGTTGCTTTCGTGGTTGCTGTTTATCCCTTGCAACCATTGCGGGGCATGGCATAGAATAGCGCAAGGGGTAGCGTATGGGACGTTATGAAAAACTGTTGCAACGGGCCGCTGAAGCCCCTGGGAATCTTCGCTTTACGGACTTGTGCAAGCTGGCTGAAATGGCCGGGTTTGTTTTTGACAGGGCCGCCGGATCACACCGGATATATAAACACCCCGCCGGGATGATGATGAATTTTCAGGATATACACGGGCAAGCCAAGCCGTACCAAGTGAAACAGCTTCTTGACTTCATACGTAGTATTGAGAGGGCATAGAAAATGGAACATTACGGATTTAAGGTTTTTTGGAGTGAAGAAGACGGGGGGTATATTGCCACCTGTCCAGATTTTCCGGGGCTGTCTGCCTTTGGTGAATCTGAAAACGATGCTCTAGCTGAAGGTAAGACCGCTTTACGGCTGTTTCTGGAATCATTGCAGGCAGAAGGAAAGAGAGCGCCCAAAGCAACCACTGTACAAAAGCAGAGAAGGCAACCGCGCCGTGCTATGGAGCGTCCGGCGGTTGCCGCCTGATTCCTTCATCTGATGGATGCTGATTGTGAAAAGTCCCTTCCTAGATTGGTTGGGGCTTTCTGTTGTGTGGTGTTGCTATTTGGAATGAGCTATGCCGTTATTTAACAATCTTGAAGGGTAGTGTTTTGAATATAGCTTGCTAGAAATACAAAAGCCCTTGGCCTTCATGCCGGGGGCTTCTGGTTTGCCCGCTTGTCAAAGGAGCCAGGAACATGATAGTAGTTGTGGGCCTCACAGCGGATTGCAGAGGCTTTTTTATTGAGCGAGGATACCATGACCAAAGAATTGTCGATCGGATCGGTTAAAATGGGGGGTGGACGCCCGTTGGTGCTGATTGCCGGTCCCTGTGTGATTGAGAGCGAAGAGGCGACGCTACGCCATGCCGAGCGGCTGATGACGGTCTGCAACGGGCTGGGGATGCCGTTGATCTTCAAGTCTTCCTATGACAAGGCCAACCGGACGTCCATTAACGCCTTCCGTGGACCGGGTATGGATGAAGGGCTGCGGATTCTGGCCAAGGTCAAGGAACGCCTCGGTATCCCGGTGCTTTCGGATATCCATTCCATTGAGCAGGTGGCTCCGGCTGCCCAGGTGCTGGATGTGTTGCAGATTCCCGCCTTTCTCTGCCGCCAGACCGATCTGGTGGTGGCTGCCGCCAAAACCGGCAAGGTGGTCAATGTCAAAAAAGGGCAGTTTCTTGCCCCCTGGGATATGCGTAATGTGGTGGGCAAAGTGGCGGCCTCAGGCAATGAAAATATCATCCTGACCGAGCGCGGCGCCTCTTTCGGTTATAACAACCTGGTGGTTGATATGCGTTCTTTCCCGGTTATGCGCTCCTACGGATATCCGGTGGTGTTTGATGCCACCCATAGCGTGCAATTGCCGGGCGGGCAGGGGGAGTCATCCGGCGGCCAGCGTGAATTTGTTGAAACCCTGTCACGGGCTGCTGTTGCCACCGGTATTGACGGTATCTTTATGGAGGTGCATGAAGATCCGGCCTGTGCCTTGTGTGATGGTCCCAACTCTATCCCTCTTGCTGAACTTCCGGCCCTGTTGAAACGTCTGCAGGCCCTTGATGCGGTGGTGCGATGAGTATTCTTGATGAAGCACGCAAGGTTATTCAGGCCGAGGCTGCAGCAGTTGCTGCACTGGCCGAACGCCTGGACAGTTCCTTTGAACAGGCTGTGCAGATGATCCTTGCCAGTTCTGGCCGGGTGGTGGTCAGTGGCATGGGGAAATCCGGCCTGGTCGGTCAGAAGATCGCCTCTACCATGGCCTCAACCGGCACCCCTGCCTTTTTTCTGCATCCGGCAGAAGGGATACACGGCGACCTGGGGATGATCATGACCGGCGATGTGGTGATCGGTATCTCCAACAGCGGTGAGACCGAAGAGCTGCTGCGGATTCTCCCGGTCATCAAGCGTCTGGGTGCCAGCTTGATCGCCATGAGCGGTAATCCTGCCTCAAATCTGGCCCGTTCCAGTGATGTTTTTCTGGATGTTTCAGTTGCTGAAGAAGCCTGTCCGCTGGGCTTGGCCCCAACCTCTTCAACTACCGCCACCCTGGCCATGGGTGATGCCTTGGCTGTAGCATTGCTGGTAGAACGGGGCTTTAAGGCTGAGGATTTTGCTATTTTCCATCCCGGTGGTTCTTTGGGTAAAAGGTTGTTGCTGCGGGTGGAGGATCTGATGCATGGCGGCGATTCGATTCCGCTGGTACAGGAAGAAATGCTGATGAAAGAGGCACTGTTTGTGATTACCTCAAAAGGCTTGGGGATAACCGGCGTTACCGATGCCCAGGGCGGTTTGCAGGGGGTGATTACTGATGGTGATCTGCGGCGTTGCCTTGAACGTGGTGAGGATATCCTGCACAGCACTGCCGGCAGTCTGATGCGTCGTAATCCCAAGCGGATTCTACGCAGAGGACTGGCTGCTGCAGCCCTGCAGATGATGGAGCGGCATTCAATTACCACCCTGTTTGCCTTTGATGATGAACAGAGTCAGGCCCCCTGCGGTGTGATTCATCTGCATGATATTCTGAAGGCAGGCATTGCGTGAACGAAAAGCTCAAACATATTGAACTGCTGTTGCTGGATGTGGATGGCGTCATGACCGATGGCCGGATCATCTGGGATGCCAACGGAACCGAGATCAAATTCTTTAATGTCAAGGACGGTCACGGCATCAAGCTGGTGCAGCGGGCCGGTATTCAGGTCGGCATTATCACAGGGCGCGTCTCTCCGGTGGTTGACCTGCGGGCAAAAGAGCTGGGGATCGAGATCCTCTACCAAGGTTCGCTGCGCAAGCAGGAAAGTTACGAAGAGATCAAGCAGCATACCGGCCTTGCTGACCACCAGATCGCCTATATGGGGGATGATGTGATTGATGTACCGGTCATGCGGCGGGTCGGTTTTTCTGCGGCACCTGCGGATGCCTTGCCGGAAGTGCTGAAGGTGGCGGATTATGTTGCCCGTGCCCGGGGTGGCTGGGGAGCGGTACGGGAACTGTGTGATCTGCTGCTGAAAGGGCGTGGTAAGTGGCAGGAACTGGTTGTGGACAGGTACGAATTGTGATTATACAATCTCTGTGCCAACAGGGGCGTTACCGGTGGTTATCCGCTGGACAGTCAGCCAGCCCAATGCTATAGTGCATCCATGCAAATGCCGAACACAAGGCAAATCAGGCGGATTCTGGCAGTAGTCATCGTAGCCTCAACTGTTGCTTTGGTGGCAGCTATTCTGTTCAGGCAGTTTCGTACAACTCCGCCTGAAACAGCCTCAAAACCAATCTCCCCTGAAATTGATATGTCTCTTTCCCAACTGACCTTTTCTGAAATGAAAGGGAATGAAAAACTCTGGGATCTGACTGCCGAACGTGCTGATTATGATAAAGAAGCCGGATTGGCAAAGCTGACCGGGGTAAGGACAGAGGTTTATGATGGCAAAGCCGGTGGTATGAGTATTACCTCAAAAACAGGCAGCTATCATGAAGCGCAGCATCTGGTGGTCATGCGGGAAAAGGTGCATGCGGTAACGAAAAAGGGGATGGTTTTTGATACTGAACTGCTTGAATACCGTTCCGGACCAGGCGTAGTACTCACCAACCGTCCGGTAAAGGTGGTTGATGGACGGCTTACATTAACAGCCCAAGGGATGGAAATGACACTGCACGATGAAAAGGTCCGTTTTCAGGGGCCAGTGAATGCAGTTATCGAGGGAGCACATGCGAAGCGTTAAACAAACCTTACTGTTGTTATTTTTCTGTCTGGTTGGGGTGTTACCTGCTTTGGCGGCTCCGCAGCAAACTGCCGGACCTTCGTCAAAACAGGATCGCTCTTCAAAGCCGATCAATGTCAAGGCAGATGAACTGAAGGCAGATAATAAGGGCAAAACTGCTATTTTCACCGGACGTGTGGTGGCTCGACAGGAAGATGTGACGATCTATTCTGACAAACTGATCATTTATTATGGTGAGAAGGATGATCAGGTAGACAGGATTGAAGCGATTGGTTCAGTACGGATTCTGCAGACCAACCGGGTTGGCACCGGCGGTCATGCCCTGTATGAAAGCAAGGAAGGTAAAATAACGCTTTCCATCAACCCCAAGGTAACGCAAGACAAGGATTCAGTGACCGGCAAGGTAATAGTCTATTATCTGGATGAGGATCGTAGTGTGGTTACCAGTGGTGAAAATGCACGGGTAGAAGCGGTTATCCATCCCAAGCCCGGCAGTGGGCCGAAAAAGAATGACGCAAAAAAACAGCCATAGCAGAAATCTGCGCGCTGATGGGCTTTGCAAGACCTACGGTAACCGTCAGGTGGTACGTGGAGTCAATCTGACGCTGGACTCAGGTCAGGTTATCGGCCTGCTTGGCCCCAACGGTGCCGGCAAAACTACGACATTTTATATGGTGGTAGGATTAACCAGGCCTGACGGTGGTCAGGTCTGGCTGGATGGGGATGACATTACTGAACTGCCGATGCATCAACGGGCACGGCGCGGCATCAGCTATCTACCTCAGGAGGCTTCAGTCTTCCGGAAACTGTCAGTACGTGACAATCTGTTGGCAATCCTTGAAACGGTAGAGGATGATCGCGAGCTGCAGCAACATCGTGCTCAGGAGCTGCTGGAAGAGTTTGGTATTACCCATATTGCAGATTCAAAAGGTTTTGCGCTTTCAGGTGGGGAGCGTAGACGGGTTGAAATCGCCCGTGCCCTGATTACCAGGCCGGCTTTTATTCTGCTGGACGAGCCGTTTGCCGGTATTGATCCGATAGCGGTAGCTGATATCCAGCAACTGATTTTGGGGCTTAAAAACCGTCATATCGGTGTGCTGATTTCAGACCACAATGTTCGCGAAACCCTTGGCGTCTGTGACGCCGCCTATATTGTGAATGCCGGTGAGGTGCTGGAATTCGGCACACCTGAACAGATTGCAGAAAGCAAAAAAGCCCGTGAGATCTATCTGGGTGAAGATTTCAGACTTTAGAGGCAGTTAGGAGCAGCTATGGCGATGGAGATGCGCCAACAACTGAAGATGACGCAGCAGCTGGTGATGACACCTCAGTTGCAGCAGGCCATCAAGCTGCTTCAGATGACCAGAATAGAACTGCAGGATGTGGTTCGTCAGGAGTTGGAGGAAAACCCGATTCTGGAAGAATCGCCGGAACTGGATGAAGTCCGGGACGGCGAGTCACTTCTGGAAGTGGTTGAGGCAGAGCTTCCTGATGATACTCTGACAACAGGAGAGACCTTTCAGGAAGTTGCTGCCGGTGAAGATACCCTACGGGACTGGGACAGCTACCTTGATGGCTATAACTATACCTCGGGTGAACAGTCCGGGGATGAAGATGACAAGCTCTCCTTTGAAAACCTGCTGACCCGTAAAGGTACCCTGTTTGATCATCTGCACTGGCAGTTGCAGATGGGCAATTATAGTGACGAAGAACAACTGGTTGGGGAAGAGATCATCGGTAATATTGATGATGACGGTTTTTTTTGCTCCACCATTGCTGATATCGCCATTGTCTGCAATACTCAGGAGCAGCTTGCGGAAACCATGCTGCAGCGGATTCAGGAGTTTGATCCCAGTGGTGTCGGTGCCCGTTCGCTGCAGGAGTGTCTGCTGATTCAGGCCCGCAGCCTGGGAATGGCCGGTAGTGTGGTTGAGTCGATCCTGTTACGCCACCTGCCGGACGTGGAAAATCGTAATTACAAGCAGATTGCCCGTAGCCTGAAGGTTGATCCGGAACAGGTTCTGGCAGCGATACGGGTGATTGCCGGTTTTGATCCACGGCCAGGGCGCCTGTACAGCAGTGATGAGGTGCATTACATTTCTCCTGACATCTTTGTGCATAAGGTGGGGGATGATTATGTGGTGATGTTGAATGAAGAAGGCCTGCCAAACCTGCGGCTATCGCCCTATTATCTTGATGCCAAGGCCGGTGGCGGTATGGATGCCAAGACTCAGGAATACGTCGGCGACAAGAAACGGGCCGCTGAGTGGCTGATTAAAAGCATTCAGCAACGTCAACGCACCATCTTCAGGGTGGCCAAGAGCATTGTCAAGTTTCAACGGGAGTTCCTTGAGCAGGGGGTTGAAGGGTTACGCCCTTTGGTGCTACGGGATGTGGCCGAGGATATTGGTATGCATGAATCCACCATCAGCCGGGTCACCACCAACAAGTATATGCAGACTCCCCAGGGGCTGTTTGAGTTAAAGTACTTTTTTAATAGTGGCCTTTCAACATCAGATGGTGATTCTGTTTCTTCTGAGAGTGTCAAGAATCGGATCAAGGCTATTATTGATAAAGAAGATTCTGCAAAGCCGCTCTCAGATCAAAAAATTGCTGAAATGCTGTCTGATGAAACCGTCAATATTGCCCGGCGGACCGTAACAAAATACCGTGAGATGTTGCGTATCGGATCGTCGTCTGAACGACGGCGACATTTCTGATATAATTACCAAAGAGGAAACTATCCAGGAGGAGGATAAACTATGCAAGTATCGACAACTTTTCGGCATATGGAACAGAGTGAGGCGCTGAAAAACTACGCAGAAGAAAAACTGGGGCGGGTTGCAAAGTACATTGATGAACCAATTTCTGCTCAGGTTTACTTTAGCGTTGAAAAAATTCGCCACATCGTTGAGATCGTTATTTCTGGTCGTGGTATTACCACCAAGGCATCAGAAGCGACCAATGATATGTATGCTGCTGTTGACGCCGTTTTGGATAAAATTGAGCGTCAGTTGAAGCGTTATAAAGAAAAACTGAAGGACCACAAGCCTGCTGGCGAAAACAGTGGACGTACCATGTCCAAGAAGGTGTTCCAGGCTGAGAGTATTGAGACAAATCCCGAGCCGGTTGTCATCACCACCAAAACTGAAACTGCCAAGCCGATGGCAGTGGAAGAAGCGGTTATGCAGATGGATCTGCTACACAAGGACTTCCTGGTGTTCACCGATGCAGTCTCTGGTGAAATCAATGTGTTGTATCGTCGTAAGGACGGCAACTTTGGCCTGATTGAGCCTCAGCGGGGCTAACAGTATGTTTCAGGGGAGGTGCCTTTCACCTCCCCTGGCATGCTACCACGTACTGTGGACAGTATTTCCCTTTCCATACAGGACCTGCTCGACGAGAAGGAGTATGGTCTTGATTTGCGTTTGATCTCAGGAACCAGTGGTCTTTGTCATCGGGTCAGTTCGCCCCGGATTCAAAAGCCAGGTCTGGCACTGACCGGTTACACTCAACACCTGCACCCTGCAAGAATACAGGTGTTGGGTAATACCGAGATATCTTACTTGTCCCAACTGACTGAAGACCGTTTGCGTGACAACACCCAGGCACTCTGTGCATTTCCCATTTCCTGTTTTATTGTTACCAAAGGCCTGAAACCACCTGCGACTTTTCTTGCAATTACTGAAGAATATGCCATTCCGGTACTGGTTTCACCCCATCAGTCGTCAACCTTTATCTCATTAATAACCAAATTTCTTGAAGAACAACTGCTGCCTACCACCCATCTGCATGGGGTGCTGGTGGATGTGCTGGGGGTCGGCATTCTGTTGACCGGTAAGAGCGGTATCGGCAAAAGTGAATGTGCGCTTGATCTGGTTATTCGTGGCCATCGACTGGTGGCTGATGATATGGTCTTTATCCGCAAAAAAATGCCGGCCAGTCTGGTTGGTCAGCCAGAACAGCAGATCCAGCATCTGATGGAGATTCGCGGACTGGGCATCATCAATATCAAAGACCTGTACGGCGTATCGTCCATCCGTGAAAAGAAGATTATTGACCTGGAGCTTGAGTTGATGGAGTGGGACCCTGATCAGGAATACGATCGACTGGGGATTGATGACAAGACCACCAGCATTCTCGGAGTAGATCTGCCACATCTGACTATCCCGGTCAGACCGGGGCGTAACCTTGGCTCAATTATCGAAGTTGCTGCCCGAAATTTTCTTCTCAAGGGGATGGGCTATCATTCGGCAAAGGATTTTCAGCAGCGGTTGCTGGACCGGATGGAAGTCCGCCATCTTGGCGATGAGGTGGAGTAGCTGATGCGGATCGTGGTTATTACCGGTATGTCCGGCTCAGGCAAGTCAACTGCAGTGCGGGCTTTGGAAGACGAAGGATTTTACTGTATCGATAACCTGCCGGTGCGACTGTTTCGTCAGTTTGTGGAGCTGATCGAAAAGTCCGGCGAAACCTTCAAAGGGGTCGTGCTGGTTACTGATATTCGAGGCCGCGATCTCTCCACCGGCATTGTGGAATCGTTCCGAGAATTACGCGGTGTGGGGCATGAGCTGGAGGTGCTGTTTTTTGACGCGTCGGATGAAGTGCTGATCAGGCGGTTTGCCGAAACCCGTCGCCGCCACCCGGCAGATGAACACTGCACGGTTCCTGAAGGGATTCGGATTGAACGGGAACAGCTGGCGGCGCTACGCCAAAATGCCACACTGGTTATTGATACCTCAGAGTTCAATGTACATCAGTTAAAAGAGCAGGTGATCCGTATTATTAAGGGTGAGCAGGGGAGTAGCCATTTTACGGTGGAAGTCATCTCATTTGGCTTCCGCTACGGTGTGCCACTGGATGCAAATCTGGTCATGGATGTCCGTTTTTTGCCAAATCCTCACTTTGTTCCTGAACTGCGCCCCTACAGTGGCCTTGAGCCGCAGGTACGGGATTTTGTGCTTGAGCAGCAGGACACAAAGGTATTTCTTGATCAGTTTTTGTCGTTGCTGCAGTTCCTTATTCCGGCTTACCGCCGTGAAGGCAAGAGCTACCTGACAATTGCCATCGGCTGTACCGGCGGTCGTCATCGTTCGGTGGCCATTACCCTGGCCGCTGCAGCTCGTTTTGAGACGCTTGGTCTTAAGGTGCGGATCAGTCACCGTGATATTGAGAAGGGATAGTACATCATGACAGGACTTGTTGTTGTAACCCATGCAGGGCTTGCTACATCATTGATCGCAGCTGCAGCCATGATAACCGGTAGCAGTGACGGGTGTGAAGGAGTTGAACTGCATGCGGATGACCCTGCAGATGGTCTGGTTGCCCGCATTGCAGAAGCGTTGAAAACCGTTGGAAGCGATGGAGCTATCATCATGACTGATATGTTTGGTGGTACCCCTTCAAACGCGGCCATGTCTTTTCTGCAGGAGGGCAAGGTTGAGGTGGTAACCGGGGTTAACCTGCCGATGATGGTGGAATTTTTTTCAAGACGTGAACGGATGTCGCTTGAGGAACTTTGTGCTTCTCTGTTGCGCTGTGGACGTGAAAGCGTGATCGTAGCTGGTGAATTTCTAAAATAGAACAGGTGCTTATATGCAACAGCAGGAATTTGAAATTGTCAATAAATTAGGACTGCATGCCCGTGCATCAGCCCTTTTTGTCAAGACCGCCAGCAAATTTAAATCTGAAGTCAAGCTGGCCCGGGAATCAGTTGAGGTGAATGGCAAAAGCATTATGGGGATCATGATGCTGGCTGCTTCAAAAGGGACCAGGATCCGTCTGACCGTAGAAGGGCCGGATGAAGAAGAGGCGATGCAGACCATTGGTGCGCTGATCATTGACGGATTTGGTGAAGAGTGACCACCCTGCCGTTTGTCTATCTGGCTGGTTTTGTCTTTCTGTTCGGGGCGGTGATCGGCTCATTCCTGAATGTCTGCATTTACCGTCTCCCCCTTGACCAATCGATTGTCCGTCCCGGTTCCCGCTGCATGTCATGCGGTGCAGCAGTGCGCTGGTTTGATAACATCCCTGTAATCAGCTGGATAGTACTGCGTGGCCGCTGTCGTGGGTGCGGGGTTGGCTTTTCAATCCGCTATCCGCTGGTGGAGCTGTTGACCGCCTGCTTGATGTTGGTACTGTTTTTACGTTTTGGACTTTCTGTCTCATTTGGCGTCTATGCCCTGCTTGTTGCTGCGCTGATCGTGGTTACCTTTATCGATTTTGATCATCAGATTATTCCGGACGAAATTTCTCTTTCAGGTGTTGTCCTGGGTTTTCTGGCATCGTTTTTCCTGCCGGAACCGGGCTGGGCCTCCTCTCTGGCAGGTATTGTTGTGGGCTGGGGCAGTCTGGCTCTGGTGTTTTACGCGTACCTTTGGCTGACCGGAC
This sequence comes from uncultured Geobacter sp., assembly GCA_964576485.1. GTDB lineage: Bacteria > Desulfobacterota > Desulfuromonadia > Geobacterales > Pseudopelobacteraceae > Trichlorobacter. The sequence continues at coordinate 20,023 of CAZNWF010000017.1, read as the reverse complement.
GGGAAGGTATGGGGGGTGGAGATGCCAAGCTGCTGGCTATGCTGGGCGCCTTCCTTGGTTTGAAAGCTATCCCGTTCATCATCTTCACCTCATCACTGATTGGATCGGTTGTTGGCCTTTCATTGATGGCACTGCAACGTAAAGGACGCCATCTGGCCATTCCGTTTGGTCCCTATCTGGCTATGGGGGCAGTCCTGTATATCTTTTATGGTCCCCAGCTGATCAACTGGTATCTCCGTCTGGGTAAGTAACCGATGCGAACGGTGCGGCTAAGCCTCACGTTTTCCATACTGGCCTCGCTGGCCTGCCTGCTTATCCTTACTTGGCTGCTCTTCAGTCTGCTTGCCTTTAAAACCGCTGAAAATGACCTGTATGCCCAGAAGGGTGAACATGCCCGCATGCTGTTGACCACCTTTGTCAATCAGCTGCCTGACCAGCTGCCTGTTTTTCCTGAAGGAATGCTGCCTCTTAATACCTCTGCTGCAATTTATGCCTCAAAACTTTCTGAAGAACGATCATTTGAACGCCTGACCCTGCTGGATAAGGCAGGTAAGGTTATCTACAGCGTTGGCAGGGACGGAAGTGATCTGTATCGTCCCTTTTCCTTGCCGGGCCGACAGGTGGAAGAGAGTGGCATTGCTGCTGATGGGGGGATGTTGATCCGATCAGTTCAGGTGATCCGTAATGGTGAACAGGTGGGACGGGCTGGACTAATTCTATCTTTGGCTGATGAACAGTACCGGATCAAACGGACCAGACGACTGCTGATGGCCTACTTTGCCCTTGATTTTATTTTGCTACTTGGGTTAGGCGCCTTTGTTTTGTCAAAAATTGTAGTTACACCGGTCAATCGTTTGCTGTCAGCAACAGAGAAAATCACAGATGGTGTGTATGGCCATCAACTTAAAGTTACCGGTTCACTTGAACTGGCTCGATTGGCGGATTCATTTAATGCCATGTCCAGCACCCTTGAGCAGAAACAGTATGAGGTTACCTCCCATGTTGCCATGCTTGAGCAGGTCAACCGGGATCTACAATTGGCCCGTGAAGAGGCGGTGCGCTCGGAAAAAATGGCATCAGTTGGGCTGTTGGCTGCCGGTACGGCCCATGAGATAGGCACACCATTGGCATCGGTGATGGGGTATGCAGAAATACTGTCTCAGGAGCTTGAGCATAATCCCGCCCAGGCAGATTATCTTGCGCGCATTATGGAGAGCTGTGGGCGGATTGACAGAATCGTCAAGGGGTTGCTTGAGTATGCGCGTCCCAAACAGGCGGTCTGTGAAGAGGTCAATCTGCTGGAGCTTGTCCAACAAACCGTTGAGCTGCTGCAGCATCAAGGTATGTTTAAAGGAGTCCAGGGAGCGCTGACATCAGCTGGTCAAATTTCCCGTCTGATGCTGGATCCCCATCAACTACAACAGGTACTGATTAACCTGCTGATTAATGCCAGTGATGCCATGCCGAACGGAGGCTCACTCAGGCTGGTTGTCAGGCAGGAGCCTGATAACAACATGCAACTGTTAGAAGTATGGGATACAGGATCAGGTATTGAACCTCAAAACCTTGGTAAACTGTTTGATCCGTTTTTTACCACCAAGGACCCAGGCAAGGGCACCGGCTTGGGGCTTGCAATCTCTGCCCGTATTATTGAAGGTTTTGGTGGGAAAATCACGGTACAAAGTAGTGTGGGCACAGGCAGCTGTTTTATTGTCCATTTGCCGGTGAATACGAAGGGAACCACCAAATGAAGCAATCTCATATTCTAATTATTGATGATGAAGATAACCTGCGTCACATGCTGTCGATCATGTTGCAAAAACAGGGATATCTTGCAGACACAGCCAGTGGCGGTAACGAGGCATTAGAGATGCTTGCAAGCCATGCCTATGACTATATCCTGTGCGACATCCGTATGCCTGATATGGATGGTAGAGAGTTTCTGCGTCAAGCTATCAGAAGAGGTGTTACTGCCCCAATTGTTATGATGACTGCCTACGGTGCGGTAGATACTGCTGTTGCGTGCATGCAGGAAGGTGCCTATGATTTTATTTCAAAACCGTTCAAACGGGATGAAATTGTCATTGTTTTGAAAAAAGCCGAAGAACGTGAGCGCTTGAAAGAGGAAAATCAGACCCTGAAGGCTGAAGTTGCCGGGAAAAATTCATTCTGCGGGATGATCGGTCGTAACCCTGCCATGCTTGCCTTGTATGATCAGATCAGACGGGTTGCCGACCTGAAAACCACAGTATTGATCCAGGGGGAGTCCGGTACCGGTAAGGAACTGGTTGCCCGTGCACTGCACAGCAGTGGATGCCGTACTGGCAAGCCTTTTGTGGCGATCAACTGTGGCGCCATACCTGAAGCACTGCTTGAGGGAGAACTGTTTGGCCATGCCAAAGGGGCCTTTACCGGCGCCGTGGCTGATAAAGCAGGGCTGTTTGAACAGGCCGACGGCGGTACGTTATTTCTTGATGAAGTGGGTGAAATGCCGCTTTCCCTGCAGGTAAAGCTGCTGCGCGTACTGCAGGAGGGAGAGGTGCGGCGGTTGGGGGCTACCGGTTCACGTCATGTTGATGTCAGGGTGGTTTCGGCAACGGCCCGTGACCTGCAGGCAGAGGTAAAAGCCGGACAGTTTCGGGAAGATCTGTACTTTCGGCTGAATGTCTTTTCGATCCTGGTTCCTCCACTGCGGGAGCGGGTGGATGATATCCCGCTGCTGGTGCAGCGGTTGATCAGGGACTGTGCAACGCGGATCGGACGTGAACCGGCGCCGCGTGTAACGCCGGAAGCAGTACGGCGTCTGATGGCCCATCCCTGGCCCGGCAATATCCGTGAACTTGAAAACGTGATTGAACGTGCGTTGGTACTTTGTGATGGTGACCAGCTGGCAGAAACCTGCCTTCCGGGCAGTTCTGATGCTGCATCCTGTACAACCGCAGATGAAAATCTCTCCATCAAGCAGGCCGAGCGGACCATGGAAATCGATCTGATCCGCAAGGCGCTGGAGCGTACCGGCGGCAACCGGACCCATGCCGCCAGAGTACTTGAGATCAGTCACCGGGCACTGCTCTACAAAATGAAGGAATATGGTCTGGAATAAGCGGGCCAAGACGTTGTATAGTTTGAAGCAGTCTTTGTGTGTTGTAATAAAATTGAACGAGGAGATGAGGCTATGTTTAAAATGTTGGCTGTAATCACAACGGTTCTGCTGCTTTCCCTGGGCAATGCGGTCGCCATGCCTGCTGCCAAAGACGGGTGCGGTACGCAAGAGTGCTCAAAATGTCATTCACTTACCCCGAAAGAAGCCGGTGAACTGCTTGGTTTTGCCGGGGTCACGGTAAAATCGGTCAAGCCTGCGCTCTCCCACGGGCTGCATGAGGTATTGTTTGAGAAAAATGGCGGCGTTGGCATCATCTTTATTGACTATGGCAAGAAACACCTGATTCAAGGCCAGATTATTGATTTGAAAACCAAGGATGTGGTGATTGCCCACGAAAAAGAGCTTCCCAAGCCAAAACAGTTTACCGGTGTCGATCCCAAGCTGATTCCGGCCCAGTATGCGATGGTGATGGGCAATGCCAAGGCAGCAAAAAAGATCTATGTGTTTACTGACCCTGACTGTCCCTACTGCCGTACCCTGCATCCCGAGCTGAAAAAACTTGAACAGTCGATGCCTGACCTGGCCATTCAGGTCATGCTGTACCCGTTGCGTCAGTTGCATCCCCAGGCCTACGACAAATCACGGGTTGTCGTTGCCCGTAAAAAAGCAGACCTGCTTGACAAGGCTTTTGAAGGCAAAGAACTGCCCAAACCAAAGGGGGACGAAGGCAAGACAGCAATTGATGCTGTTATCAAGTTTGCCGAAGAACAGGGTATTAACGGCACTCCGATGATCCTGCTGCCGGACGGCAAGGTCTATCAGGGGCAGCGTTCTGCAGAGGCGCTGAAGAAGGCGCTGGAAGGGAAGTAACAGAAACTTGGAGGCCACATCATGGCGATTCCGGATCTCAAACAGGATGATCGCTTCAGTTATGCCGATTATCTGACTTGGGATGATGACAAACGCTGGGAGCTGATTGACGGCCAGGCCTACTGCATGACCTTGGCCCCCAGCCGACGGAATCAGGCATGGCTTGGCGAGCTGTATCGTCAATTTTCCAACTATCTGCTTGATAAGCCTTGCCAGGTATACCTAGCCCCCTTTGACGTCCGTCTTCCTGATGCATCTGAAGATGGTGATGACGAGATCGACACGGTTGTGCAGCCCGATATTGTGGTGGTCTGCGATCAGAGCAAACTGGATGACCGGGGCGCCAAAGGCGCCCCGGATCTGGTGGTGGAGATCCTTTCCCCCGGCAGTTCCAAGCGGGATATTACGGTCAAGTTTGAGCTGTACCAGCGGCACGGTGTCAAGGAATACTGGCTGCTCTATCCCAATGAAAAACTGCTGCAACTGTACCGGCTGGGGGAGGATGGCCGCTATGGTTCACCCCAGGCGTTTGGCCCGGAAGACCGGGTGCTGGTGCCTCTGCTGGGTGATCTTGAGATTGACCTGTCAACAGTGCTGAGGGAGTAGTCGATGGCGACCGAAACAGATCTGGAGCTGCTGCGGAAGATTGTTGCATACGAGGATGACCTGCAGCTTGCGGTGTTGATAGGCAGCCGGGCAACTGGCAGGGCAACGCAGCAGAGTGATTGGGATATCGCTGTCCGCTGGCGGAAAGAGCTTGACTGGATGCAGCAGCTTGCTGCAACCGAGCGTCTGCGTCACCTGATTGCCCAGGGCATGGCCGTTTCAGATAGCAAGGTAGACCTGATAGAGATAAACAGTGCTCGGCTTGCCATGCGTTCGGTCATTGCCAATGAAGGGGTTACGCTTAAAGGTAACCATACGCTGGCCTGGCACCGTTTTCTGCAGAAAACCTGGCGTGAACAGGAAGAGTACCATTGGGAGACACTCTATGGATCTTGAGCTCTACCAGCAGGAAACGGCACTTATCGCCGGGGAACAGAGCAGCCTTCTTGATGAAGCAGCAGCTCGTCTGTCACAGGGTGATCAGTTGAGCCGTCTTGAGATGAATGGTGTGCTGCATGCCTTGCAGGTTCTGATAGAGAATGCAATCGGCAAGGCGAAACAGATCCTGCATGCCCAAGGTAAAACGGTCCCGGTCTCTGCCTATGACAGTTTTTCGGCACTGTCTGCAGATGGAATTATTTCAAACGACAGAGTTGAACAGTGGCGTGCGATAGTCGGTCTGCGGAACCGGATAGTGCATGATTATATGAACATTGATTTTAGGCTGATACGGCAACTGGTGGTAAACAGGCAGTATCAGTTTGTAACCGATTTTCTGCTGAAACAGAACTTATAACCAGAGCGGTAAACCGTTATGGTAATGGGGGGTACATGTTTAAACATCTGTTCCATACCAGCGTTGCCCGGTTTGGTTTTTGCAGTTGTTCCCCTCCTTCCTTTTAAGGAGGGGGGCCTTGTTGTCACCTATGCAAGTAGCTAACCGGACAGCGCTGGTTCCATGCGCTCGTACAGCGAATCCGGACAACGCTGTGTTACTTGGCAAATTTACAGCGTCCCCCTGGGGTTGCTCAAGGAGTTTTCAATGCAAACAGTAAAAATAACTCAACTAGAGCACCAGATAGAATCATTATCACTTGCAGAACAGATTAGAATGCTAGAGAAGCTGGTGCAAAACCTCAAACAGGTTGTTGCGCCAACTGGTAATGCAGCTAACACGCCGGCATTAAAATCTTCTGCTATTACCAAACAGTTAAATCAAATTTATCTGAAAGCGGATAGTGGGTTGGAACTTCATTTAATCCATGCGCAAACAGCAACGCTTGCACGGGATGATTGGCAATGAAGCGGGGTGAAATCTGGTGGGCAGATATTCCCGATCCCATGGCGTCTGAACCAGGATATCGTCGTCCGTTGATTGTCATACAGACAGACGAGTTTAATCGTAGCCGGATTAATACCGTTCTTGTTGTTGTTCTTACGACAAATCTGAGATTGGCAGATGCTCCGGGTAATGTATTGTTGTCGGCAAAAGTATCTGGATTGCCAAAAGACTCAGTAGTCAATGTTTCTCAGGTTCTGACTATTGATAAGGGGTTTCTGACTGAAAAAGTTGGGAAGATTACAAAGTCTGAACTCAATAAAATTGAGTCCGGGTTACGGTTGATATTGGGGCTTTGATGGGTGTCAAGATAGTTGGCGGAGGTGACATGGTAAGTTTTACCGATATTCAAGAACTTTCCAAAAAGATTCAACGAGAATTTAAACCAGATAAAATTATTCTTTTCGGCTCATATGCATGGGGTACCCCTGGGGAAGACTCTGATGTTGATTTGCTCGTAATCCTGCCCTATCAAGGTAAGGCATGGCAAACCGCCGCCTCAATAAGAGAAAGAATACAGCCAGGTTTTCCACTGGATATTCTGGTGCGCAGCGCCGAACAAGTTGAAGCGAGACTAGCTATACATGATACCTTTTTGACGGATATTACTCAGAGGGGAAAGATTGTCTATGAAGCCTGAAACTGCTGAATGGATTGCAAAGGCTGAAGCTGATCTTGCGACTGCTCGCCGAGAAGAATGAAGACGATGCAGATGAGGCGCTCCATTCTGCAGATGTAATTCGCGATGCTTCAAGAAATATACTTCATAGAATACAAATGATGTAGTTGTCTTAACCCTTACCTTTTTGCATACCTGGTGTTTGCTTCACACTGAATAATTCTGAAAAAAATGCATGGCTTGTTTCAGTTGTCTTTAAAAACTGATCTGCTTTTAGATAGTTATCTGTAAGGCATGGTTCGTGCAAAGAATATATGCTGAATAGTGTAGGCAAGATAGTTGGTTTGCAATTTAACTGCGTCCCCAAAGGTCCGCTTGAGGTTGTTCTAGTTTCGTTTTGTTTGTTATTTTTAATACTAAGAGGTGCTTACCATGTTGAAATCCGTTCCTGCAACAGTAGTAATGGTAACGTATTTGCTTTTGTCTGCGTTCATTGCATGTGCGGCAGATTCAGTAGTGCGTGGTAGGGTAGAAAAGTTGGAGGGAAGCACGCTTTATATTCTTGATTATCACGGTGAAATGCAATCAGTTCATTTAAACGCCCAAACCGTTACTGTTCGCCGAGATACCAAAAGAAAGTCTGATTGGAAAAGACTGGTTCCTGGTTCGAGGATTAATGTTGTGGTGCAAAGAGGGAATGGGCTTTCATTGGTCATAGAGGAGGTTCCGAGATGAAACTGCGCAGCTATGTTTTTATACTATGCATGTTTATGGCTCTGGGTGTTTTTCATACCGTCTATGCGGCACCTCCTGTAGTTGTTTCGACGATACCTGCTCAAAATGTAACCAACGTAGATAGAGATACTTCTATCACCATCAAATTTAGTGAAAGTGTGCTATGGGGGACAGTTTTTGTGTCTCCTAAATATTATATCTATGTGCAGGAGAATGCGAGTGGCGCTGCATTTAACGCTTTAGAATATACTCCAATTGCAAATAGCGACACCTATGTGCTTGCGCTAACTTCTTCTCTTAAGGCAAATACAACTTATAAGGTTACGGTAAGCTCTCTTGTGCGAAGTGAATCAACCGAAGAGGCGATGCTGGCACCATATGAATTTATATTTACTACAACGTCTGCCGCAGACACAGAGAATCCGAGTGTAGTAAAGACCTATCCTGCTAATACAGCGACAGAAATACCTCTGGATACGAAAATACAGGTAAATTTTAGTGAGCCGATGTTACCAGAAAGCATTGTTTCAAGTACAATTTTTCTATCTAATCTCACATCTGGTTCTGTTGTTTCTGCTGATGTCGTTTATGATGGTACTACCAATACGGCAATTCTAACTCCTTTGTCGCCACTGTTAAAAAGCAATTCATATAGAATAGTTGTTAAAAAAGAGGTCTCTGATCTGGCAGGAAAGAATATGGAGGCTGACTTTAGCGCTGATTTTACAACCCTGCTCGCAGATACCACTCCGCCAAAAATACTTTCTACGTTACCTGTCAAGGGGGCTACCAGTGTATCAACGGATAAGGTCGTTATCGTTTTTAATGAGCCAATGGATAAAACAAGTATTACGACTTCAACTATTACGGTAAAGCAGGGGGCGACCTCTGTTTCTGGTACCGTAACATATGATGAATCGTCAAATACTGCGATCTTTGCTCCAGCGACAGGGTTTGCTTTTGCTACAGATTATACGGTTACAGTAAGCACTGGTGTTCGAGATGTAGCCTTAAACAATCTTGCCGCTGCTTATCCTTTTACATTTACAACTATGCAGTCAACAACTCCACCGGACGTCAGTAATTATGCTCTGGTGCCCCCCTTTGTTGTCGGATCCACGGTTAAACCCAATGTTCTGCTTATTGTTGATAACTCGGGCAGTATGGTTAGTCCGGCGTATACTGGAGCATATACCCCGGGTAAAACATACTATGGCTATTTTAATAGTAAAAAGATGTACGATTACAATAGTACGAATAAGTATTTTACCGCCAATACAAACTCTGTTGATACGTCTCTGGTAACATCCGGTAATTTTCTTAATTGGTTGGCTACCAGAAGGGTTGATGCTGTGCGGATGGTGCTGACTGGCGGGGTAAAAGATAATGCAAATGATCGTGAATATTATGCTGCAAATACCAGTGATGCCTTTAATAAGACATATGGCACCACATACACGGTTACAACGGATTCCAATAAGGCCGTCGCATACTATTGCACTGCATGGGATAAGTGGGGTAACTGTAAAACGTCGGTCAAGCAGCAGCTTACGGTTCATATATCAGATGAGGAGCGTGATGCCAATAAAGGCTTGATTCGAATGTTCTCTGAAAAGATGAACATTGGCATTATGAATTTTAATGGTGGTTATGATTTTGAGGCCAAAGGGGATAAGGACGGGGGATTTGTACAAATAAATGTTGGTCAGACTGGCGCTGATCTGGTTACGCAAGTATTGAACACCGCGCCTACAACGTACACACCTTTGGCTGAGTCTCTGTACGAAGCGGTACGTTACTTTGCCGCTTCGACCAGTGCGTATAATGGTGGTAATTATCCGTCTGGCAAGCCTATAGAGAGTAGCTGCCAGAGAAACTTTGTTGTGCTGCTGACCGATGGTGAATCAACTGTAGATATGAATATACCTGGTGGTAAGTGGACCGGTTACAAGGGACAAAGTGTTATTAGTGGCACAGCTTTTACTGCGGGTGATACCGTATTCAATGTGAAGGATTATCTCGATGGCAATAATTCTGTGACATTGAATGGTAAGAGTACCAGTATTAAAGGGATAAAAACTGTTGAAAATTGGAGTAGCAGTAGGTGGGATCAGTTTTTGAACCCCTGTCAGTATTATAGTTATTATAAAACATATGGTGGAAATTGCGGAACCTGGTATTTGCCGGGAGTTGCCTACTATGCACACAAGGTTGATCTGCGTAGTGATTTGAAAAATGTGCAGAACCTAACTATTTATACGGTCTTTGCCTTTGATGATTCTGCAAATGCAAAAGAGCTTCTAAAACTTACGGCCAAATATGGCGCGTTTGATGATACAGATGGAGGCGGAGCGCCGGATGCTACCGGTAAATGGGATAAAAATGCTGACGGGGTACCTGATACCTATTTTGAAGCCAGCAGTGGTGATGAACTGTATAAGCAGATGACTACGGCATTCAATGATATTCTTGCCCGTGTTTCTTCAGGAACTGCGGCATCAATATTGAATAACAGCGAAGGAAGTGGTGCAAACTTACTTCAGGCAGTGTTTTATCCCAAAAAGACTTTTGACGCCGGGACAGAGGTTGCCTGGATCGGTGAGGTGCAAAATCTGTGGTATTACCTTGACCCCTACCTTCTGAACAGCACAATTAGAGTTGATACCGTTGAAGACAAAAAACTTGATTTAAAAAAAGATCAAATAGCGAGGTTTGAGTTTGTAGACCAGAAGACCGTTGTGAAACTGGCTTCCGATACGAATGGAGACGGCGTTCCTGACGCAGATTCATCCGGTAACGTCAACTGGTCTTCTTATTCACCGGATGATGCTACAAATGTCAAAAGTCTCTGGCGAGCAGGTAGGCTGTTATGGGAGAGAAATCTGCACGACACAAGTAGTACCACATATTCTCCCCGAACTATTTATACGCAGACAAACGGGTTAGTTGATGCATCGGGCAAGCCATTTGATGATTCGACAAGCAAGCTGGCAAAGTTTAGTTATCGAGTAGAATCCGGTTACACAAGCAAGTTGACGGCTGAACCGTTTTTTCAGCAATATTTGCAGGCTGCAAATACCACAGAAGCAGATAAGGTGGTTAAATACACATTAGGAGAACCTGAGTTTGATGCCAGCGGTATCATGACCGATGTTGTCGGCTATCGTAGCCGCTTGGTTACCATTGGGAGCAAAAGCGGTATTTGGCGGCTTGGGGATGTTGTCTCATCTACACCTAAACTGCTTGCAAACATTGCTCTTAACACCTATGCAGCAACAGCTCCAACCGGTTATGGTGATACAAGCTATGGTTTGTTTACCACGTCTTCTGTGTATCAAAATCGAGGGATGGTATTTGTTGGAGCTAACGATGGTATGCTGCATGCCTTTAAGCTGGGTACGTTAAAAATGTTAAAAGAAGGTAGTTACCGGGCACAGCTTACCGGCGATAACCTTGGTCAAGAAAAATGGGCGTTTATTCCTCGCAACATCCTACCGTATCTGCGCTACCTTGCAGATCCTCAATATCCGCATCTTTTTTCAGTCGACGGCAGTACCTTGCTGGTTGATGTGTCTATTAACAGGCCCTCAGATAATGATACCTACAAGAATAGTGACGGTTCTCTCAGGTTTAAAAACTGTTCTTCAGACCAGTATTGGAAATGTATCAAAAAAACAGCGTACTCCGATACTACGTCAAAGACTCTGGATTATGACAAGACAAGCTGGCGTACTGTTTTGATAGGTTCTACCGGACTGGGGGGCGCTTCACGTAATATCTATCAAAGTGGGACAAAAACAGCAGGTACCTGTTATGATAAAGCAGGTGCTAACTGTGTGAAAACACCAGTTGATGGTCTTGGGTACTCCACCTATTATGCCCTTGATGTAACTGATCCTGAAAATCCAAAATTCATGTGGGAATTTAATGGCGATCCAACAGACGGGACTGACGCCGATAAAAAAGGTGGGAATCTAGGGTATGCTACCAGTGGGCCACTTGTTGTTCGTGTTGGCGACCCTGATCGAAATGGGCGCTGGTTTGCTGTGTTTGCGTCTGGCCCGACAGGCCCGATAACCTCAACGCAATTTATGGGGAGATCAGATCAACCGCTTAAACTATTTGTGGTTGATATTGGAACTGGGAAGCTGGTTACAACAATCTACAAAGATACGGCTAATGACGAAATAAGTAATGCCTTTGCCGGCTCGCTCTCAAATGGAGCTATTGATACAGATAAATCGCGCACTACCGGTAAAGGCTTTTACAGTGATGATGCTTTTTATGTGGGATATACCCAAAAAACGGATGCATCAACCTGGTACAGCGGAGGAGTGGTCAGGGTGCTTACCAAAGAGAGTGTCTATCCTGATGCATCATCTGTTGTGGACGCCAGTGATCCTGATAACTCTAAACAGGTAGCTAATAATTGGACGTTAAGCAAGTTGATTGACGGCATAGGGCCTGTCACCTCTGCAGTAACTAAATTACAGGATCGCGGTAATAAAAACCTTTGGCTCTATTTTGGTAGTGGTCGGTATTTCTATAAAAACGACACAACCATCGATGACTCTGCTTCATTAAGGTATCTGTATGGTGTCCTCGACCCCTGCTATACAAAAGATACTAATGATATGAATCAGTCATGTGTCGCCTCTTCAGTTACCCCTTCTACTTTGCAAGATCAGACAACTGTTGGCACGTATACCAGCACTACCGGCTGGAAAATTCAGCTTGACCCAGCTAATGAGAGCAGTTCGTTAGGTGCCGAACGTGTCATCACTGATCCGGTGGCATCTCCTTCCGGTGTTGTTTTTTATACAACATTCCAGCCAAACTCCGATGTCTGTGCATATGGTGGAAGCTCATCAATCTGGGCGATAAATTATAGCACAGGAGGTGCACCGACACCGCGTGCTATGCAGGGAAAACTCTTGATGCAGGTTTCAACCGGAGCGTTTGCCGAGGTTTCAATGGCAGATGCCTTTACGGCAAAAGACGGTCGTCGGACCGGCACATCTTTTGAGGGGGTTCCACCTAAGGCACAGGGATTATCTGTTTTAAATAATCCACGCCCTCTGAAAAAAATAATGCACGTTCAAGAGAGGTGACGGACAGACTATGGCCTTTATATCCTTTAAAAGCGGTTTCTCTTTGGTTGAACTGGTTGTTACTATTGCAATTATGGGGATATTGTTGGCTGCTGTCAGCATTAATTTCAGTTCGTGGCAGCGTAAATATGCAATTGAGGCACAGGTGCAAGAAATGGCAACTGATCTTAATGATTTGCGTGTTGCTGCTATACTTAAGAAACGTGGACATTCAGTTGAGCTGAAGCCAACATCATATGTGTTTCGTATCTACAGCAGTGAAACAGATTTTTCTAAAGGCAATGGTACCATTGTTTTGACCAAGCAACCAAAGTACCGAGTAACAACCTTAACCGGTGCAGATATAGACGCATTTGTAAAAATTGATGAGCGTGGCTACGTTAGCGGTGTAACATTGCCATCTTTGGCAATAGGGCTTGCAGCAACAACAGATGTTACTCAAAACTGCCTTGTAATGTCTATTACGCGTGTAAACACGGGCAAGTTAAATGGGGGCAATTGTGAATTTAGATAGGCGTGGTTTTACATTAGTAGAGTTTCTTGTGGCCATAGTAATCATTATGGTTGGATTGCTAGGGTTGTTACAGTCCGTTAACCTTGGCTTGCATCACAATCTAGAAAATCAACTGCGCCAGGAGGCTTTGCTTATTGCTGATGAACAGATAGCCCTGGTAAAACTTAAGCCTTTTGACAATATGTCAACTAGCACAACAACCGGTATTTCAAGAAAAGTTTATAACGGTTATGTTAATTACTCTGTCGCTCGTAAGATAGAACCAGTGGGCTCTTCAACGATCACAAAATCGGTTGATATATCCGTGCGCTGGAAATTTAAGGGAAAGCCAAACAGTCATGCGGTATATAGCCTTATCACTCAAGGATACTAATCATATGAAATGGTGGACTGTACATATAAAAAATAACCGCTTGTATTCAAGACAGGGTTTTACACTTATCGAGATGATCGTTGTAATGGCCGTTTTTGTTGTGGTGATTGCGATTGCCGGTGACGCTTTTAATCGTATTTTAACACAATCACTTAAGTTGGGTCGTATGGAGGAGAGTAATATTGAGGGAGTTGTCGGTCTTGAAATGATGCGGCATGATTTGGAGCAGTCAGGCTATGCTCTACCGTTTGCGTGGCATGAAGACGCAGATACAGACACAACCAAGAGGCCCCAATATATAGAAGCAACAGTTGATCCGGCGTCAAAATTAAATGATGCTCCCAGTGAAATACCGAGAGCTTTGGCTTTTCAACGTTACTCAACCACCGTTGGAGACGATGGTGCTACATATACCGGAACTCCTGGAGCATGGTACCTTTCGGTTAAAGGTTTAACTTTATCTAGAGACGCAGGTGCCCAAAAGTGGACCTATGCAAATTATTCGGCTACTACCTACGGGAGTAAACCACCTAAAATGTGGTCTTCAGGAAACTTTGCTTCTGGCGACAGGGTGGTGGTGCTGCGTAGAACATTCAGCGACAACGCATACACAAACCGTCTTGCCTATGATACGAGCAAGTTGAGCAACTATTGGACTGTATACAGTAAAGACGGTTTTGTTCCCGCCTTTGCCCCCAGAGATGTGAATGAAATTGTCTATGCTTATGGATTAGGTCAGACGGATGATAACATTGGTATGCCGTTTAATCGTGCAGACTTTTTTGTTGCCCGTCCTAAAAGTAGTCAAAAAGTCCCATCAAGCTGTGCCCCTAATACCGGTATATTGTATAAAGCCACGGTAAATCAGAAGGGTGGTAAACTTAATTATATGCCGTTACTTGACTGTGTGGCAGATATGCAGGTTGCGCTTGGTTGGGATTTATGGGATTCAGCGAATAAAACAGACGGACAAGATGGAGAAGTGGATATCTGGTCGAGTCCGGCTATAAACATAAATGATGCATCAACAGTTTCAGTTGTCGAATCCATAGATGAATTAAGTACCGATGAGGCACGGTCAAAGGTTGTGGGGGCTCTTAAAGACCCTGCCAAACTGCGAACAGCGCTTAAAATCATTAAAGTTTATATTCTTGCCCAGATAGGCAGGAAAGATATGGGATATAGCAGTTCTGAAAAAATTGTTGTGGCTGGTCCAGGAGAGCTAGCTCTGGCACGTGAGTATACTTTGACGAGTGACATGAAAAACTATCGCTGGAAGGTTTATCGTATAGTTGCTCGACCTAAAAATTTGTTGCTTAGTAAATAGCAGGACTACAACTGCTGATGAAAGGTGTATCCATGCGAGGGTTTGCAGCTGGAAAAGAGGGTGTTGCTCTTGTTACTTCCCTCATGTTAACGCTCATATCGTTGCTGATAATTATGTCAGTTCTCTCGTTAATAACGGCATCAGTCTCAAGGACTGGTGCACAAAAACGGTACAGAACCGCAACTGAAGCTGCTTATGGTGGTACTGAAATGGTGATGAAGGATATGTTGCCGTTTCTTTTGCAAAATTTTGAGGCAGCTAGTTTTTCCCAAAAATTAACGGATCAGTATAGTGGTATTTCTTTGGCCGTGACCGATGATCAGTGCCTAAAAGACAAAATTACGAAAGTAACCAGTTCGTGGGGGAGTTCATGTAGTCAGACGGTCTCTGCTAAATCCTCACCGGATTTTACATTTAATCTTACTTCGACAAATGGTGTTCCTTTCAGTGTGTATGCAAAGATTATTGATACGATTAAAGGTAACTCTGATACAAGTGGTCTACAGCTGGAGGGAGCCGGGGTTGCCGAATCAATGATAGTGCTGGCTCCTATGCACATTCCTTATGTGTATAGGGTCGAAGTGCAGGGAGAACGCGCACAAAATGCAACTGAGCAGGCTAATCTTTCTGTTCTATATGCGTATTGACCTTGCCTGTCCTTGAAGATCCAATACCTTGATTCCAAATGTGTATTTACTATCCGGTGACTTCTGATGCGGGAATGGCTATTTGTATGATAAGGGACGTTGTTAAGATGTTGATTAAGTCATCCTGGTTTGCTAGTGTTTTAGAACATGCCACGTACAGCCAGACTTGATATTTCAGATGTTTTGCATCATGTTATCGTAAGGGGGATAGAAAAAAGTCCCATATTTATTGATGACCATGATCGTCTTCATTTTGTAAGCCGCCTTTCAAAACTCCTTCTGGAAACCGGAACGGAGTGCCATGCCTGGGCTCTGCTTGATAATCACTTTCACCTGTTAGTGCAGCCCCGGTCTACAAAGCTTGCAACCTTTATGCGCCGTCTGCTTACCGGACATGCCATTACGTTTAACCTGCGGCATAAACGCTCCGGGCATCTGTTCCAGAATCGTTACAAGTCGATCATCTGTGATGAAGATCCGTACTTTCTGGAGCTTGTCCGCTATATTCATCTTAACCCACTGCGGGCCGGGATTATTACAGGTATGGACCAGCTTGATTGCTATCCGTGGTGTGGTCATTCTGTTGTAATGGGTAATAATGAGCTTCAGGGCCAGCAGTGTGATTCCATACTACATCGGTTTGGCTCTGATACTGTCACTGCTCGTCAAGCGTATCGGTTGTTTGTTGCGGATGGTATTATGCAGGGAGTCAGGGATGACCTTGTGGGTGGCGGATTGGGGCGTAATCTGCCAGCAGATGATGCTAAACTGCTGCATGATGCGCGGATTTTGGGGAATGATAGTTTTGTTGAGAGCCTGTTGCTTACTTCTCATGTCGATCGGCCTGTTCAGCGGGTGTTGCTTGCAGATCTTGCGAACAGGGCTGCTGAACTTTCTGGTATCTCAGCAGAATCACTGAGTCAGCGCCTTCGGACAAAAAATGTCAGTACTGCACGGTCCCTATTTTGCTATTGCTCTGTCCTTCGGTGTGGCTATAGTGGTGTAGATGTTGCTGTGTTTTTAAATCAAAGCAGGGCGGGTGTCTGCGTGGCAGCCAGACGTGGGGAACAACTGGTTTTGGCAGATCCAGAGCTTAAGCTGGTGATTGATGGCTGGTTGAAAGGTTAACAACGTTCCTCAGCGGAGGAGTGTCAAGGGCTCTCCACAAAAACAGTGAAAAAATGCACCTGCGACGATTATCAGGTTTGTCAGAGGGGAGTGTACGATATGGATACAGTCTCAGTCATCAAAAATAAAAGTCAAAAATACACCTACGCTGATTACCTGACTTGGGATGACGGCCAGCGTTGGGAACTGGTAGACGGAGTAGCGTACCTGTTGCAGGGGCCGGTAGGACTGGCTCCTGCCCCCAGTCGTTTTCATCAGGAACTTTCCGGCGCTCTTTTATATCAAATTTTAGCGTATCTGAAGGGCAAACCGTGCAAAGTCTATGGTGCCCCTTTTGATGTGCGTCTTTCAGACCAGGCCCAATCCAGTGACAACTACGTTGATACGGTAGTACAGCCGGATGTAGTGGTTATCTGCGATAAAACCAAGCTTGACGACCGTGGTTGCAACGGTGCACCGGATCTGGTGATTGAGATCACCTCTCCATCAACTGCAAAGATGGATCTAACAGTAAAGTTTGACCTCTATCAAAAACACGGTGTTAAAGAGTACTGGATTGTACACCCGGTTGAAAAAACCGTTATGGTTTTTAAGCTTCAGCCAGATGGACGATATGGTGCTCCAGACCGCTATGCTGATGACGGTAAAATAGCTGTACCACTGCTGGGTGACTTGGTGATAGACTTGGCTGAGGTGTTTGGGGAGTAGTAGTAGTTTTGTCAGAGAGGTACGCACAGTATGAAAACAGCCACAGACATCAAAAATAACGACCAAAAATACACCTATGCTGATTACTTGACCTGGCATGACGGTCAGCGTTGGGAGTTGATTGATGGTGAAGCGTACTGCATGAGCCCGGCGCCGGGGGTGAAGCACCAGCGCATTGCAGGCAGACTTTTTAGGCCTCTTTCCATTTGTTTGCAGGGAAAACCCTGTGAGGTGTTTTTTTCTCCCTTTGATGTCCGACTTTCAGAACAACAAGATTCCAGCGACAACTATATTGAAACTGTTGTGCAGCCAGATCTGCTGGTTGTCTGCGACAAAGCCAAGCTTGATGACCGTGGCTGTAACGGTGCACCAGATCTGGTGATTGAAATACTGTCTCCAACCACTGCTGCCGTTGACTTCAAGATCAAATTTGATCTGTATCAACGGTTTGGCGTACTTGAATACTGGATAATCCATCCGGCTGAGCAGACATTACTGGTCTATAAACGCGGTGCAGATGGTCTGTATGGCGCAGCCGACCGCTACGCCGGAGCTGATCAGGTGCCGGTACCACTGCTGGGTGACCTGGTGGTTGATCTGGCGGAAGTGTTTGGGGAGTAGTGGCAGTTTTGTCTGAGAGGTACGCACAGTATGGAAACAGCCACAGACATCAAAAATAAAGATCAAACATGGACCTATGCCGATTACCAGAGCTGGGAATATGCAAAGAACGTGACAGAAAACTTGAGGAAGCCAGAGAATTGAGAAAACAAAAACGATAACAAGCTTATTCTGAAATCAGGCATTCAGGAAAGCTGACTTACCATTAGATCAAGCGGCCTGAAAGTCCAATTCCGACTGAGGCGGAACAAGATTGCCGTTGCTACATTTACGGCAAAAAACGTTGCCTTTTGATCGCCTATCTACTATGTTGACAATCCCTAATTTTATAATCCTGCCGCTTTCGGAAGAGTTCCCATGTCAAAGATCCAAAGTCTTGAACAGTTACGTGGTGAAATTGACCAGATTGATAGCACTCTGGTTGAATTATTGAATCAGCGTGCCAGAGTAGCTTCTGATGTTGGTAAATTAAAAGCCGGCCAGGATCGAGATTTCCACGTGCCCAGTCGTGAACGGGAGGTGCATGATCGGGTTGCCCGTTTGAACCAGGGGCCATTGCCTGAAGAAGCCTTTCGCAGTATTTTTCGTGAAATCATGTCTGCCTGTCTTGCGCTGGAATCGCCGGTGAAGGTTGCTTTTCTCGGGCCAATGGCAACCTTTACCCACATGGCAGCAATGCAACAGTTCGGTTTGTCAGCCCAGCTGGTTCCCCAGAAATCAATTCCAACTGTTTTTGAAGAGGTGGAAAAGGGCAGGGCACTCTACGGAGTGGTGCCGGTTGAAAATTCTACCGAAGGGATGGTCTCTCATACCCTTGATATGTTTGTGGAAAGCGACCTTAAGATCACCGCTGAAGTTCTGCTTGAGGTCTCTCACGATCTGCTCTCCCGTACCGGTCGTGTAGAGGATGTCCGTAAGGTCTATTCCCATCCCCAGGCATTGGCGCAGTGTCGGCATTGGCTTGAGGAGAACCTGCCCAATGTGCCGTTGGTGGACGTAGCATCAACCGCCCTGGCAGCCCAGATTGTTTCTGAGGATCTGAATGCAGCTGCCATTGCAGGCTGCTCTGCTGCTGAGCATTACGGTCTGAAGGTGGTTCGTTCCCGCATAGAGGATCAGGTTAACAACTTTACCCGTTTTATTGTGGTATCGCGCAAGCTGGCGGAGCCTTCCGGTAATGACAAGACCTCGATCCTGTTTTCGGTCAAGGATGAACCGGGTATCCTCTACCGGATGCTTGAACCGTTTGCACGGCGTGGTGTCAACCTTTCCAAGATTGAATCCCGACCGGTCAAGACCAAGGCCTGGGAGTATATCTTCTTTCTGGATATGTCAGGCCATGTCTCTGAAGCACCGGTTGGTGAAGCCATTGAAGAGTTACGGGGCTTCTGCCAGTTTTTAAAAATTCTCGGTTCTTATCCAAAGGCCCGTTGATGATCAAGACCCTTGCTGTCATTGGAGTAGGGCTGATCGGCGGTTCCTTTAGCAGGGCTTTGAAGGCCGCAGGAGCTGTACAGCGGGTGATCGGTTTCGACCTTGATTCAGAAAACCTGGCTGAAGCGCTGAAACTGGGGGTTGTTGACGAGATTGCAGCTGACTATGCCGCTGCTGTAGCATCTGCCGATGTCGTGTTCCTGGCGGTTCCGGTACGGGCAATGACTGCTGCTGTAGCTGCCTGTCTCCCGTATCTGCCTGCTGGTTGTGTGGTAACTGATGGAGGTAGTGTCAAGGATGAGCTGGTGGCTGCCTGCGAGGCATTGATGCCTGAAGGTTGCCACTTTGTTGGTGGTCATCCGATTGCCGGTACGGAGCATTCCGGTGCAAAGGCCTCTTTTGCCACATTGTTTCAGGGGCGACGCTGTATTTTGACCCCCACAGGCCGAACCAATCAACAGGCACTTGAGCTGGTGCAGCACCTTTGGGAGGCAGCAGGTAGTCGGGTCGAGTGTATGGAGCCGTTGACCCATGATCGGGTCTTTGCTGCGGTGTCCCATCTGCCGCATATGGTTGCCTATGCACTGGTGCATGCGGTTGATCGATCAGCTGAAGAGGAGGAGAATATCCTGGCTTTCTCGGCTGGCGGGTTTCGTGATTTTACCCGGATAGCCTCGTCTGATCCTTCCATGTGGCGCGACATCGCCCTGATGAATCGTCTGCCGCTTCTGTCAGTGCTGGATCGCTACCAACAGGAGTTTGCTGCTTTAAAGGAAAAGGTTGCGGCAGGTGATGGCGTCTGGCTGGAAAACTATTTCACCACATCCAAACGCCTGAGAGATGAAATAATCTGATTATTACCGGGGGATGGTGCCCCTTGAGGTGACT
>CAZNWF010000016.1:0-39079 GCA_964576485.1 uncultured Geobacter sp. | reverse complement strand
CTGCATTCAGAAGGTTACAACATTTTTGGCAGTTTAACTGCCGTTTTTAGGATCATTCCGATTCAGCTCCCCCCGCAGGAACATCCCGCCATAACGATACTCCAGACCATAGTAGTCCAGACGCTCCCACCCTACTCCACTTGCATGCAGCTGTTGAATCTCATCCAGCATGCCTGCCTCAAGCCGCTGGCGTAAACGCTGGGTAATTCTGCGACGCAGTTCCACCCTATCCCAGCGGATACCCAGCACCAGAGGTTGAATAGCAGGAAACGGCTCCTGTTCTGCCTGATCATCCGCTTGATGGCTGGCGATCTCAATGGCACGGATAGTCCGGTTTCGGTCAGCAAGGTCGGTCCTGTTATGCTGGTCTGGCACCAACTGCAGCAGAATGGCAGCCAGCTCGGCATCGCTTTTATTGGCCAGATCTGTCCGCAACGGCTGATTCTCAGGCACCTCAACCATCCGGTAGCCCCGCAGCGCTGCATCCAGATACAGACCGGTGCCACCACACAGAATCGGTAGCTGACCACGGGCCGTTACCGATTCAAAGGCCTGCAGAAACAGCCGTTGAAAGGCAAACAGACTGCACTCCTGCCCCGGTTCCAGAACATCAATCAGGTGGTAGGGAGTTGCGCCATATTCGTGCAGATCTTTACCGGTGCCAATATCCATCCTCTTGAAGACCTAGCGGGAATCAGCGGAGATGATCTCGCCGGACAGTTCCTGGGCCAGCGCGACGGCCAAACGGGTCTTGCCGGAAGCGGTCGGTCCGAGGATGGTTAACAGATTGAAAGGAGACGGTTTAAGCATAGGGTATCCGGCTATTGCTAGTATGGTCGCAGCTGTTCACCAGCGCCGATATGCCAGTGCAGGTGCTTGGATGACTGGTAGGTCCCCAGATTGGTATAGACCCGGCAGGCCCCGAAACGGGCCATAAAGTCAGCGGCAATCTGCTTGGCCGTCCGCATCAGTTCCAGTAGCAGCTCGTTGTCAGACTCTTCAAGGGTAATCAGCGATTCAACGTGTCTCTTCGGGAGCAACACCACATGATGTTCCCAGAGCGGGTTGGTGTGATGAAAGGCAAAGACCTGCTCATTCTGGAGGTAGACCGGCACCTCCAGCAGACCTTTCAGGATCTTGTCACAATAGAAGTCACAACTGGTTTCTGGCATGGTGGCTCACTTTAGCTCGTTAAAAATGAAGGTAGCAATGTAGCACCGACAGGCTGCCTTGCACAACCTGTCTTGGAGAGGTAGAGTGTACTGGAGATGTTGTTGATTCATACCAGGGAGTAACCAGATGACCACACCACGCGAAACATCGCTCTACAAGACCCTGCCACTTGCATCAGATCTGAAGGCCCGTCGCCGTTACATGGTTGTGGATGAACCGATTGTGGGCAACTTCAGGTTCGGCCTGTTGCTTGAAGACCTGGACATCATGGCCGAGCAGGCAGCGCTGGGCTATGCCCGCAGTATTCACCCTGATGCCAAGGTGGTGACCGCTGCCATTGATAATATCATTGTACGCCATGTGGTTGACAATGATCGTGATATCCAGATTGATGCCCGGATCAACCATGTTGGCAGATCATCCATGGTGGTGGGGATGCGGGTGGAGCATGCGGGCGATCCAGCCACCCATATCGCTTCCTGCTACTTTACCATGGTGGCCAGAGGTGGGGAGTCTGCCGAGGAAAGCAGGGTGCTGCCGCCGCTTGAATATCAGGATGAGCTGGAAAAACACCGGGCAGAAAAATCGATGCAGGAGCGGGAACAGTACCGTCAACAGCAGGCGGCCCTGCAGGAGCCTCCCAGCCGCGAGGAGTATGAACTGCTGCACCAGCTCCATACCGCCCAGGATCAGCCCGGTTTTAGCGGAATCAAGGCAGATCATCTGGTGGTGGAGTCCTGGGAGCGGATGTATCCAGAGCAGGAGTATGTGCCCCATAGGATCTTTGGCGGCTACATCATCCGCAGGGCCTATGAACTTTCATCCATGTGCGCTGAACAGATCGCTCCCGGCCGGGCCTTGATTGCTGCAGTGAACCGGATCAACTTCTTCCATCCGGTCAGGCTGGGGGACAAGTTGCACTATACCTGCCGGGTGGTCTACACCTGTGACAGCTTTGTCTGTGTTGAGGCCAGCATCGAGCGGATCAGCCGTGACCGCAACAGCAAGGCCCTCTCAAACTCCTGCCTGTTTACCTTTGTTAACGTGGACAGTAGCTTGCAGCACCAACCGGTTCCCGGCATCTATCCCACCACCTATGCCGAAGATGCCCGCTATCTGGCAGCCTTTCGCAGCCACCGGGCAATGGTGAAACACTATGACCTGATCTAAGACTCCTAGTGTGCGGTCTGCCCGACCGGTGTATGATGCTCCGGCAACCTGATAAACTGGGCCAGAATCAGAGAAACCACGCCAAGGATCGCACCCATAATAAACGGTATCCGGTAGTTCAGCATCCAGAGATAGCCCCCCAGGGCAGGCAGGAAGACCGCTGCAACATGGTTGATGGTGAAACCGACCGCCGAGGTGGGTGCGATATCGGCCGGGTCAGCAATCTTCTGGAAGTAGGTACGGATCGCCACGGCAAAGTTAAACAGGATGTAGTCAATGATGTACATCCCGGCCACCACCCAGCGTGAAGAGGCATAGGCATAGGTCAGAAAGACCAGAATCACACCGGCATACTCAATCGTGCAGAGCGTCCGTTCTCCAAAGGCGTTAATGGCCCGACCGATCATCGGGTTAATGATCCAGTTGATCAGGTTGTTGATGATAAACAGTACCGTGATGGCCTGCACGGAAAAGTGAAAGACCTTGACCAGCAGAAACATCGAAAAGACCATGTAGATCTGACGCCGGCCACCGGACATAAAAGTCAGGGCATAGTAGAGCCAGTAGCGCCGCTTCAGAAACATGCGTAGCTTTTGGGGCGGCACATCAGCATGACTGGGGTCTTGAAAGAGCGCCCAGAGACCGGCCAGGGCAACCACGCTCCCCACCACCAGGAACATGCCGCGGTAATCCAGCACAAAGCCCATACACCAGATTGCAGCAGCAGAGATAATGCTGGTGATGGCAGCCAGACTGCGCAGCTTACCCATCACCAGTGGAGATTGGTGGGTAGAAAAATATTGCAGGGTCAGGGATTGGTTAACGGTTTCGTAATAGTGGAAGCCGAAGCTCATCAGCAGCGTGGTCAGCGCCACTCCGCTGAAGCTGGGAAAGAAACCGGTCAGAGCGACACCGACCCCCAGCAGGATGATCGACAGGGATGCCAGCCGATGCTCCCTGATCACCAGCATCACATAAATCGCCGTTAATGCCAGAAAGCCGGGGATCTCACGGATCGACTGGGTCAGGCCGACCTGCAGACCGTCAAGGTGCACGGTTTCGACGGCAAAGTTGTTGAACAGCATGGTGTAGCCCTGCAGCCCCGCCATGGAGGCTGCAGTCAGTACGGCCAGAAAGCCGAACATCTGCTTATTGGTAGAAGTGGTAAGCATTATTACAGCACGTCTTTCATCAGTATTTCCCTTATGTGGAACTATGTTATCTGCTCACTGTAGAGCACCTGACTGCATCAGGCAACAGTATCTGCCAGAACAGGCTGATTTGCAATCATGTCCGCTCCTGTGCTATGCATGAAGGCAAGGGAGAAAGGCATGAACCATCAGCTGCGACAAACCGTCAATGCCCGCTATCACGAGCTTGATCCACACAACCGGGTACGCCTGACCGTAATCCTGGCCTGGCTGCAGGAGGTTGGTGCTGAGCATGCCCTGCACCTGGGTGTAGGGCTTAAGCATCTGCGCAAAAGGGGATTGACCTGGGTTCTGTCCCGGCTCTCCATTGAGCTGCTGCGCCCGATTATCGGTACTGAGCAGGTAACGGTGACCACCTGGCCGGTGACCCGGGATGGTTTTTTTTCAATTCGTGATTTTCTACTGACTGACCAACAGGGCCAGACCATTGGGCGGGCCACCAGTTCATGGGCTGCACTGGATCTGAAAACGCGCCGACCGGTAAAAGTTGATGAGCAGTTACCCGACTATCCGCTACACCTGCAGCGGGCCATGGATGACCCGTTTGCAACACTTCCGCTGCTTGAAGAATGCCGAACAGGGCTGCAACTACCAGTACTGCGGGCTGACCTTGATATGAACAACCATGTGAACAACACGATCTATGCAGGATGGGCACTGGAGGCGGTGCCGGAAGAGCTGATCAAACGGGCAGTTCCGGTCCTGATCGAAATAGGATTTCGGGCCGAAGCAATATACGGTGACAGCATACGCAGTTGTTGCGCCCCAAGCCCTGAAAATCCTGCAATCCTCCTCCACCGGATCGAATCAGTTAAAGGCAATCGGGAACTCTGCAGACTGCGCACCACTTGGAAAAATCTTGAGTTACAAGGGACACAACACCAGACTAAATGAGAAGAGGCCCGCTTTTCAGACGGGCCTCCGGTTTTACATCAATCTATGTACCAAGTTCATGGTATGCAGGCTACTTCTATCGGCAGCCTGTTTGTTGCTTCATATGTTGCAAAAACAGCAAGGTGGCGTATCTTCCATAGTGTTTCCTCCATAAAACCTGCATCTACTCCGTGGAAAAAATCACGAACTTCTTTTGCTTCTCCTTCTGATATTTGTTTCAGGTAGCGCTACCTTGATTTCAATATACCTTTTTCCAACCGCGGATTCAAGTCTGAAGTGCAACAAGGATAAATGGGGGAGTCTAGCAAAAAACAAAAGTACAACTAAAGTACAGCTGTTTTGCTACAAAAAGAAAAAGCACTCACAATATTTAGTTGCAAGTGCCTTATTTTATTGGCGTCCCCTGCAGGATTCGAACCTGCGACCTACGGCTTAGAAGTAATGATATATCGGTATTTCACACACCTTCACACACCTTCACACTAATACACTTTGATATTGACATTACAGCAACTTATACTGTATTTTACTTACATAGCATTTCACATTATTGCACCATAGCACATGAGTTTATTGTGGCGTTATTGTGGCGGTAAGGGGAAGCGACATGAGCAAAAGACAGATAACATTCACCGACAAAATGATTAAGGGACTCAAACCCGAAGATAAAAAATATCTTCGGTCTGAGGGCAACGGCTTTTCCATTCGCGTATGGCCTACCGGCTCAAAGGTCTGGTTGTACCGGTACACGTTAGGCGGCAAGACCAGGGAAATGAACCTGGGGGAATATCCGGCCATTATTTTGGAGGCGGCACGGGGAAAGTTTGAAGATGCACGGCGGCAGGTTAAAAACGGCATTGATCCCGTTGAAGCTGAAAAACAGGTCAACGAGGAACATATAAAAGCCCCCACAATTGCAAACCTAATTGATGAATACATCGAAAAACACGCAAAGCCCAACAAGCGGGGCTGGGCTGAAGACAAGCGGATACTTGAAAGGGATGCTCTCAAGGCATGGGGTAAACGCAAGGCGGCTGACATTACCAAGCGGGATGTTGTCTTACTGTTGGAAAAGATTGTTGATCGTGGTTCCCCTGGATCAGCCAACAATAATTTTAAGATCATCCGCAAGATGTTCAAATTTGCTGTTCAGTGTGACATTCTGCAGCATACCCCCTGTGAAGGTGTTGTCATGCCCTCCCCCATTAACAGCCGGGACCGCGTACTATCCGCTGAAGAGATCCG
The DNA here is from genome assembly GCA_964576485.1 of uncultured Geobacter sp. Classification (GTDB taxonomy): domain Bacteria; phylum Desulfobacterota; class Desulfuromonadia; order Geobacterales; family Pseudopelobacteraceae; genus Trichlorobacter. Next base: position 33,386 of record CAZNWF010000016.1, on the reverse strand, counting down.
CACTTTATGGCAAACGATAGACAGCAGCGTAATGTCAGACGAGATACGGCGAGTCCTTAAGCTGATTCTACTTACTGGCCAGCGTCCCGGTGAAGTGGTTGGTATGCACACCGACGAGATTGACGGCAGATGGTGGACAATCCCCGTTGAACGTTCAAAGAATAAGAAAGCACATCGCGTATACCTGACCGATACCGCGCTTGAACTGATAGGCCAACTTGAGACAGTAGACCACGCAACAGGCGAAATTAAAGCAAAAGGCTGTATATTCCCCTCCCCCCGTATCAAAAAGGCGGCAGACGGTACGCCACTACCTGCAGAACCGATGCAAGGGAACGCAGTGGCCCACGCTGTTAGAATCAATCTGCTGGGATGGGTACTCAAGAAAGGTAATTACGCTTGCGACAAAAACGGCCAAAGGATCAGCGAAGGCAACCGCCTGGGGATTGATACCTTCACCCCACACGACCTGAGACGGACGGCAGCAACCATGCTGTCAGAGATCGGCTTTCTTGACGAAATAATCGACGCCGTCTTGAACCATACCAAACAAGGCGTTATCAAAACTTACAACCGCAACAGATACGACAAAGAGAAGCAGCAAGCGCTTGAAGCATGGGAACATAAACTGCTGTCAATCGTCAACGGCACGGCGGCGGCAAAGGTTCTGCCGTTGAAAAGGAGGTCTGCATAATGGAAGGGACTGACTTTATGCGTGATATGATGCTTTCAGAATTACAGGATTACAAAGAAGATCCAAATCAAGACAGCTTTGCACTGGCTGAACAGTTTTATCTTTCCGTGATGGCTGGTATCAATCCCCCAGAAAAAGCCCTCCAGTGGCTTGCTGTTGCGCTGAACCGCTACGTCAATCAAGAGTCACCAGACAGACAGAACAGCAGATCCCAAAAAGCAAAGAAACTGACACTTGATCAGTTGCTGGGCTTTACTCCAGTTGGGCCAGGAAAACGCAAGGCAGCATTGACCAGAGCTAATACGCAACGTGACGCACAAATAGCTCTTTTTCTTGATGAGTCCATGCAGGGCGGTATGGCAAAAAATAAAGCTCTTAATTCAGCATCGGCCAAATTCGGCCTTAATCGCGACGATGTCGAAAAGATTTATAAAAGACGTAAAAAGCTGATTGCACCTTACATTGTGGGTGCTGAATTGCCTTAATTAAACACCCTCTTGCAGAGCATTAAAGCCTGATAGCCTCTCTTTCATCAAACATTGAAAGGGAGGTTTTTTTTATGGGCTTTTATCTTCGTAAAGACATTGAAAAGTTGGTTCCGCTGAGTGATGTCACCTTATGGCGTATGGAAAAAAAGGGGCTGTTCCCTAAGCGGCGTAAAATCAGTGAATTTCGGGTGGGCTGGCTAAAGTCAGAGATCGACCAGTGGATTATTTCGCGGGAAGCAGCAAACAACTAATACTGCCGTAAGGCAAGAATGAGGTCAAAAATGCTTATCACAGATAGAGACTTACAAAGATCAGCAGTTATTTTTGCAGCAGGGTATCCGGTAGATATTTACAAGATGCCATGTTCACCGCGTTGTGTCGCAACATATCCAGACAGCCAAGATGTCCGGCGCTTGCTCCAAGCATACGAATCAAAGCAGGCGCTTGATTTACCTGTCAAGACGGTCATGCACTGCTATGGTCTGTTAATCGCTAAGGCAAAAGACCTGCGTGCTGGCAAGATTGGGGGAGTCTGATGACAATAGATTTCCTTTCAAAACTCAAAGCCCACGGTATTGACCCCGGTGGGGAACTGGTAGAGGGCAAGCTGACCCGCGCCACCTGTTCATGCAAGCCCCACAAGAAAGGCCGGGATGCAAATGGATGGTACTTGTATCATGCTGATGAACCGGCAACACTTACATGGGGATGCTGGAACAGTGAATGTCCGAATGCAGCAGGCGGCACCCTGACCGCCAAAAGTGAAACAGCACTTTCCTCAGCGGAACAGGCAGCTATCAAGGCCCGGATTGAAGCTGTCCGCAAGGCCCGTGAAGATGAACGGCAGCAGGTAGAGCAGGCCACACGGACGAAGGCGGCGCGGTTGTGGAAGTTCGGCCATGATGTAGCAGCAGATCATCCATACATCGTTAAAAAAGGTATTCGGCCTGTTGGCATTAAGCAGGTCAAGGATATGCTCTTGATTCCCATGACCGCAACCGGAACCGGCGAACCAGAAAGCCTGCAACTGATATTTCCAGACAGCAGCAAGAAGTTTCTGGCCGGAACCGGCGCTATACCTGGCCCGCTATACCATGTAATCCGTGGAACCAACACCGGCCCGCTGTATATCGTTGAAGGCTATGCAACCGGACTTTCAGTACATGAGGCCAGCGGCGCAAGCGTGATAGTTGCTTTTTCTTCTGGCAAGCTCCCGGCTGTTGCTACTGTCTTGAGAGATCGTTTCCCAGATCGTGAGATCATCATTGCAGGTGATACCGGCAACGGCAGCAGCAAGGCAACTGAAGCGGCCCTGAAGATCAGCGGCAAGGTTGTTTTCCCTGCAATGTCAGAAGGCACCACCGGTACAGATTGGAATGACGTTCATACAGCAGCCGGACTTGATGAAGTAGCGCGCCAACTGACAACAGCAGCCTTGCCGGTCCCTGCTGAAGCTGTTTCAGTTGTAGAACCAACACAAGGGCAAGGCTTAAACACTGAAAAGCTGTCAGAAAGCCTGCATTTTGACTTATCGCGATTGATTACCGGTGCAGATATTGCCGCAGGTGATTATGAAGTATCCTTTCTGGTGGATCGGCTCATACCTGAAAACAGTATTACTCTTTTTTATGCAAAGGGCGGCAGCGGGAAAAGTACCCTTGCGACACAAATAGCAGCGGCAGTAAAGACGGGTATTCCTTTTATGGGGCTTGCTACTCTGCAAAGGCCGGTAGTTGTGGTGGACTTTGAGAATCCTAGAGCTGTTTTAAAGAAACGTATTCAGGCGGTAGATGGAGCTGACCAAGTGCATTATTGGATAGGCTCAGATCTCCCCCAATTCAACACGGCGGCATGGTTGGAGCTGAAAAGTCTTGTCATGGCCCTTTGTAACCCGCTGCTAATAATCGACACCCTATCAAGTTCATGCAGCAGCTTGGACATTGCCAACAACAAAGACCTTGCCCCGGTCATGGCACGGATTATTGAGCTACGGAATCTTGGGGCCACTATCGTGCTGCTACACCACACCCCGAAATCAGACGAAACCAAGTACATCGGGGCTTCCTGCATCTATAACCAGTGTGACCACATTCTTGCAATGTACCCAGTCAGACAGGCCGGATCAGACCAAGAAGCCACGGACGACGACGAAGCAAAGGTTTATCGGCTGGGAACCAAAGACAAGAGCCGGTTTGACCATTATCACTTGTATGTTGAGTTTGACGATTGCAGCGGCACTTTCACCAAGGCACCAGACCCGGCGCAAGAATACATTGATACCCTGATGAAATATATCACTGAACAACCGGGGATTACTCAAACGGAAATCCTTTCCAAGATCGGCCCAAAGAATAAAATCAGGTCGCTACTCAAGAACCATGATGGTTCAATTTGGCAGTCCCAGAAGGGGGCAAAAAATGCAACACACTATTACCCAATTTCAGTTTGCCAGTTTGCCGCACCCTTAAGGGCGGGAAAACAGGAAAACAGAAATCAGCTTGCCGAAACAGGCGGGAAAACTGAAACGGAAAACAACCAACAAAACGCCGTCAATACTGAGTTTGCCTGTTTTTCTGTAGTGTCTAGGCAAACTGAAAAACTGGATGAACTGCCGGACTTCGACTTGGAGCTGTCACAATGACCTTTTCAGTGATTAGAGAGTTCAAAATAAAGGGGCAAGTGCAAGCTGTTGGTTCCGTCCTGAAGCTATCAGAAGATCAGGCGGCGCGTCTGGGGGAGTATATCAAGCCGGTTGCTGATGAAGCCCGCCGACTGATGACAGAGATAGCAGACCGTGATCCTGGGGGTAATTGTTGGCAATGGGTACAACGGAACAGGCCGGACTTGTGGCGGTCCCACATGAAAGCCTTGCTTGATGATGATATTACGGCGGCGCGGTTGTCATTTAATGGGATGATTGATGCCTGGAACCAGCGGTCTAATTTAACTCAAGTTGAGTTGTAACTTTTTTTAAAACGGTTGACATTCTAAATACAGAATGATATTTTGATTAAAGCATATCAAATGCAGAACGGAGCAAAAGAAAATGAAAACTCCCCAAAATCTGATAGACGCACTTAGTCTGGAACTGAAAAATAAAAGCTACGCCCGGCTTGCTGAGGCTTGCGGAGTAAGTGGCAGTCTGTTGCATAATTACGTTGCTGGATCGGCTGAGCCCTCAACGGATAACCTACGCAAGCTCGCTGATTATTTCGGCGTCGATATTGAATACTTGCGTGGTGAGGGTGTTTATAGAAACCTGTCCGGCGATAACCGGCTTGATGTTGCCCGCCGTCTGCATCGTGACGAAAGGGAGAAGGCCATTTTTCAGAATTTTGTGACCACAAGGGTTAAAGAGATCGAAACAGGTAGAAAGAGATCAAATCAGGCACATATCAAATTTACGGAACAAATGGCTGAACTGAGGAGCATCCAGCGTGCAGAATACGACCACGCTTTTAAATCTCTTGAACAGGCCTTAGACCGGATTCCCGAAGGTTTACGCCTTGATGCAATCCAGAAGCTGATTGAAAAGATCAAAATATGCCTCGCGCTATCTTGCAACAGAAAGAATTGAACACTCACTCAAACGCAAAACGCTGGCTGAAAACCTTAAGAAACAACACAAAAACTATTCATGATCGGAGAAAAAAATGTCAAACACGGTGATTGAAAACGAACTCAAAGAGGTTCAAAGCAGCCTGAAGGCTGTAAATGCTGACCTGCGGGACTACAGCGACAAAACCATGCAACGCTATAATGAAGTTAGCGCACGCCTGCATGCAACAGAGCAATTTGCGGCAAAAATCGAATCCCAGGGCCAGTGCGTACCGATTCACCAACACTCAGTTCCATCAAGCGGCATTTTGTCCGGCGACTTGGGACCGAAAATCCGCGTACTGGCAAAAGGACAGCCTCTATCCCGTGGTGGCCTTGATTACAACGGCTCAGAAGATTTCAGCCTGAGTCATTTTTGTCGAGCTGGTATGGGCTTCGAGCGCGCGCAAAGTTCCGTTGTGACAAGCGGCACGGGCCTTGTTCCGATTGGTGTCGCATCCACTATAATTGACGCCGTGCGGGAACGGTCCGCAATTGCAAATTCAGGCGCAATGCTTATTGAGATTAATGGTCCCACCAATATGGGGCGCGTAGATGGCGATGCTGAAGTTTTTCAGCATACCGAATCTGTCAACGATATATCTGAAAGCATCCCCATTTTTTCAGGCGTAGAACTGAACCCAAAAAGCCTGGTTTGCAATATCCCCTTGTCTGCTGAAGTTGTCGCGGATTCGCCCAACCTGGATGCTCTTCTGCGGACTTCAATTGCCGGAGCATTTGCAAAAAAGCTTGATGCGCTTTGTATCGCCAAAATTCTTGCTGACAGCAACGTTCCGACCTCTTCGTCAAGTCAGGACCCTGCAAGCTGGTTTGGCGTTCTTGCAGCAATAGGTTCTGCAATGAGTTCATTTGACCAGCAGATTCCTTCAGCAATAATCAGTAGCCCGCTTGATCTGATTGCCCGCGCTTCTGAAGCACCAACAAACTCCGGCTGGTTGAACCGCCCTGACCTGCTTAAGGATTTGGTGGAACTGACCTCAAACAGCCTTGACGCTGGGACCGCGATTTTCGGCAACTGGATGCAATCCTTTGCCATTGTTGCACGTAGCATGCTTCAGCTTGAACTTGTACGCTATCAGAAGCCAGGTAGTCATAGTCACCTTCTGGTAGCTTCGGCCAGAATTGACGGGTATGTCCTTCAGCCTGGGGGCCTTTACCTGATGGAAAAGACCTCTAGCGAGTAATACTTTCCCCCACCCGGCGGGGCCTGATTGCAGGATAGGCCGGGACTTCTTTTTCCCCTGCCAGAGGGATATCTGGACGCGAGGGGCCAGCATCTTGCGGCACAAATAATGAGGGCCACGCTACTGGAGCCAAGACAAAACCTTTCTGTCGGCAGCCGGAGCACTTCAGGGGATCGGGATAACAACTCGGTCCCCTGATTTTATTTCAATATCAACTGGTTGGCAAGGCGGGTAAAAAGGCTGTAACCTTTCGGACCTAGAGCCCGCCCGAAGCCTTTTTGTTGCGCATCCATTTCAGAAAAACGGAGATACGCCACCATGTCGAATCCAAGAAAACCGCCACAATTGAAAATATTATCTGGCACAAAACGCCCGTGTCGTGAAACACCAATACACGTTGATATTGATCTTGTATCTGAACTACCGGAGGCCCCTGACTGGCTACCGAATCCGCATGCAGTTGATGAGTTCAACCGCCTTGCAGCACTCCTGCGCGCTAACGGGCTGCTTACCCCTGGCGGTGTCGGTGTGCTTGCTCATCTCTGTGCATTATTCGGGAAGCTCGTTCAATTGTGGCGTGCTGGGGATACTCCCAGCGGTCACTTGATGGCGCAGTATCGAAACCTGTCAAATGACTTTGGCCTGACACCTATAGCACAAGGCAAGGTGTCTGTAAGCGGCGGCGAAAAACCAGCGGGCAACGCTTTTGCAACGAACGGGAAAAAGGCGGGGTAAAGCTTGCCACCTGTCCCCATTTTGGGAATGGCGAACCACCAATGGGGGACGGGGCAAAAGGTATGCAGCGTTCACCTTTGGGGGAGAGGTCTGCAAATGCGACGTTTATTACACCACCGGAATTTATTGTGGCGTTTATTGTGGCGGCAAACAAAAAGGACTTAACCGATACCGGCTAAGTCCTTTATTTTATTGGCGTCCCCTGCAGGATTCGAACCTGCGACCTACGGCTTAGAAGGCCGTTGCTCTATCCAGCTGAGCTAAGGGGACATGCGGGTTTACAGGCTTTTTCTGTTTCAGACTTTCAAACTTCAGTAACTTGGTCAACTTTCGTGCTGTTTATCATATCGGTGAAAGCACCGGCTTGATCTGCCATAAATGCCGGGGACGTGTGAGTATACTTTTCTGTTGCTGCCAGACTGGAATGACGCATCAGTACCTTTCGGGCTTCGGTGCTTATACCAGACTCCATTAACAATGTCGAGAAGGTATGCCGTAACGTGTGATGGGTAACATGCTTTGTGACCCCTGCCCGTTTGCTTGCCAGCCTGAGCAGCGTTTTTATTGATGCATAAGGTTTGCCCGTTGCCTGGTTTATGCAGATATATTTTGCGCCATCGGCAACAGCGCACGTCAGCGCCTCATGTAGCCTGTTTGTCAGGATAGGGTATACCAAGACCTTGCCCATTTTGCCATGCACCGTTAAACGCCAGCCTGATAAATCCACGTTTGCAGTTTCCAGTTGTAACGCTTCTGATTCCCTCAATCCTGCATCACTCATAAGCAATATCAAGACCTGCTTTGCTGATGGTACGGCTGCAATCAGTGCCGACAATTCAGGCATGGTAAGCGGTTGCTGTACCTTCTTTGGTTGCGTCTTGGCCTTTGGTGGTTTCGGTATCAGTACCAGCTTGTCTGTTTGTCCATTCAGGTACATCCAGCGGGTCATTGCAGACAGATAGTTCAGCTCCTTTTCAATGGTACGGTGTGATACTTTCCCGGTCTGCTCCACCAGTTTTGTTTCTGCCTTGGTCCTGATCGGTTTCAGACAGGGGTCTGAAAGTCGTTTTGAGGTGTAGGCATAGACTGTTTGCGGGATGATGTGGGCGGCCTGATACCTGCCAAAATGGGGCAATAGCTGCCGTTTCATGACAGAGATAAAGTCTTTTACAATGGCTTCACTGGCAATGGTTTTGTAGTACACCAGGTAATCAGGCAGTGTTTCGGCAATCGATGGAAAGGCGGTCATTCGTTCGCCTTTGATACGGGCGTTTATTTCCCTGTCCTTGATGATCGCCTCAGCTTCAGAGCATTCAAAAGGGTAGACCAACTGCTTACCCTTGCGACCCTGGCTGACTATTATCTGCCAGACTCCCGGCTGTGTGGGATGTTTACGGATGGACATTTGATGGTTTATGCCGCTTCTAACAGCCCCTGCAACTGGTAGAGATCATCCATATCACAGCAAAGCACAGAGGCCAGTTTTGCCAGCAGCTCAACGCTAGGAGAACGCTTGCCGGTTTCTATCTGTGACAGTGCGGCAGAGGTTACGCCGCATTTCTTGGCAAGGTCGGCAAGTGTGGCCCCGCGATATTCACGCCAGACTTTAAGCGGGTGTTCATTGCCTGAAAGCCGCTTGCTTAATTCGTGCGGAAAGGTTTCATCCCCCGCTGCAATGGCCGATGCTATGTTTCTGGCGTCTGCTATGTCTTCAAGCTCTTCCATTCTGTCGGTGATTGCCTGCCACTGGTCAAAGGGTATGACGGCGTATTCAGGCAGTCCGTTATGTTCAATTATCTGTACGTTCATTTGTAGACATCCCCCCTTGAGCCGATTTTCAAGACAAAGATGATCACCTCATCGTCAATGATCTGGCAGATTGCCCGATAACTGCCAACACGTAAACGCCAGAATGGTGAGCCTTGCAGAGGCTTCCAATCCCCCTGATACGTTGCAGGGTTGCTGGCTATTGCCTCAAGCTCTGTCTCTATGTGGGCAGCTATGCCTTTGGGCATTCTGGCTTTTGTCTTAATGGCTTGCTTACTGTATTTGAGCGTGAACATGTTCACACATTAACTTTTAGTTAAGATTATGTCAATGGATTTATAACTTGATCCCCTGCCCTTTACTTCAGTATCTTACGCATGGGCTTGGACTTGTTCCTGTAGGACTTCAAGCACCCATGCGTTGATGCTTTTGCCGTGGGCGGCTGCTTGCGTTGCAAGGCGTTCATGCAGTGACGGAGGCACACGCAGGTTAAACTTGCCTGAGTAGTGCTTGACCGGCTCAATGCCGCGTGCTTTGCAGGCGTCCAGAAAAACCTTGAGGGATATTTCACCCTCTTTACGCAGGCTGGCTATATCGGAGGCGTAAAAGTCTGCCCCTCCGTTTAAGTTGATAAATTCGCCCCTGAAGAGGTTTATCTCTTCATCGTAGGATACAGGGCGCTACAAGACTCTTTTCGCGACATGCTTGCTGAATAACGGAGATGTAAGGACGGGCATGGGATTCCTTGCCCGTTGGTTCAAGTTTCAACCTTCAGAGATTGACGCGCTTGAGGTGGATGAATTCAGGTGGTGGATTGAAGAAGGTGTCAGGCAGCAAAAGGCGGAAGCGGATGCGATGAAGGTTTAATCCATCCGCTCGTCCCAGGCGACAGGTTCCACGGGCTGTTGTTTCCGTTTTCCGATTAAGCAGAGCAGCGACGCAATAAGCACGGCAGGCCCAGCAAAAAAGGCCACCAAAAGAGGGGCAAGCAGCAGTGCAGCCAACAGGGCGGAAAGCAGATCAGCGCCCACCGATACCAGCCCGGCTACAAACAGGGCGAAGCAAATAGCAAGACTTACGTTTACCTTGGTTTCCATCCTTTAATCATAGTCAAGCAAGGCCGCTATGTCAAACACGCTCAACATATCCCTGATCATCGGCGCGGCCCTTTCCGGCACGTTCCAGACGGCTGTTGGTGGCGTGCAGAAGTCGCTGACCAAGCTGGGGGATTTGACTAAAGAACTGACCGCACGGCAGCAGCGGCTTGGTAGCGCCATCAAAGACCTGAAAAGCAGCGATCCCCAGCTTGTGCACATGCAGAACCGTTACCGCCAGATCGGGGCAGCGGTTGACCTGCTGGCAAGCAAGCAGAAGCGGTTGAATGACCTGATCAAGCAGGGCGCAGCCATCAAGGCGCAGCGTGAGGGCTACCGTAACGAGCTGTTTGAAACAGCCGGTCAGGCTGCAGCAATAGGCGCTCCGGTATTGAAGTCAGTACAGCTTGCCGGAGGGTTTGAAGACCGGCTGCGGGACATATCCATTACCGGAGAGTTCAGTAAGGCCGAAGAAGCCCAGCTTGGCCGTACCATCCGTGAAAACTCTCTGCGCTTCAACCAGACACAGGAAGATCTGTCAAAAGGCATCGGTGTATTGGTGGCTGGTGGTATTTCATCGTCCAAAGAGCTGTCTGCATTTGCACCAGTGCTTGCCAAGGCTGCCACGGCAACCCGTGCCAGTGTTGATGAGCTGGGCAGCGTGTTCATTGCCATGCGGGACAACCTGAAGATAACAGCCAAGGATTCTGAATCTGCCCTGAACATGCTGGCCTATGCTGGCAAAAAGGGACAGTTTGAGATTAAGGACATGGCAAAATGGCTGCCTAACCTTGCGCCGCAGATGGCTGCCCTTGGCCTGACCGGCAAGGAGGCCGTGGCTGAGATCGGCGCGGCCCTGCAGATTGCCCGCAAAGGTGCTGGCACCAATGACGAAGCTGCTAACAACTTCCGCAACTTCCTTGCCAAGGTTACCGCACCCGATACCATCAAAGATTTTCAGAAGGCCGGTATTGACCTGAGGGGTGATCTTATCAAGTTGCGTGAACAGGGCATGACCCCCATGCAGGGGATGCTGCATCTGATTACGCAGTACATGGGCACCAAAGGCCCGGAGGCTGCCGGGCAGTTTACTAAGGCACTGGCAATCAAGGACGATGCCGAGCGTGAGGCAGCCATTGCAAGGCTGAAAGAAGCCTACAAGCTGGGCGAACTGTTCCAGGATATGCAGGCCATGAACTTTATCAAGCCTGCCATTGCCAATGCCAAGGAACTGGCCGACATCAAGAAGGGTGCTCTTGCTGCTGGTGGTGACGACCTGCTGGGCAAAGACCTTGCCAAGCGGATGGAGGGGTTCAACGAGCGCTGGAAGAACTTCAGAATAGGCTTGACAGAGCTGGGCATATCCCTTGGCAACACCCTGCTGCCTGCATTAAGTGGAATAGTCAGGGTGATTACGCCGTTGGTCAGTTTTGTCGGACTACTGGTGAACACCTTCCCACGGTTGACCGGTGCAGTTGTGGGCGTGGTGTCCGGCCTGCTGTTAGGCAAGATGGCGGTGCTCAGTTTCCTGTATCTGAAAACCATGGTCACCGGTTTCTTTATCAGTGTGCAGACCTTTGCGGCGTTGGCATCGGCTAAGCTGGCGATGTTCCGTGTGGTACAGCAGGGGCATTTCGCAAGCATCAGAGCAGATATTTTCAGGAGAGCTTTGATTTGAAATCAGGGTAGCCAAAGCTGCGCACCACCTGAAATTGCCCGGTATCAGGCTCAAAGGTACAGATATGGGGATGTTGAATGCCATTAAAGGTGGTTGTTTTAACCATGGTATAGTGGGCCATATCTTCAAATACCAGCCGATCACCGACCTTAAGCGGTTGTTCAAAGGACCAGTCACCGATCACATCTCCAGCCAGGCAGGAAGGGCCACCTAAACGGTAGGTGTATGGTTTCTCACCAGCCTTGAACCCGCCGGTAATGTCTGGACGGTACGGCATTTCCAGTATATCCGGCATGTGGCAGGTGGCCGAGACATCCAGAATAGCAATATCCATCTGGTTATGCACCAGATCCAGCACTTCACCCACCAGCAGACCGGTACCGATGGCAATCGCCTCACCCGGTTCCAGGTAGACCTCTACGCCGTATTTTTCACGGAAGTACTTAACCAGCTCTACCAGGCCGTCAATATCATAGCCTTCACGGGTGATATGGTGACCGCCCCCCAGGTTAAGCCACTTCATCCCCTGCAGGTACGTGCCAAACGTCTCTTCAAACGCCCTGGCAGTCCGCTGTAGCGGCTCAAAGAGTTGCTCACAAAGGGTATGGAAGTGCAACCCTTCCACGCCAGCCAGAGAGCGTCCTGCAAACTCAGCAACCGGAATACCCAGCCTGGATGTGGGAGCGCAGGGATCATAGATGGCAGTGTGCCCTTCAGAATGCTCAGGATTAACTCGCAGGCCGATGGAGACCCTGCCCTGCTCTTTTTCCCATAAGGGCCTGAAGCGCTCTAATTGATTAAACGAGTTGAAGACCAGATGGTTGGAGATAGCCAGCAGCTCCACCACGTCGCTTTCCTTGAAGGCAGCGGCAAAACTGTGTACCTCACGGCCAAACTCTTCCCGTCCCAGACGTGCTTCCCAGGGAGAACTGGCGCAGACCCCGTGCAGGGTCTTGCTGATCAGCGGGAAAGTCGACCACATGGAAAACGCCTTCAACGCCATCAGGATCTTGGCGCCGCTACGCTTTTGCACCTGATCCAGAATGGCCAGATTATGACGTAATCTGCCCAGATCAACCACGTAGGCGGGTGACGGAGCTAACTGAGCTATTTTTTCAATATCGATACCGGTCATTACGTTTATTACCAGATCCGCTTGATACCATAGAGGTCCAGGGTTTTGTCAGCAGAAACTACGGGCATCTTTTCCAGGCTGGACTGGGCCACAATCAGGCGGTCAAAAGGGTCGCGATGGTGAAAGGGAAGCGACTCTACCTTGCAAACATGCCGGAACTCAATTGATAACTGCAAAAAACCATTTTCGGCACTCTGCTCAGTAACAAACCGCTCAACCGGCATAGTCAGTCGCAACTTGCCAATACTTGCCTTGATTGCCATTTCCCAACAACTGACAATGCTTACAAAACAATCATTGCGTGAATTACGGATTACTTTTCGTGCCTCGTCTGAAAGCGCCGAGTTGTCTGCTGCCCACCAGAGAAACGTATGCGTATCAAGCAGAATACGCATCAGATATACTCTTTAAAATCATCCGGCGTCTGATCAAAATCAGGAGCCATATACAGTATCTTTCCTTTGGCTGAACCAGGTTTACGTTCTTTCTGCACCTGAACAACCGGGACCAGCTTAAGAAGCGGCTTGTTGTCTTTAGCAATAATAACCTCTTCACCAAGCATCGCCTTCTGAATCAATTCAGAAAAATGGGATTTTGCTTCAGCAATGTTAAACTGTGTCATAGGCCACCTCTTGTTAGTCATTTTATATGACCAACATAGGCACGTCAATCAGATTACAGCTCAGGCCACTCGCCGCCGTCTACCACCACGGTCGGCAACCCCATTGGTCCCAGCACCTCCAGGAACAGCTCAGGATCAAACTGCTCCATGTTCCAGACCCCTGCCCCATGCCACTGTTTGGTCAGCATCATGATCGCCCCCACCACGGCCGGTACGCCGGTGGTGTAGCTGATAGCCTGGGACTGGACCTCTTTGTAGCAGGCCTCATGATCGCAGATGTTGTAGATATAGACCTGCTTGCGCTTACCATCCTTCAGACCACGGGCAATCACCCCGATGCAGGTCTTGCCCTTGGTCAGCGGCCCCAAGGAGCCCGGATCAGGCAACAGTGCCTTCAGGAACTGGATCGGCACAATCTTCTGGCCGTTAAACTCCACCTCGTCAATGCGGGTCATACCCACGTTCTGCAACACTTCAAGATGCTTCAGGTAGTTGTCGGAGAAGGTCATCCAGAACTGGGCCTTCTTGATGGTGGGGATATGCTTGACGATTGACTCCATCTCTTCATGGTAGAGGCGATAGCAGTTCATCGGCCCGATCCCCTCGGGGAAGTCAAAGACCCGCTTGGTAGAGAGCGCCGGGCTTTCCACAAACTGGCCGTTTTCCCAGTGACGGCAGACCGCAGTTACTTCGCGGATATTGATTTCAGGGTTGAAATTGGTGGCAAAGGGCTGACCGTGGCTGCCTGCGTTGGCATCGATGATATCCAGCTCTTCAATCACATCCAGATATTTTTTTGCTGCCAGGGCAGTGTAGACGTTGGTCACACCCGGATCAAAACCGGATCCCAGCAGCGCCATCAGGCCTGCCTGCTTAAAGCGATCCTGATAGGCCCATTGCCAGGAATACTCAAACTTGGCAGTATCCAGCGGCTCATAGTTGGCAGTATCCAGATAATCCACCCCGGTCTCAAGGCAGGCATCCATGATGGTCAGGTCCTGATACGGCAGGGCCACGTTGATCACCAGCGCAGGTCTCACCTGCTTGATCAGCGCCACCAGTTCAGGCACGTTATCAGCATCCACCTGGGCGGTCTTGATGCTGTTGCCCAGCTGGCTGGCAATGACATCGCACTTGGCCTTGGTGCGAGAGGCCAGGGTAATCTCGGTGAATATGTCACGACGCTGGGCACATTTATGGGTCACAACCTGGCCAACACCACCAGCGCCGATAATAAGGACGTTGCTCATAGTTTATTCTCCTAGGTAGGTGTATCCCAACAGGGTTCTATCCAACAGTTCAATAAAGTGACTGCTCTCCTCAATGGAGACCTTCTTGATGGCAACCTGCTTTTCAAGGTTGTCCCGCACATGCTTGAGGATCTCGGGGCCTTTGTACTGAACGTACTTGAGGGTTTCCCAGGTGGCATCGCCGTTGATGACCGTATCAATCATGTAGCCGGTTTTTTTATTAAAGGTGATATGCACGGCATTGGTGTCACCAAACAGGTTATGCAGGTCACCCAGAATCTCCTGATACGCGCCGATCAGGAAGAAGCCGATATAGTAATCTTCATCCTTGCGTAGCTTGTGCATCGGCAGGAACTTGCTGCGCCCGTTCTCCCCCACAAAGCTGGTGATCTCGCCGTCTGAATCACAGGTAATATCCGCGATTGAGGCCATCACATCAGGACGCTGCCCCAGGCGCTGCAGCGGCATGATCGGGAAAAGCTGATCAATGGCCCAGGAGTCAGGAATGGACTGGAACAGTGAGAAGTTGGCAAAGTACGTCTGCCGTAGAGAGAGCTGGAAATTCTGAAGTTCTTCCGGGATCGGCTTAATCTTCTCCACAATGCTGTTGATCTTCTTGATAATCTTGGAATAAAGCCACTCAGCAATAGCCCGATCCTGCAGGGTCAGATAGCCCAGATTAAACAGACTGACCGCCTCGTTGATCAGCTGCAGGGTGTCGTGGTAGTCCTCCCGCAACGAGTAACGGTCAATGCTCTTGTAGATATCCAGCAGTTTTTTGACGGTGGGGGCCGGCTTTTCCATCTCCTCCAGAATCTGCTCATAATCCGGCATCAGGTTCTGGGTATTGGTATTCAGGACATTGGTAATCAGCACTGAATAGTGGGCAACCGTGGCCCGGCCGGATTCGGAGATGATGTTGGGGCAGTCCACCCCGGCTTCATCGCAGATGTTCTTGATCTGGTAGATCACGTCATTGGCGTACTCTTCCACCGTATAGTTGACGCTTGAGAAGTAGCTGGACTTGGAACCGTCGTAATCAACCCCCAGACCACCGCCAATATCCAGATATTCTATAGTGACACCCAGCTTGCGCATCTCGGAATAAATCCTGGCTGCCTCAATCAGAGCGGTCTTGATCTTGTCAATCTTGGTGACCTGGCTGCCAATGTGGGAATGCAGCAGGTTGACGCAGTCTAGTAGCTCTGCCTCCTCCAGCATCCTGATGGCAGCCATGATCTCGGACATCCGCAGACCAAATTTGGCATCCTCACCACCTGAGGTGGCCCACTTGCCGGTCCCCTTGGAGGAAAGCTTGACCCTGATTCCCAATTTAGGCCTGATACCAGTCTTTTTGGAAAGTTCAATAATCTTTTCCAATTCAAACAGCTTCTCAACCACAATGGTAATGTTATAGCCAACCCGAGTGGCAAAAAGCACGGTCTCAATATATTCGGCATCCTTGTAACCGTTGCAGATGATCGGCAGGCCATTGCCGGTGGAGATGGCGATACCAGCCACCAGCTCCGGCTTCGAGCCAACCTCAAGGCCGATATTATAGCGTTTGCCATAGCTGGCAATCGCTTCAACCACCTGACGCTGCTGGTTTACCTTGATCGGGTAGAAGGTTTGATATTTGGCAGGATAGTCATTTTCCGCAATGGCATTGCGGAAAACGCGGTTGATGGAGGCGATCCGTCCCTGCAACACATCCATAAAACGGAGCAGGATCGGAGGCTTGATCTTGCGCTTGATCAGGTCATCAACCAGGGCACGCAGATCAATAGCATTCTTTGAGTTTGAGGAAGGGTGAACGCAGACATTGCCCTTTTTGTTGATTGAAAACAGGTCTGCCCCCCAGTTATCCAGGTTGTACACCTTGGCAGACTCATTGATTGACCAGCGCTCCATAGACAACCCTCCTCAATCGGGACTTATGCAGGATTTGCATGTGTACCGTCAACAAAAAAGGGGCGGGACTTGAAGCCCCGTCCCCTTTGTAACTCACCTGTAACAGGATTAGTCTTTTTCTTCCAGCGACTGGCCAAGGGCGGCCTTGCGCGAAAGCTTGATCTTGCCCTGTTTATCCACGCCGATACACTTGACCAGCACCTTGTCGCCCTCGTTCAGGATATCAGTAACATTCTTAACGCGGGTCTCGTCCAGCTCAGAGATATGCACCAGGCCATCAGTGCCGGGCAACACTTCCACAAAGGCACCAAACTCCATGATCTTCTTGACAGTACCCATGTACAGCTTGCCTTCTTCAACCTCGTCAGTCAGGCCACGGATCATCTGGATTGCTGCATCACAGGCTGCCTTGTCAGAGCTGGCGATGTTGATCTTACCGCTGTTGTCAGAATCAATATCGATCATGACGCCGGTGGCCTCGGTAATGCTGCGGATGGTCTTGCCGCCGGAACCGATCACGTCGCGGATCCGGTCAGGCTTGATCCAGATGGTGGTGATACGTGGCGCAAAGGCAGACATCTCTGCACGGGGAGCGGTCAGACACTGGGCCATTTTACCCAGGATATGCAGACGGCCTTCCTTGGCCTGCTTCAGGGCCTGCTGCATGATCTCTTTGCTGACGCCGCCGATCTTGATATCCATCTGCAGGGCAGTCACGCCATCTGCAGAACCGGCAACCTTGAAGTCCATATCGCCCAGGTGATCTTCATCGCCCAGGATGTCAGTCAGGATGGCAACCTTCTCCCCTTCCTTGATCAGGCCCATGGCAATACCCGCCACCGGCGCCTTGACCGGCACGCCAGCATCCATCAGAGAGAGGCAGCCGCCGCAGACGGTGGCCATGGAGGAGGAACCGTTGCTCTCCAGGGTCTCTGCCACGATCCTGATGGTGTAGGGGAAGTCATCATGGTTGGGCAGAATAGCGGAGATAGCCCGCTCTGCCAGCATGCCGTGACCGATCTCACGACGGCCCGGAGCCAGACGGAAGCTGGTTTCACCAACCGAGAAGGGAGGGAAGTTGTAGTGCAGCATGAACTTTTTGCGGTACTCGCCATACAGCGAATCCATCCGCTGCTCATCCTGTGACGTACCCAGCGTGGCTGCAGCCAGCACCTGGGTCTCACCACGGGTAAACAGGGTGGAACCGTGTGCGCGGGGCAGCAGGCCAGCCTCAATGGCGATCGGGCGAACAGTTCTGGTATCACGGCCATCAATACGGATGCCGGTTTCCAGCACATCGTGACGCATACGATCATATTCAATATCGCCGATAAAGCCTTTGATCTCTTTTCCACGACCTTCAAACTCTTCAGCCAGGGCAGCAACAACCTCTTCCTTGATCTGGGCCACAGCAGCATAGCGCTCCTGCTTGGCCTTGATCTTGAATGCCTGGGCAATACGGTCAAATGCCAGCTCCTGTACCTTTGCCTTCAGCTCTTCATCAACAACCAGGGGAGCTACTTCACGCTTGGCAGTGCCAACCTGTCTGGCCAGCTCTTCCTGGGCAACCAGGATCCCCTGCACTGCGTCCTTGGCAAAGAAAACCGCCTCAAGCAGATCTTCTTCAGACACAAAGTCAGCCTCACCCTCAACCATGAAGATGGCATCCTTGCCGGCAGCAACCACGATCTCCAGGTCACTCAGCTTTAACTGCTCTACGCTGGGGTTGGCGATCAGCTTGCCATCAACCCGGCCTACTTTAACGCCGGCAATCGGGCCTTCAAACGGGATATCGGAGATCATCAGGGCTGCGGATGCGCCGATCATGGACAGAATGGCTGGATCATGGTCTTCTTCAGCAGAAATAACGGTTGCCATGACCTGGGTGTCACACAGGTATGATTCAGGGAACAGGGGACGGATCGGACGGTCGATCAGACGGCAGATTAGGGTCTCGTCTTCGGAAGGACGGCCTTCACGCTTAAAGAAGCTGCCAGGAATCTTGCCGCCGGCATAGGTCTTCTCAGTGTAGTTGACAGTCAGGGGAAAGAAATCCTGGCCCGGTTTTGCCTCTTTGGTGCCCACCACGGTTACCAGCACCATGGTATCACCACTTTGAATCACCACCGCACCGCTGGCCTGTTTGGCCATCTTGCCGGTGGAGATTTTGACGTTCATGTTTCCTACTTGAGCTTCTACGCACTTTTCGTTGAATGTCATGTTTTCTCCTCACATGAAATGTGCGCTGGGGCCGTCGATGGAAACTCCCTGAAACCAGAGCTTTTCTATCCACGCCCCCAACACGGTTGACAAAAAAATAAAAGGGCCTTGGCAGCCCTTTTGCGAAACAATAAAAAGAGGCGGGCAGATCCCAAAGCAGTGCCGGGATAGCTGCCCGCTTCCTACCTGCGGATACCGAGTTGCTCGATCACCTTCTTGTAACGATCAAGGTCACGGGACTTGAGATAGTCAAGCATGCGACGACGCTGGCCAACCAGCTTCAGCAGACCACGACGGCTGTGGTGATCCTTCTTGTGGATCTTGAAGTGATCGGTAAGATACACAATACGTGCGGTCAGGATTGCAATCTGGACCTCCGGGGATCCGGTATCGCCTTCATGCTTCTTAAAATTGTTAATGATTTCCTGCTTTTTTTCTGTAGCCAGCACCTGAGGCTCCTCCTGTACAGCATGGGGATTATGTGTCGAAACACCGGTTAAACACTAAAAGGGATATATCTCTATCACACCTTGACTGAACCTGTAAAGCATTTCCATCAGTTGAAGACCCTTTTCAGACTAATAGCCCCCGCAGGGGTCTGTTCTGCAACCGCGATTACCTGCTGAGCATTCATCAAGCAGAACAGGCCGGAAGGCATTTCATGCAGCCTGTCCCGAGGCGGAATGCCGTTTTTAAGCTTCTGCAGCTCTGGTTCCGTCAATTGAATCTGAACCAGGTGGGAAAGTGCTGTTGGCAGATGCACAACATGGTCTTGCGCCACACCTGCTTCAGCATAACCGGCAAGCTGTTCCAGCGTCAGGGCATCAGCCAACCGGAACGGACCACTCATGGTACGCCGTAATTGGGTCAAACAGGCGCCACAGCCCAGCAGTTTTCCCAGATCATCAGCCAGGGTCCGTATGTATGTGCCACGGGAGCAATCTATTCTGACTGTTGCCAAAGGCGTTTCAAATCCAAGCAGTTCAAAGCTGTTGATGGTGACCTGGCGGGATGGCCGTTCAACTTCAATCCCCTTACGGGCCAGCTTGTACAACGGCTGCCCACCCTGCTTGATGGCAGAATACATCGGCGGCACCTGGCTAATTTCGCCTGTCAGAGCTGCCATAGCACGTAACAGCTGTTCCTGCCCTACCCCGCCTGGATCCTGCTCCTGCAGCACAGTACCGGTGATGTCGAGGGTATCGGTGGTCAGACCGAGCCGGACCACAGCATCGTACGCCTTTTTACCTTCATCCAGGAATTGGATCGCCTTGGTGCCTTCTCCTACGGCAATCGGCAACAGACCGGTTGCAAAGGGGTCAAGGGTACCGGTGTGGCCGACCTTTTTGGTACCAAGGATACGCCGTACCCGATTGACCACATCATGGGAACTGATACCGGCAGGTTTATCAATGACCAGAAAATCGTCTACCACTGTGCTGCTTCAACCGCTCCATAGACGATCCGCTTGACCTCGTCCAGGCTCCCCTCCACCGTGCCTCCGGCCGCGTTATGATGACCGCCGCCTCCAAAGGCCTGGGCCAGCAAGGCCACATTAACGGTCCCCTTGGAACGGAAGCCAACCTTATACTTTAGCGTATCAAGCTGCCGGAAAAAGACCGACACCTCAACCCCGGCCACTGAGCGGGGATAATTGACAAACCCATCAGTCAGCTCTGCTGTAGCACCTGTTGCAGCATACATATCCAGTGTTACGGTAATTGAGGCAACCTGACCGTCTTTCACAAATTCCAGGGTGGGCAATGCCTGTGCCAGCAGTTCAATCCGTTTTCGTGGCTGGCTCTCATACAGCTTTTCAGCCACATACCAGGCATTCAAGCCCCCCTGCTGGACCAGCTCGCCGGCAACAGAAAAGGCTTCCTGATTGGAGTTTGAATAGCGGAACGAGCCGGTATCTGTCAGCACCGCCACATAAAGACAGAGGGCGGTTGCATAATCAGCAGTAAAACCGTAGGCCTTGGCTACCCGCCAGACCAGCAGGCCGGTTGCTGCTGCCTGTTCATCAATCAGGTTAAGGCTACCAAAATTCTCACAGGTCAGGTGATGGTCAAGGTTAACCGTCTGCCCAATCCGGGTAAAGGCGCCAAACTGTTTGC
Organism: uncultured Geobacter sp.; assembly: GCA_964576485.1. Taxonomy (GTDB): domain Bacteria; phylum Desulfobacterota; class Desulfuromonadia; order Geobacterales; family Pseudopelobacteraceae; genus Trichlorobacter. Next base: position 12,873 of record CAZNWF010000016.1, on the reverse strand, counting down.
CTGCGCGGCGGAACTCACCCACATCCAGCACAAAGGCAAGGTCGAAATCCTGATCAGGGATACTGTTACAGACCTGATCAGCTCCCGGCAGAAAGCGGTACAGTTCCGGCACCGGGTCAGCCAGATGTACGGTCACCTGTTTGCCGATCGCCTTTAAAAACGCAGCAAGCCCCAATGACGAGCCAATGGCATCACCATCAGGGCCTTCATGGCTGGTAATCAACACGGTCCGGCTTTGCCGGATAGCGTCAGCGATCTTCTGAATTATTTCCGTCATTGCTGGTTCCCACTTCCCGCAGCAGGGCATCAATCCGCTGACCGTATTCCTGGGAATGGTCATATTTAAAGAGAATATCAGGGGTATAGCGCATCTTCAGCACCTTGCCCAATTCATGGCGAATAAAACGAGCCGCACTATTCAGACCATCCTCTGTACTCTTTTTGGCGGTTTCATCACCAATTACGGTAAAGAAAATCCGCGCCAGATGCAGGTCATCAGTCACCTCTACACCGGTAATGGTGACAAACCCGATCCGGGGATCATTCAACCCCCGGGACAGGATAATGGAGATGGTGGTATGGATGGTCTCGGCGACCTTGTCGGAACGTTTGTGTTTCATCAATCTTTACTTTCTCAAGGAACGCAGGTCATTTCTACAGCTTGGCTGCTACCTTCTCCATCTCAAACGCCTCTATGATATCGCCAACCTTGATGTCGTTGTAGTTCTCCAGCCCCATACCGCACTCATAGCCGGTTGCGACCTCTTTAACGTCATCCTTGAAGCGACGCAAGGTTCCCAGCTTACCCTGGTAGACCACGACGTTGTCACGCAGCAGACGAACCTGGGAATTACGCAGAATCTTGCCGTCCTGAATATAACAACCGGCAACGTTACCAACCTTGGGCACGGAGAAGATTTCGCGGATCTCGGCACGGCCAAGATACTTTTCCTTGAAGACCGGCTCAAGCAGCCCTTCCATCGCCTTGCGGACATCATCCACCGCGTCATAAATAACGTTGTAGAGCCGGATATCCACCCCTTCCTTCTCTGCCATGGCCTGGGCCTTGACTTCAGGACGGATACTGAAACCGATGATAATGGCATTGGAAGCAGTAGCAAGGTTGACGTCAGTTTCGGTAATGGCGCCAACTGCCGTATGAATTACATTCAGACGAACTGCATCCGTCGAGAGCTTGCGCAGTGATTCAGCAACCGCCTCAACCGAGCCCTGTACGTCTGCCTTGACAATCACGTTCAGATCCTTGACTTCGCCCTTCTGAATCTTCTCGTACAACTGCTCCAGCGACATCTTGGCGTGCTTGGCCAGTTCCAGCTCACGCTGCTTGATCTGACGCAGGGTTGCGATCTCTTTGGCCTGTTTCTCATCCTTCATGGCCACAAAGATATCACCGGCATCCGGCACACCGGGCAGACCGACCACTTCAACCGGCATGGCCGGCCCGGCAGAGAGCACCCGCTCACCGCGGTCGTTCTGCATGGCCCGGACACGACCGGAGTGAACACCAACCACACAGTAATCACCGGTACGCAGGGTACCTTCCTGTACCAGCACGGTGGCAACCGGTCCGCGCCCCTTATCCAGCTTACCTTCAACAATGGTACCTTTGGCAGCCTTGTCAGGGTTGGCCTTCAGGTCCATCAGGTCAGCCTGCAGCAGGATCATCTCCAGCAGTTCTTCCAGATTCATCCGTTTCTTGGCAGAGACTTCAACCATGGTGACATCACCACCCCACTCAGAGGAGACAATGCCATGCTCGGTCAGTTCCTGCTTGACCTTCTCAGGACGGGCATCCGGCTTATCGATCTTGTTGATGGCAACAATGATCGGTACGCCAGCAGCCTTGGAGTGGTTGATCGCCTCCCTGGTCTGGGGCATGACGCCGTCATCAGCAGCCACCACCAGGATAACAATATCAGTTACCTTGGCGCCACGGGCACGCATGGCAGTGAACGCCTCGTGACCCGGGGTATCCAGAAAGGTGATCTTGCGACCATGCAGCTCCACATCGTAGGCACCGATATGCTGGGTAATACCGCCAGCCTCACCTGAAATGACGTTGGCCTCGCGGATGGCATCCAGCAGAGAGGTCTTACCATGGTCAACGTGACCCATGATGGTAACCACCGGCGGACGTTCCTGCAGCAGTTCCGGCGCATCCGGGGTAAATTCCAGGATTTCATCCAGGTCAACTGCCACGTTTTCCACTTCATAGCCATAATCAGAAGCAAGCAGCACCGCAGCATCATGATCAAGCACATGGTTGATGGTAACCATTGAACCCATCTTCATCATGGCCTTGATCAGGTCAGTGGCCTTAATCCCCATCCGCTTGGCAAGTTCACCGATGGTGATGGTTTCAGATATCTTGATAATCCGCTTGATCGCCTTGGGGGTAGTCAGTTCTGTTCTACCCGGCTCATCACGTTCTTTACCTTTTTTGCGGGATTTATGGAACGGATCAAACTGACGCTCTTCTCGTGAAAGCAAGGCCTGCTTGCTAAGTTGTTCACGTCCCTTGCCCTTACCTGCAGCTGCTGTCTTTTTCGCTTTTTCAGCCGCAGTATCCTTACCAGGCCCGCCCGGTTTCCGGTTCGGCCCTGGAGCTTTACGGCGTTCATCAGCCTGAAGCGGCATATCCACCTGCGTCAACTGAACAGGACGAGCGCCCCCCGGAGCACCTGCCGGACGGGGGCCACGATTATCCTGACTTCCTGCAGGTCTTGGACCACGGTTGTCCTGGGCGCCTGCCGGACGGGGGCCACGATCTCCCCCCGGAGCACCTGCCGGACGGGGACCACGATTATCCTGACTTCCTGCAGGCCTTGGGCCACGATTGTCCTGACCAGCCGGACGGGGACCGCGATCACCACCAGGACCAGGTCCACGACCCGGTTCACGACGATAAGGGCGCGATTCCTGTGCAATGGGAATTTCTACCATTCCCAGAATACGGGCCTGGGTTGCACTGGCACGCTCAGGTTGTGGCGGAATGACCGGAGCAACAACAGCAGGCTTGGCAGGCTCTTGCGGGACAACAGCTGCCGGTGCTGATACGCTCGGCTCAGGACGGGGCTCAACCACCTCAGCAGCGGGAGCAGACTGGTTCACCACCGGAGCAGCAACCGTCTCAACAGCTTTTTTCACCACTGATACCCGCTCCGGAATAACAGGAGCTATTTTTTCAACCACCTTGACAGGAGGAGCAACAACAGGCTCTACCACGACCGGAGCTTCGACCTCTGGCTCAGGTGTTGCTGAAGGCCTTGAGCGACGACGAACAATATTCGACGCAACGCGAACTTCTTCTGGACCTGCTTCCGCTGGCTTGAATGCCATAAGCTTGGCTACCGCGTCATCTTCTACAGTGGAGGTTCCGGCCTTGACGTCGTATCCCAACGTTTTTAGCCTGACAAGCACCTCCTTGGTGTCTATGCCCAGCTTTTCCGCAAGATTGCTTACCCGGGTCTTACTCATCGACCGCTCTCCTCCTCCAGGTAGTTCCTGTATCGCTCAATTTCCTTACCAAGTGACTGTGCAAAGCCGCCCGACATCACGGCTACAGCGCTTCGATCCGACTCTTTACCTACCAGCTGTCCCAGAATATCCTTGGACAACACCTTTACCACCGGAACCGCAGACCGAGCTGCTATCCCTGCCAGCTTTTCTGCAATTGAGGGCGATATATCCGATGCCAACACCAGCAGGTGTGGCAGTTTTGCCCCTTTCAGGGACCGTTCAATTGCTTCACCACCGGACACCGTTGCTCCTGCCTTGTTTGCCAGTGCAAGATAGCCGCTGATCCGTTGTTCCATAATCTGCTGTAAAAGGGCTATCAGTGACGGGCTATCTACCGCTGCTGCCATTCCTTTGAAGGTGCGACTGAACTGACGTTTGGCAACCGCATCCTGCACGCACCGTCTGGATTGGCAAAGATACGCGCCACGACCGGGCAGCTTCCCTTCCAGGTCTGGTGTAACCGTGCCATCCGGTGCCAGCACAAAGCGTAGAAGCGTTGCCTTATCCCCTGTGCGACGACAGGCGATGCAGCTTCGTTGTGGCCCTGTCCCGTCATGAGGGCTCATAGACTAGACTGCCAGCTCCTCTTCAGGTTGTTGCGATGCGGCCCCTGCCTCTGCTTCAGCAGACAACTCTTCCGGTTCTTCTTCTACCTGGGTACCATCAAACGAGGCAAATTCATCAACACCCGCCTCTTCGTCGGTTTTACCCTCACCCTTGATATCAATCCGGCAACCGGTTAAACGGGCTGCCAGACTAACGTTCTGGCCACGCTTGCCAATGGCAAGGGACAGCTGATCATCCGGCACAATAACTTCAAGGGTACGCTGTTCTTCATCCATGAAGACCTTGACCACCTGGGCCGGAGACAGCGCATTGCAGACAAAACGGGCAACATCAGCTGACCAGGGGATAATATCGATCTTCTCACCCCGCAGTTCAGAAACCACATTCTGGACCCGGGAACCGCGCATACCGACGCAGGCGCCAACCGGATCAATATCACGGTCATTGGAGGCAACAGCAATCTTGGCACGGCTGCCCGGATCGCGAACCACATTGACAATTTCAACCAGACCTTCACTGATTTCAGGCACTTCAGCTTCAAACAGCTTAGCCAGCATCTGGGGATGGGTACGGGACAGGATGATTTGCGGTCCCTTGGTGGTCATGGCGATATCGGTGATAATAGCACGAATCCGGTCACCAGGACGGTACACCTCACGGGGCATCTGCTCTTTGCCTGTCAAAATTGCCTCAGCACGACCAAGATCAATCAACAGGTCACCGCGCTCAAACCGGCGCACCTGACCGGTAACGATCTCCCACTGACGATCTTTGTACTCGTTAAAGACGGTCTCGCGCTCAGCTTCACGGACCTTCTGAATAATAACCTGTTTGGCAGTCTGGGCAGCAATCCGGCCAAAATCGCCAGAATCAATTTTTTCACCCAGTTCATCACCAATTTCGCATTCAGGGTCCATCTCACGAGCTTCATCCAGAGAAATCTCGGTATAGGAATCCACCACCTCTTCTACCACCACCACATATTCAAACAGCTCAACTTCGCCGGTATCATTGTTGTAGTGGGCTTCAAGGTTACGGGTATTACGATACTTTTTATTGGCAGCAGACAGCACGGCTTGTTCCATCGCCTCGATCACCACCTGACGGTCGATCCCCTTCTCTTTCACGATCTGCTCGATGGCCTGTTTGAGACTGACGATTGTATCCACGGCACGAATCTCCTTATGCGATCACGGATTAATACTTGCGTACGTACAAAAAAACTAAACTCAACGGCTTAAAATTCAAATTCAAGATGTGCCTTGGCGATCTTATCCCAAGGAATACGGGCCTGTGGCCCCTCCTTGAGACGGATCACCACCACACCTTCTTCAACCCCTTCAATGGTGCCCAGGAAGGTCTTGCGGGGACTTCCCTTTTCATCCTTCAACAGCTCTGATGTCTTGACCACGGCAAGCCGCCCTGCATAACGAACAAAATCCTGTTCTTTTTTCAGGGGACGATCAACGCCGGGTGACGAGACTTCCAGGGTGTAGCGACTGGCAATGCAGTCCTCAACATCAAGCTGGACAGACAGTTCCCGGCTTACTTCAGCGCAGTCATCCAGGTTCACCCCTTCAGGTTTATCAATAAAAACCTGCAGCAGGTAACCCCGGCCAACCTTTTTAAACTCAAGTTCCACCAGCTCAAGCCCCATCGAATCCAGAATAGGGTGAAGCAGCTTTTCAACCAATTGAACGGGATCACCACCGGCCATACATAAACTCCAGACAATAAAAAAGTGGGCCTTGCGAGCCCACTTTGTCAGACAGAACAAAATGTAGGCTAGGCAATACCATAGCTCCCCACTAGTTGCAAGCCTTTTATTGTCTTGAAATAATTGTTCTGATCGAATTGACAGGGAGAATATTTATATATATAGTTTTCACAAAATCGCCTACAGACAGGACAGATTCCATGGATTTTGATAAAAATATGATGTTTAGTAATGAGGCTGAAATTCTGAAGGTGCTTGGTCATCCGATCCGTCTTAAGATCGTTGCCGGACTCTGCTCACAGCAGTGTAACGTCAAGCATATCTGGGAGTGCCTCAGCCTGCCCCAGGCAACGGTTTCACAGCATCTGGCCCTGCTGAAGAACAAAGGGATCATTGAAGGCAAGCGGGACGGTGTTGAGGTACACTACAGCGTTATCAACCCCCTGGCAAAAAAACTGATTGCCGCATTAATGAACTCGGATCAACGCCTGCCTGCTGCGTAAATCACCCCATAGCTGGCTGGGACCCCATCTGCCGTGCCGAACTGTTCTCTGTAACAAGCCGCCATTTCATGCAACACCCTGCGCCACCCCAATCCGCCTCCCGATGGCGGGCGCGCTGTTCCCGCTCCGATCCGTTTGATCGCCTGCAGCAGGTGGGGCACATCCGGATACCAGACCTGCTCCAGCCCTGACCAGACCGCTATCTCACGGAAGCCAGCCAGTTCAAGGGCATGCAGGACCTGCTGGCTGCCATGGAACTGGTGCATGCCGTTGTCTGTTGCACCTGTCCGCCCGGTCTTCTGCATGGCCTGATGCCACGATTCCTGCAACTCACAGAGCGTCCCTTCGCCAAACAGGCTGAAGAGAAAACGGCCATCCGGTTGAAGTACACGCCTGACCTCTCCAAAACAGTGCCGCAGACTGTCAAGCCACTGAAAGGTGGAGCTGGAAAGAACCAGTTGAAAACTGCTATCCCCAAAGGGAAGCTGCTCCGCGTCCCCCTGTATCAGCCGGACATTCTCTCCAAGGCGTGCAGCAGCCTGCTGCAGCATATTGGGAGCCAGGTCAAGGCCGGTCAGAGCAGCGTCTGGCAACTGATCTCCCAGCAGCTCCAGCAGCCGTCCGGTCCCGCAGCCAATATCCAGGATCGTTGCATCGGCTGCAAGGTGATACTGACTGATCTGCTGCATCAGCTGCTGCAGCACCCGCTGCTGAACCGGGGTATGCTGATCATATAGTTCGGCTCCCCGATGAAAGGAGTTCTGCACCCTTTTTCGATCATTACCTGTCATGCAGATCTCCCACAAATTGCATCAGATCATGGTTAAACTGCCGGGCACGGCTGAGAAACGGGGCATGCCCACACCCGGCATACAGGGTGCGCTGGCTGTTCCGGATTGCCTGTGCCAGCCAGACAGATGCTTCAGGCAGGCAGACCCGGTCCTGATCGCCATGGAGCAGCAGAGTGGGACAGGTCACCAGCTGGGCCTCTTCCATCAGCTCTTCCTCCATCAGCGCCTCAAGCCCTGCAAGGGCAGCGGCAGGCTGCGGCATGACAACCTGCCCCAACTGCTCTGCAACCTGTTGCGCAACACCAGGGGCATCAAGTTCATGCTCAACAAACAGAGTGCGATGAAACCCTTCCAGGGCACGTTCAAGGCTGCGACGCACCTTCAGACGCATCCCTTCAGCCTCTTTGGGAGGCAGTCCATAGGGAAAATGAGGCGCTGCTGAAAAGCGTGGGGTAGCCCCAACCAGCACCAGCCCGGCCAGCCTCCCCTGCAGATCCGGCCAAGCCTTAAGCAGGGCCTGCGCCCCCAGGGACCAGCCAACCGCACTCATCTTCTGCAGATCAAGCTGTTCAACAACACGGACAATATCATCAGCGTAGCCGCCAAACCCGGTCACCCCATCGTCAGATAGCCCTGATTGCCCATGCCCCCGCAGATCCAGCGTAATAACGCGGTACTGTTCTGCCAGTAGGTCCCGCTGCAGTCCCCAGACAGCTGACGACATGCACCAGCCATGCACGAACAGAATCGGCTGCCCCGCTCCATACTCCTCATACCAGATCGGCCCGGCAAACGGCATCAGAGCACCCCCAGTTCCCGGCCAACCCGGACAATCGCGGCGGCGGCCTGCCCAATCTGTTCCGGGCTATGGCTGGCCATGACCGTACAACGCAGACGGCTGGTCCCTTTGGGTACGGTCGGCGGTCGAATCCCCTGCACAAAGATCCCTTCCTCCAGCAACCTGGTTGAAAAGCGTGTGGTGGTTTCCGCATCACCAACCAGAACCGGCACAATCGGGGTGCAGCCATCAGGCACCTTACAGCCAGCCTGCTGCAGGAGCGAACGCAGCAGGTGACTGTTTTCTGCAAGTTGCTGCCGTAACTGCTGACCTTCTTTGCTCTGCACCAGATCAACTGCTGCTGAAGAGGCGGCCAGCACTGCCGGTGGCAGAGAAGTAGAAAAGATCAATGAACGGGAACGGTTGATCAGATACTCCCGCACCAGCCTTGAACAGGCAGCATAGGCGCCAAAGCTGCCCAGGGCCTTGCCAAAGGTTCCCATCTGAATCTGCACCCGCCCTGCAACATGGCAGAAATCAACGCTTCCCCTACCCTGCTGCCCCAGCAGACCACCGGCATGGGCATCATCCACCATCAACAGGGCCTGGTGCTGCTCTGCCAGATCAGCAATCTCTTGTAACGGGGCGATGTCACCATCCATGCTAAAGACCCCGTCAGTCACAATCAGCCGTAAACCGTCTGTCTGATGCTGCTCTAACAGGCGTGCCAGTGCCTGCGAATCGTTGTGGGGATAGCGGACCAGCTTTGCACCGGAAAGCAAGGCCCCATCAATGATGCTGGCATGGTTAAGCCGATCCGAAAAGATGATATCCCCCCGCCCTGCCAGGGCAGCAATGATGCCGGTGTTGGCGGCGTAGCCGCTGTTGAACAGCAGGGCGGTTTCCGTTCCCTTCCACGCAGCCAGTTTATCTTCAAGCTCCTGATGCAACGGCTGATTACCGGAGACCAGCCGTGAAGCTGCACTGGAGGTGCCGTACGTTAAAGCAGCTGCTGCTGCTGCCTGTGCCAGGGCTGGATGTTCTGCCAGCCCCAGGTAGTTATTGGAGCAGAACAAGAGTGCCTGATGCCCTTCAACAGAGACCTCGGGAGTTGTCCGCTCAACCGACCGCAGGCGACGGTACAGACGGTCATGCTGGATCTTTTCAAGCCTTTGAGATAAAAGCTGCAACGACATCGTTAACCTTCCACACAAATCAAAGTTGACAAGCAGATCAAAAAAACGGGGAGCATCATCCCCCCATTTTTATAACTACAGGTACTTTTCAAGCCCTTGAGCAGCCAGTTGCTCAACCACCTTCTTGACATCCTGGGCCCGATCCTTTGGGCAGACCAGCACGGCATCGCCAGTTGCAACCACAATCAGATTCTGCACCCCCACCGTAGCGACCACGTTACCATTACCGGAGACAATACAGCCGCTGCTGTCAATATTCACATAGGTGCTGCAGTTGGCAACCACCGTGCCCTGAGCGTCAAGCTCCGCGACTTCCGGCAGGGCAGACCAGCTGCCCACGTCGCTCCAGCCGATATCGGCAGGGACCATCTGGACCCGATCAGACTGTTCCATCACCCCGTAATCAATGGACTGCCCGGCAATGGCAGCATAGATCTCTGCTATCTGGCCGGTCAGATCAGCCAGGTCCCAGACATCACCAAAGGTCATCCGCTCCAGCTGGGCGGCAAGTTCCGGCATATAGCGCCCAATCTCTGTCAGGATTGTGTCAGCCCGCCAGACAAACATGCCGCTGTTCCAGAAAAAGGTGCCAGCTTCAAGATAGGCAAGGGCGGTAGAGCGATCCGGTTTTTCCACAAAGCGGGTCACCGGGAAGGGGCCAAGCCCCCGCAGCCCCATATCTGCCTCAAGGTAACCATAGCCGGTTTCAGGGCTGGTGGGCACAATCCCCAGGGTCATCAGCCAGCCATTACGGGCAGAGTTGGCTGCCAGTTGCAGACTCTGGCGCAGTCCTTCATCATCCCTGATATAATGGTCGGCAGGTAGCACCGCCATTACCCCTTCCGGGTCATGGGCAGCAATAATGGTGGCAGCCAGCCCCACTGCCGGGGCAGTATTGCGCCCTACCGGCTCGGCAATTACGTCAACCGGCACTGATGTGCGATACCCGGCCAGCTGGCGCTCTGTTTCTGCAGCCTGCAGCCGGTTGGTTATGACCAGCACCCGTTTGGGCTTCAGGGGTAGAATACGCTCAACGGTCCGTTGCAGCATGGTGGGACCATCAGTCACACTAATCAGCTGCTTGGGACGGGCCGTACGGGAAACCGGCCAGAAACGGGTGCCGGAACCACCTGCCAGGATCACCACATACATAACGCCTCCCTATTCCTCAGCCCGCTGGTAGTCATCCTGAAAACGGACAATGTCGTCCTCACCCAGGTATTCACCACTCTGCACTTCTATGATCACCAAATTAATCTTGCCGGGATTCTTCAGGCGGTGCTGTTCACCGATCGGAATAAAGGTAGACTCATTCACATTCACCATAAATTCACGCTCACCACAGGTCACCAGCGCTGTTCCGGAAACCACTATCCAGTGTTCACTGCGATGGTGATGCTTCTGCAATGACAACCGTTGCCCCGGTAACACTTCAATCCGCTTGATCTTGTAGTGACTGTTCTCCTCAAGCACCGTGTAGGTGCCCCAGGGCCGTTCTCCACGCTCCAGTGTCATATCAGGCTTCCTTCCGCAGGTTTAGATACTGTTTAAGTGCCTCGTGCCATGGTTGTGGCGTAAAGCCGGTATCGGCAATCAGCTTGCTGCAATCAAGGGTTGAGTACAGAGGCCGTTGGGCCGGACGGTTCAGCTGTTTAGTGGTCATGGGCAGCACCTGCACCGGTAAACCAGCCTCATCAAAGATGGCTTTGGCAAAACCGTTCCAGGAGGTATGACCGCTGCCTGCACAGTGATAGGTGCCACGACAATCCTTGTCAACCAAGGCAATGATCCCCCTGGCCAGATCCATGGTCCAGGTGGGAGAACCGATCTGGTCATCCACCACCGTCAGTTCTGTCTTTTTCTGCCCCAGTTGCAGCATGGTCTCCACAAAATTCTTGCCATGCAGGCCATACAGCCACTGAGTCCGCACCAGCAGGTTGTCAGGGTTGATATCCACATTCAACTCCCCGGCCAGTTTGGATTCGCCATAGATGTTCAACGGTTGCTGCAGGTCATCCTCACGGTAGGGGCTTCCCTTACTGCCGTCAAAGACGTAGTCGGTGCTGACCTGTACCAGCTTGGCACCAATACTACGGGTCACCAGGGCAAGAAAGGCCACCCCCTCACCATTGACCTGCATGGCGGTCTCCGGGTTGGTTTCACAGCCATCCACATCCGTGTAGGCAGCGCAGTTGATCACCACCTTTGGTTTCAGGGCGGTCAGCACCTGTTGCACCGAGACCATATCGGTAATATCAATGTCCGGCAGGTCTACCCCCCTGCCCCGTTCCCCCAGCAGGCTCATCAGATCCTGCCCCAGCATCCCGTTTGCTCCCACCACCAGGATCATGCTGCACCTCCGTACTGCGATTGGTAGTAGTCACGGTAGCTGCCACTGGTAACTTCAACCACCCATTGCTGGTTGGCCAGATACCAGTCAACCGTCTCGGCAATCCCGGTTTCAAAGGTGTAGGAGGGAGACCAGCCCAGATCTTGTTTAAGTTTTGAGGCATCAATGGCATAACGCTGGTCATGGCCAGGACGATCCTTGACAAAGGTGATCAGACTGCGGTTTTCGCCTGACTGTCTGCCCAGCTTACTATCCAGCAGGTCACAGACCAGATTGACAATGGCGATATTCTGCCATTCGTTGTTGCCACCGATATTGTAGACCGAACCAGGTTTGGCCCCTTTTAGAATGCACTCAATGGCAGCGCCATGATCCGCCACGTGCAGCCAGTCCCGCACATTGCTGCCATCGCCATAGACCGGCAGCGGTTTTCTGGCAATGATGTTGGCGATCAACAGCGGGATCAGCTTTTCAGGGAAGTGATAAGGGCCGTAGTTATTGGAACAACGGGAGATGATCGTCGGCATCCCAAAGGTCTCATGGTAAGCCCGCACCAGCAGGTCTGCGCCGGCCTTGGAGGCAGAATAGGGAGAGTTGGCAGCCAGCGGCGTCTCTTCCGTAAAAAAGCCGGTCTCCCCCAAAGAGCCGTAAACCTCATCGGTAGAAATCTGGTAGTAGCGAAAATCAGCCACCAAACCGGACTGCCAGTGTTTGCGGGACTCCTCCAACAGGGTCTGGGTACCCAGTACGTTGGTGCGGACAAAGATCTCTGGCCCGGTGATGGAGCGGTCAACATGGGACTCAGCCGCAAAATGAACCACCGCATCAACCTTTTCATCAGCCAGCAGCGAGGCAACCAGTGCTGCATCAGCAATATCACCTTTCACAAAGCGATAGTTGGGGTTTTGCTCAACAGCCGTCAGGTTTTTGAGGTTACCGGCATAGGTCAGGGCATCAAGGTTAATGACCCGGCAAGCGGGGTTTAAGGGCATAAAGCGGTTGATAAAATTGGAGCCGATAAAACCGGCCCCGCCGGTTACCAGCAGGGCAGTGGGTTGAAACTGATTTTCAGACATGGACTAATCCTTAGGTGGAGTAAGTGGTTGTATACCATAGCGTAACAGCAAGGGGAAGTCTGAGATGCTTACTCCCCGTCAGCGGCCAAGCCGAATTTGGACAGTTTATAGCGATAGGAACGGAATGACATCCCCAGCAGATCAGCGGCCTTGGTCTTGCTGCCGCCTGATTTTTCCAGAGCCTTGACCAGATACTGCTTCTCAAGATTCTCAAGGGCCGGTTCCAGCTCGATCCCTTCATCAGGTATCTCTACTGCTGCATGCAGGTCAAAACGCTTGATCGCCCCCCGAACCTGGGCAGGCAGGCTGTCCAGGGTAATCCGCTCACGGTCAAGCACCAGACTGCGTTCAATGA
>CAZNWF010000015.1:0-39572 GCA_964576485.1 uncultured Geobacter sp. | reverse complement strand
AAAACTCTTCCCGCTCCAGGGCCCGTCGCATGGTGTTTTCCAGCAAGAGCCGTTCTGTTGCCCGCATGTTCAGTTCCGGTGAGAAGAAATGGCAGGTATTGCGACCTGCCTCTTTTGCCTGGTACATGGCCATATCTGCATTTTTCAAGAGCTCTTCAGCATCACGGCCGTCTCGCGGATAGATTGAGATCCCGATGCTTGAAGAGGAGTAGACCTCATGTTCGTCAATCAGGTACGGCTCGGCAAGCTGTTCAAGGATCTTCATGATCACGCTGCCCACCGCATGGTCATTTTCCAGGGCAGAGATCAATACCACAAATTCATCACCTCCCAGGCGGGCTACCGTGTCGGATGAACGGACACAGTCCAGCAGCCGATTGCCCACCTGTTTTAAAAGCTGATCGCCAACCGCATGTCCCAATGAGTCGTTAATCGCCTTGAAACGGTCCAGGTCAAGGAACAGGATCGCGACCCCCTGATTATCGCGTTCTGCCCGGTTGATCGCCAGTTGCAGCCGGTCATGCAGCAACGTCCGGTTGGGCAGGCCGGTGACCGGATCGTGGTAAGCCAGCTTTTCAATGGTGGTTTCAGCTTCTTTGCGGTCGGTAATATCCCGGCCCATGCCGACAATCGCTTCTGGTTGGCCTGCCGGATTTAAGATGCAGCGCAGGGCCCAGCCGATCCAGCGTTTGCCTTCCACGGTCTGGGAAAGGTATTCACGATAGTAGCTGGTGTCATTGCAGATCATTCGCTCAAAGCCGTTGCTGGGTAGAAGTTGCTCGGCTGGCAGAATAACCGGCATGAGCGGTTTACCGAGCAACTCCTCTTCGGTCTGGTTAAACAGTTTGCAGAACGAGGGGCTGACAAAACGCAGGATGCCATCCATGTCAATCTTGATAACCAGATCAGCCTGGTTTTCCACCAACATCCGGTAGCGTTCTTCGCTTTCCTTAAGCTTGTTTTCAGCCTGCTTACGCCTGCTGATATCGACAAAACTCTCCAACAGATGTTCCCGGCCATCCAGCACCACCCGGCTGACGGTCTTGATTACTGATAATCTGCTGCCATCGGCCCGGATCAGGTCGCGTTCTTCATTATCCAGTGTCTGGTGCAGGTCGGTAAAGGGGCACTGTCCTTCTTCATTAGGGCAGATAAAACGATGGCATGATGTCCCGATCATCTCTTCCCGGGTTCTACCCAGGCTGGAGGCGGCAATCTCATTGACATCAACAATCCGGTGATTTTCCGGATCAATTACCAGAATGCCGGTATGCACCGAATCGACTATGGTCTTAAGCCGGGCCTCTGTCTCTCTCAATACCCGTTCTGCTTGCAGGCGTTCCAGTTCTGAGGCAGCCCGTGCCGCAAAAATCTGCAGCATGGATGCTGCCAGTTGGCTCTCGCGGATTGGACGGCGGCTGAAGACCGCCAGTGGTCCTATGGTTGTTTTGTGTGAGCTGATCAGCGGGATGCCGATATAACTTTCAACCCCCATTTCAAGGGCAAGATGGTCAAGGGGAAACAGTGCTTGAACCCCTTCGCGGTAGATACGCAGACCGTTGGTCAGTACCTGTTCGCAAGGTGTGTTCTGCAGAGGAAAGCGGAAGTTGGCGTGTATGACGTTGTCAACAGCTACGGCAACGGTTTGGATGCTTGTTCGCTCGGTATCAACAAATTCGCCAATGAAGGCAAAGTCAGCATCCAGCGCCTTTGCCAGATGCAGCACCAGAAACTGGAAAAACTGTTCGCCAGTGGTTTCGGAGACCCCTTCTACCAGTTGGCGCAGGCCGTCTTCAATCAGGTGCAGTTTGGAAAGGTCGTTGATAGTGACCAGCAGCAGGTCATCAGAGCTGGTTTTAAGCGGTTTAATACTGATCAGAATAAAGGAGTGGCTGTTGGTGGTGCTGATCAGACTTTTTTCAGCCTGGTGGGAGGCTGTTGCTTGGGACCGGTACGTTTCAAGCTCCTCCATGATCCAGGAGGGAGCCAGGGTGATCTCGCTTTGTGGCGTGATTCCTTCAAGGGCTTGCAGCAGTGTTATTGCAGGATGGTTGGCATGCAGGATGATGCCATTCTGTCTGAGGAGCAGGATTGGTGTCGGGAGTGCTTGAACTATCTGAATATAGCTGCTTGAAGCCTGCGTCATAGATGCCTCCTGATACTGGGGACATACTAGACGCTGAAGGGTGGGCTGTCAATTGGATGCTTGGCTTTTCAGGACGCCAGTGCAACCGGTATGGCTGCTTTGTACTGGCTGGAAGCAAGCAGGTCGGTTACCTCTTGGGCAGGCAGAGGATGGCTGAAAAGAAAACCCTGAAATGTTGTGCAGCCCCAGTTATGGAGTATGGCGCATTGCTCACTATGTTCGACCCCTTCGGCTACTGCCTCCAGATGCAGGCGGTGCGCCATGGCGATGATCGCTTCGACAATGGCACTGTCTTCAGGACTGCGGGTCAGGTCGTTGACAAAGGAACGGTCGATCTTGAGGCGATCAATCGGAAAATGTTTCAGGTGGCTGAGGGATGAATAGCCGGTGCCAAAGTCATCAATGGCCAGGCTGATACCGCGGCGTTTGAGGGCCTTGAGCAGTACAGCAGCTTCATCGGGATTGTCCATCAGGGTGGTTTCCGTCAGTTCAAGTTCCAGGGCTTTGGGGTCGCAGCCGGTTTCCTGCAGGATCTCATCGATCATCGGCATCAGTCCCCGTTGTTGAAACTGACGGGGCGAGATGTTAACCGCCATCCGTAGCTGACGGTAACCGGCCTTTTGCCAGACCCTTGCCTGATGACAGGCGGTCCGCAGCACCCATTCCCCCAGCGGAATAATCAAGCCGGTATCTTCAGCAATGCCGATGAAAAGCCCGGGTAGCAGCAGGCCAAGCTGGGGATGATTCCAGCGTACCAGTGCTTCAACGCCGGTGACAGTGCCGGTGGCGTTGTCAATTTGGGGTTGGTAGTCCAGAAACAGTTCCTGATGTTCGATGGCCCGGCGCAGCGCCTGCTCAAGCTGCATCCGCTGCACCATTTTTTCATTATGGTCCGGTGAAAAAAACTTGAAGGTACCCCGTCCGCTCTCCTTTGCCTGATACATGGCAATATCGGCATGTTTTAGCAGGGTATCCAGATCGGTACCATCTGTGGGGAAAAGAGCAACCCCGACGCTGACACCGCTATACAGCTCATGTCCACCCAGCTGAAACGGATGGCTCATTGCGCTGACTATTTTGGACGCCACTGAACCGGCCTGGCTACATTTGACAAGGCTGTTCAGGATAACGACAAACTCATCGCCGCCAAGCCTGGCAACCGTGTCCGTGGCACGGACACAACTTTTCAGGCGGCGGCTTACCTCTTGCAGCAGCAGATCGCCAATCTGGTGTCCGAAGGCATCATTAACATGTTTGAAGCGATCCAGATCGAGAAAAAGGACTGCCAGTGACGAACCAGTGCGGCTGGACTGGGAGATGGCCTGTGAGAGCCGGTCATGGAACAGGCTGCGGTTGGGTAGTCCGGTCAGGGTGTCGTAATGGGCAAGCTGCAGTATATCGTGCTCTGCTTTTTTTCGATCCGTTATATCGCGACCGATACCGACAATGGCTTCTATTTTACCTTTTTCATCCACCACCCCTTTCATGGCCCAGCCGATCCAGCGGGGGCCATCCAGGGTTTGGGAGCTGATCTCGTAATAACAAGATTTTGGGTGGCAATCCAAGCGCTTCATCGCCTCTTTCATCGGGCCCTGACCACTGTTGTTGATGATCGGGCAGAGCTCCCGTCCCACCAGTTGCTCTTCATCAATACCGAACATCATACAGAATGAAGGGCTGGCAAATTGCAGTTTGCCCTCGGTATCAACCCTGACCACCAGATCGCTTTGGTGTTCAACCAGCATGCGATAGCGTTCTTCGCTCTGGCGCAGGGCCTGCTCAGCACGCTTGTGCCGGCTGATGTCATGCAGGGTGATCAGGATGCCGCTTTGCTGTGCGTCCTGATCCAGGCGGGTCAGAGTGAATTGAATGTGGCGCTGGCCGGTCTCCAGAGGCAGGCACTGTTCAAAGCAATGTTCATCCTTTTTATACTGCAGGAATGCACCTATTTCAGCGGCAAGCCAGTCCGGCGGGCTGCAGCTTACACCATCAGAGAGCGGAACGCAGGTGGGGAGAATTTTGTAGGCAGCCTTGTTGGCAAAGGCGAAATGCCCCTGCATGTCCAGCATAATGACCGGAGCTGGTATGGCTGAAAATACCTGTTTGTAGGGTGTAGTGGTGTTCAGCATGGTTACCCCCCTTGGCAGGATAAGCAGGTGTTAAAAGTAGGTCAGGTTTAAAGCATTTAAAAATCATAGTATTTAAATACTGCAATGAAGTCAACCGTTGGCCGGTAATTTTGTGTTGTTTTTGTTGGCTTGCTCATGTCGCATAGAGCGTGTATCTTTTATGTGTTGGTGTGTTGATAAACAACTCAGGGGGGTGGCGATGCCACAGGACCAGTTACTACAGTCGCTGCGTTTAAAAATTGACAGCTATGGCAAGGAAAATCAGACCGAGCTGCTTTATGTATTGGCAGAAGGGGTCAGGCTGATCTCCGGTGTTGAGCTGGTCAGAATTTATCTTGAAGACCTGATTTCCGGGGCTCTGGTCTGCGCCTTTGCCAATGGACCGGATGGCAATGAGCTGCGTGAGGTGGCGTTTCCGATTATTACACAGGATGCCGTGGTGTCTCGGGTCTTTATCAGCCAGTATCCGGCAGATTTCCGAAGCGGTGACCTGACTGCAGGCGCGCTTGATAATGCGGTTGCCGGACGTTTTGCCCTGACCGCCAGTAGTTGTCTCCCGTTGGTAAGCCGGGGGCGTTCCATCGGTGTATTGTGTATTGATAGCGATCAGGGTGATCTGGTGCTGCCGGGCAAGCTCAAATCCCGCCTGGCAGAGTTTATTCAACAGGTGGCTGAGCGTCTGGACGAGGCCCGCAGCTATCACCAGCAGGTGCAGTTGGCACGGCGGCTTGAAGAGTCTAAAAAACGGGAGGCCGCCGGGCAGATGGTCCGGTCTGCGGTCCGTTTGGTGGAAAAAGTGGCCTTGGCCTCCGTGCTGACCCCCGTGGTTTCCGGCGACGGCTCTGCTGCGCTGGAAGTGTTGGCCAGCTACGCAGAAGATCCTTCCCTGCAGATGCAGTATGACCGCCTGGGTGCTATTCTGCTTGAGCCCGGTGCCTCACTGATCTCCCGCTATGTGGATGAACAGGCTGTCATCAGTGATGATCGGTTGCTGAAGCCGCTTTTCATCCATGACCTGGCCCGTCATGATCTTCAGAAGCGCGAGCTGACAGAGCAGATGTCGCTGCGCAGCCTGTATGTGGTACCCCGTTTTGATCCCCATAGTCGTCGGGTGATCTGTCTGCTGAACTATTTTTGCCGGGAAGAGTACCGCTTTTCCGAGTTTGAGATGGGGCTGCTGCAGGGGCATGCCGAGATGGTGGCCAGTGTAGTCAGCGGGGTGGGGGGTGAGCATCTGGAGATCCGGGTGCTGTCAGAAATTACCGACCTGTTGAATGAAGGGGATGCAGCCCTGCAGCCGTTTCTAACCAAGGTGCTGGCCAAGGCCACTGAGCTGATCGGGGCGGATACCGGCAGCATCGCCCTGGTTGAGGAACGGGATGGGCGGCGTTGGCTGGTGGTTGAGGATGAACAGGGTGTCATTATTGGTGCCAAGAACAAGGAATGGCTGAAACGCTATATTCCGCCGTTTCCTGTGGGTGGGGCAGATCTGGCCCCTGAGGAGCGCAGCCTGACCGGTTATGTGGCCTGGAGCCAACAACCTAAAATTATTGGTAGTGTTGATGAGGAACGGGCCGGCGAGGGGTTCCACCGTTCCATGAGTGAGCTGCTGAAAAGTGAGATTGCGGTGCCGGTGGTCTGCGATGGCGAGGTAATCGCGGTCATCTGTTTGAACTCGTTGCGTTACAGTTATTTTACTGAAGAACACCGTCGCATCCTGCAGATCATCGGCTCACTCACAGCCCGCCATCTTTCAGATCTGCAGCGGATTGAAGGGTTGCAGGGAGAAGTGCAACGCCTGACCACCGATGTCGGTTACAAAGACCCCCACGTCTCCTCCTATCGATTGGGAAATATCATCGGCGTCAGTCCCACCTCCCAGGCGGTGATTGACTTTATCAATACGGTATCCCAGCCGCTTTTTAACCGGGTTACACTCTGGAACAAGAATGTCATTCAAGAGGCCACCATCGGCCTGCCTTCAATCCTGATTACCGGCCCCACCGGTTCAGGTAAGGAGTTTTTCTTTAACAACCTCTACAGTACGCTCAACTCTCTCTATCGCTTGCAACTGAATCCAAATGGTGAATTGCCGGTCAAAAAGACCAATATCGCGGCCTATAGTGGAGAGTTGACCTATTCTGAGCTGTTTGGACACAAAAAAGGAGCCTTTACCGGTGCTTCCAGTGACCGGCGGGGTATTCTGGAAGAGTGTATGGGCGGGGTGGTCTTTCTGGATGAGATCGGTGATGCTGATCCCAAGACCCAGGTGCAGCTGCTGCGTTTTCTGGATAACGGCGGTTTTGTGCGGCTGGGAGAGAATACAGAACGTTTCAGCCGGGTGCTGCTGGTGGCAGCCACCAACAGAGATCTGCCAGCCGAGATTGCAGCAGGCCGTTTCAGGGAGGATCTCTATCACCGTCTGGCCGAGCTTTCGATCCGCCTGCCTTCATTAAATGAGCGGCGGGAGGATATTCCAGACCTGGCGGTACACTTTCTGGGTAAGCTCTACCGTACCTACCGTGGGCAGAACGATCCTGATGATCCGCCGGTATTGGCGGCAGACGCAAAATCAGAGCTGGTACTGCATCAGTATGAGGGCAATATCCGTGAGCTGCGCTCAATCCTGTTGCGGGCGATGTTTTTCAGGCGGGGGAATCTGATCGGCGGGGAGTCGATCAGGCAAGCAATCAAGGGTGTCGGGCTGGGCAGTGTCACGTCGGGCGGTGATGGTCGGGAGCTGGCAAGTCATCTGGCTGATACAATTATCGAAAAAATCCGGCACGGGGGAGATTTCTGGCAGGATGTCTATGAGCCGTTCACCCGTAATGACATCTCACGGGATGTGGTGCGGCTGGTGGTGGAGAAGGGGCGCGCCTTTGCCGGACGTCCTCTGCCGGGGGTAGCGCGTTATCTGGGGGCGCTGTCAAATGGTATGAACGATGATGAACAGCGTAAAATGCTGTATAAATTCAAGAATTTTCTCTATAAGACGGTGCGGTTGTAGGGGCACGGCGCGCCGTGCCCCTACCGTTGGTTGTCTGGTTATACTGCGTCGGTCAGCCGCTTCTGTTTGCAGTGCAGCCGGTTCAGGGCATGAATAAAGGCCTTGGCTGAAGCCACAATGATATCCGTTGAAGAGCCTTTGCCCACCACGGTATGGCCACCTTCTTCCACCCGCACGGTGACCTCACCCTGGGCATCGGTGCCGCCGGTGATGGAACCAACATTGTACTGGGTCAACTTGGCCTTGGTCTTGGTCAGCTTTCTGATCGCCTTGAGGGCTGAGTCAACCGGGCCATCCCCCAGTTCAGCGGTGCGAACCGGTTTGCCGTTGATCTCCATCTGTACCGTAGCCGTGGCCACCGCAAAGGAACCGCAGGTCACCGTGATATGCTCCAGCTTGTATTGGTCCTCTTCCCGTGATTCATCAGTTACAATCGCATCCAGGTCTTCGTCAAAAACCTCTTTCTTCAGATCAGCCAGTGCCTTGAAACGTTCAAAGGCACGGTTCAGCATCTCGTCATCCAGGTCATGCCCCAGTTCTTCCAACCGCTTTTTGAAGGCGTGGCGGCCGGAGTGCTTGCCCAGTACCAGGGCGCTGGCGTTCAGCCCGACCGATTCAGGGGTCATGATCTCATAGGTGGACTTGTCCATCAGCATGCCGTGCTGGTGAATACCAGCCTCATGGGCAAAGGCGTTGGCCCCCACCACTGATTTATTGGGCTGTACCGCGATGCCGGTGATGTTCGTCAACAGGCGGCTGGCCGGGGTCAGTTGCTCAGTGGCAATGCCGGTGACAAAAGGCAGGATATCGCGGCGGGTACGCAGGATCATGACAAACTCTTCCAGCGAACAGTTGCCGGCCCGTTCGCCGATACCGTTAATGGTGCATTCCACCTGTCCGGCGCCAGCCTGTATCGCAGCAATGGAGTTGGCCACCGACAGCCCCAGGTCATTATGGCAATGCACTGAGATAACCGCCTTTTCAATGTTGGGAACAGTATCCTTCAGGTACTTGATGATATTGAAGTACTCAAACGGTACCGTGTAGCCAACCGTGTCCGGTATGTTAACCGTGGTGGCACCAGCAGCGATCACCGCCTCAACCACCTGGGCCAGAAATGGCAGTTGGGTCCGTACCGCATCCTCACAGGAAAATTCAACGTTGGGGGTGTAGCCCGCTGCCCGCTTGACCGCTTTGACCGCTGCTTCCAGTACCTGTGCCGGTTCCATCTGCAGCTTGTATTTCATATGGATGTCTGAAGTGGCGATAAAGGTGTGGATACGCCCTTTTTCACCGGCGTATTTCAACGCCTCCCAGGCCCGGTCAATATCCTTTAAGTTGGAGCGGCACAGGCCGGCAATCTCAGGTCCCTTGATGGTTTGGGCTACTTTCTTGACCGCCTCAAAGTCACCTTCTGATGCGATCGGAAAGCCAGCCTCAATTACATCTACGTTCAGTTTTTGTAGTTGCTTGGCAAAACGTAGCTTTTCCTCAATATTCATGCTGTTGCCCGGTGCCTGTTCGCCATCCCGCAACGTGGTGTCAAAAATTTTGATTACCCGTGTCTCATCTTTTGCTGCCTGCTTGGCTTTTGCCATGCTCCACCTCCTGTGTGTGGTGTCCTGAAATAAAAATACGCCTCCGCCCTCGTCAATGGGGCGAAGGCGTTATTTAAGCCTCGCGGTACCACCCATCTTCACCCGGTCGCTTCGTCTTTTGTCCGATACCGGCGTTGGCTTCGTCATCAACAGCTCAACGTACTACTCGGTACGCTTTCGCTGTCTCTTCCTTGCCTGCCTTGGTCTCGGCCAAAATACAAACCGACGTTAGGGCCTTAATTAGATCCGTTACGTGGATAATGCGTCTCTGGCTACTACGTTGTTCACCGGAGCGGCTCCAAGGCGAGTTCACAGTTTCCATCCACCGGTTCGCACCACCCACCGGCTCTCTGAAAGGATGTACCTCTGTTACTACTCCTCTTCCCAGCCTTTACAACAAATGTGACGACATCATAAGAAGACCGGATCAGTCCGTCAACTGTTTTGTTTTTCAGGGATTGAGTTTAGAGATATCAAACAGATGGCAGCTCCGACGGGAAGATTGTAAAACCTTCTATGCGGGCTGCATCTCGCAAGCGTTTGTCCAGGCAGACAAAGCCCAGATCATCAGGCCTGTTTGCAGCCCATACCAGGGCCGCAGCCAGTTGCAAGGCGTCAGCGGCCCTTAGCGGATGGCGAAGCAGCAGGCGGCGTGCCGTTGCACGAACCTCTTCAGAAGGCGATATTTCGGTGCTGCTCTGGGTAAGCTGATCAACGAGACGACGCACCTGCTGCTCATCATCAGCAGATATGACACCTTCGCGCCGTAATCGGGCAAATGATGAGCTGCACTCCACCGGTGTACCCCACCAGAAAGCCAGTTCTCCGTCGTCACGGGCCAGCAGGCGCGTGGTTTCAGAATGCGGTTCTTCAATACACAGAGGAATAAGAGCGGAACTATCCCAGAATCTCATCGCCCATCTTCCCTTTCGGCAAGTAACGCAGTCAGCGCGCATCCCCGCCGATCCTGCGGTCGAGGAGCCATCCAGAATTCTTCCGTGATGCCGCCGCTTCCCCTTCGTATCATACCGGCCCGTTCAAGCTGCAGCATACGGGCGGCCAACGCATCTTCAGTCCGGCGAAGCGGGATAATTTTGGCAATCGGCGTACCCCGGTCGGTGATCAGGATTTCTTCTCCTGACTTAACCTTTGCAAGATACTCGCTTGTGGATGCTTTTAGCTCTGAAACAGCCGCAGTTTGCATGTGGTCATCTCCTTGTGACTAGTATGGTCATTTGCAGATGATCTGTCAATTCTGATGTTTTGGTGTAGGGGGAGGGATAGCTATCTGGTAAGCCCCTCCAGCATGCCCCGGACTGCGTTGAGTAACAATTCCCGCCTGTCGTGGTCCAACTGCCGTATCTGATTGATAGTATTTCCAAGACTTTGTTCAAATGACCGATCGGTGATTGTTGCTGGCATATGCAGTAGACGTCTGGTGCCCTCAGAACTGTTTGCCTGGTGATTATCTCTGTCGCCGGGATTATCCCGTGTCATATCGGTCTAAGAATTGGGAGTACGAGACAAACCGTGTCGAGTATATCTACATGCCCCGCAATCTGGTGGTGCAATAATGGAGGGGCATATGAGGAAGATTTGTATCCTGGCAGTCTTGCTGTTTTCCGTTGCTTTAAGCGGCTGCATGGCAACAACAACCAACTATCCGACCAACCCTGCATCTGGAACTGTTCCGGCAGGTCAAGTTGCAACCCTACAACCGGGCCAACGGTATATCGTGAGCGAACCGATTGGTGTTCAGGATAGCGGCAGTACCGTAGGGCGATTTAATGCACGCATGATCTTTCTAAGTGACCAACTGGAAAGGAACGCTGACAGAAAGAGCCTCTCAAACACATTTATAGTAACAAGTTTCGTCAACCTTAACAGGCTTTCAGAGACAACGCCTTTTGGGCGTCTGGTCGCAGAAAACATAATCCATGAACTTCAGGTGCGAAAATGGCAGGTTTTTGAGGTGCGTCTCACGAAAGATATTGTCATCAATGAATCTGGCGAGTTCTCGCTGAGTAGAGATATTAAGAAGTTACGAGATCAGTATAAGATAGGTGGCATTGTTGCGGGTACTTATTCCGTCTCCGGTGGCCACATCATCGTGAACTCACGCGTAATAGATATCAATACAGGCCTTGTGGTATCGTCTGGCCAGATTCATCTGCCAGTGACATGGTTTACTGATGAATTGCTCTTCCATGATGACCACCTGAAAACAATGAAGGTGGTTGGAGATACTCCGTTCAGTAGCAGTGACTCGGCAATGCCAGCAAAGATTGATGGCGGTGTGCGTTGATTATCCGCCTGATAACGCTGCTGGTAGGCTTATGCCTGCTCAGCGGTTGTGTTACCGATATGGTCTATGGCCCCTGCTACGGCAAGACCTTACCGCAACTGCTTGATTCAACAACTCTGAAGCCTCTTTTTCAGGAAATGGCCTATGAACTTTGTACCGATAGTTGTTCTGACTGCGCAACAAGAACCCCAGACGGAAGATTGTCGGTAACACCCAAAACCTGCTCCCTGGAAGAGATCAGACGGCAGACGGTGCTGGTTACAGACTTTGTTGATCTCAAATCTTACATGCCGGGGGATTCCGGCCTCTTGATGGGCGAGTTAATGCGTGGAAGTCTGAACCAGGTTTGCTGCTACAAAATAGTACAAGCGGAATTTGGCAAGTACTTCAAGTTGAATGAAAATGGTCTGGTTTCTCTGACCCGCCGTGTCAGCGAAATCAAGCATGACGACTACCCGCAACCGGAAGCAGTGGTTGGCACCTACAATTATCTGAACAACAGCAAGGTGGTACTGTTTGTCAGGCGGATCAATACGACGACCGGCTATGTCACGAAGATGGCAACCCGTGAAATTGATTATAGCTGTATTGGCCGCAAGGTCGTATATGGCGTGAAATAGATGGTTAGGCTGATTTATTCATTACTGATGGTACTTATCCTTGGAGGGTGTGCCGCTCTACCAATAGCCGGTACCAGCGGCAACCTCCCTCCTGTGATGTCAATGGACGAGCTTAAACAACCCTACAACAAAATTGGCAGAATTCAGGTGACCCGTAAGGTCTATTTTACTGATTATGTCATTCCACCCCAACTTCAAGAATGGGCAACGCAGGCGTTACGTGAAGAGGCGGGCAAACTGAATGCCGATGCAGTAATCCTGCCCGAAGTCGCCAGCCGACAGATTGATATTGTCGTATTCCCATCGTTTCCTGCCACTGAGTATCGTGCAACCGGGGTAGCCATTAAATTCGCCCGGTAGCAGCGTATGTGCATAAAAGAGACTTACTCTTGCTTGTATGTTTGGATTTATGTGGGTAAAATATGGCTATTACCTATGGATGGGAAGGTGGCTATGCAAACCTATTATTATGATCTTGATGCACCGAAACAGACGACCCATCTCAGTATCAACAGTGATTTGCTGCGTCAGGCAAAGGCATTGAAGATTAATCTGTCTCAGGCCTTCGAGCGGCATTTAGCCGCGCAGATGCAGGAAATTAAGCGTCAGCAATGGCTGGATACGAGCAAAGAGGCGATAGAAGAGTATGCCAGGTTCGTTGAAAAACAGGGGTGCTTCGGTGATAAGCTGAGGTGCTTCTGATGGCGCAGTTTGATCTGTACGAAAACAGTAATGCCGACACACGCCAGTTATATCCTTACCTGCTGGATGTTCAGGCTGACATCCTTACTGATCTGCCAACGCGGATCGTCGTACCCCTTGTTCTGGCTTCAGAGGTCAAAAAACCGATTCCTGTATTGAACCCTGTGTTGGAAATTGGGCAGGTGCAGTTGGTTATGTCAACGCCCCAGATGGTTGGTGTCAGCCTCAACATTCTGGGTGCAAAGGTATGCTCTCTCAAGGACATGCGCAGTCAGATTATTGCAGCTCTTGATCTGGCATTTACCGGTTACTGATTTTCCAGCTGTTCTCCCAGTCCTTCTTCCAGAAACTCCCGCGAATAGCGCACATAGTTGTCAGCAGACTTGTTCAACCAGGCGATCTCGTCCGGGGTCAGGTCTCGCTTGTATTTGGCCGGAGCGCCAACCCAGAGGGTGTGCGGTGGAATGACCGTCCCTTCAGTGACCAGCGCCCGGGCACCCACCAGGGCGCCTTCGCCAACAACGGCTTTATCCATCACCATGGCTTGCATGCCGATGAAACAGCCATCTTTCAAGGTGCAGCCATGCAGGGTGACAGAGTGTCCCACTGTCACGTCATTGCCGATGACCAGCGGGGCGCCGGGATCATCGGCGTGCTTCTTGTGGGTCACATGCAGCATGGTCAGGTCCTGGATGTTACTGCGGGCGCCGATGCTGATGGCGTTAACATCACCACGGGCCACCACGTTGTACCAGAGGCTGGCCTGGGCACCGATACTGACTTCGCCGATTACCACGGCGGTTTCGGCAATAAAGGCGGACGGGTCGATCTGGGGGGCGATGCCTTTGAAGGGGCGAATCATCGTTTTGGTTCTCCTTAACAGGTCTGAATGGAGCAGAAAGTATACACGTTACATTCGTGCCACGTCCATGATTTCGTCTTGTTGCCGTGACGGTATTCTGCTACTTTCTTGATTCTAATACATTGCTTTCAATGGAGGAACGGTAATGAAGTTTACCAAGATGCACGGCGCTGGAAATGATTATGTCTATGTGAACTGTTTTGCAGAGACGGTTGTAAACCCGGCTGAGGTGGCAATACAGGTCAGTAACCGCAATTTCGGGATCGGTTCAGACGGCCTGATCCTGATCATGCCGTCTGATAAGGCTGATGTGCGGATGCGGATGTTTAACAGCGATGGTTCTGAGTCGGAGATGTGCGGTAACGGTATTCGTTGCGTAGCCAAGTACGCCTATGACCACGGTATTGTGACCAAGACCGAGATTACGGCCGAGACCGGTGCCGGTATCCTGACCTTGCAACTGTTCCCCGATGTTGCCAATAAGGTTGATCGGGTGCGGGTCAATATGGGGCCGCCACGGCTTTCCCGTGAAGAGATCCCGATGAACGGCACGCCGACCCCCCAGGTGGTGGCTGAAGAGCTGACCGTCCTGGACAAGACCTTCAAGATCACCTGTGTCTCCATGGGTAACCCCCACTGCATTATCTATGTCGATGACGTGGACAATTTTCCGGTGGCCACCTACGGCCCTCTGATCGAGAACCACCAGCTGTTTCCCCGCCGTACCAATGTGGAGTTTATCCAGATCATCTCCCGTACTGAAGTCAAACAACGTACCTGGGAACGTGGTGCAGGGGAAACTCTGGCTTGTGGTACCGGCGCCAGTGCGGTCTGTGTGGCCGGTGTGCTGAATAATCTGACTGACCGTAAGATTCTTAATCATCTGGCTGGCGGCGACCTGGAGCTGGAGTGGGTTGAGAACGGGCCGGTGTTTATGACCGGTCCGGCTACGGAAGTGTTTTCCGGTGATATTTCATTGTAATCATTAACGACAATGGCACGCGGATGACGCGGATTACCACCCAAGAATTTTATCCTGTTGGTAATCCGTGTTAATCCGCTTAAATCAGATTTAATCCGCGTGCTATATAAGTTTTTGATTCGTTGTTTTGCTTCCCTTTTTCCCGAGGTGTTCCATGGATTTCTCCAAGCTGCTCCACACATTCACCGTTGTTCCTTCCCTGTCCGATGAACTGGCCCCGCTGCAGCGGATCGCCTACAACCTCTGGTGGTCCTGGGACCCGGATGCGATTGCCCTGTTCAAGCGGTTGGATATTGATCTCTGGAACGCCACCCGTCACAATCCGGTGGAGATGCTGGGAATACTGCAGCAGACAACCCTTGAGTCACTGAAGCAGGATGAAGGGTTCATGGCCCACTTGCAGATGGTGGATGAAAAGCTGACCGCCTATCTGTCTGAGAAATCCTGGTTTCAGAAGGAGTACAACGGTGACGCTGAACTGAAAACCGCCTACTTCTCCATGGAGTTCGGCCTGCATGAATCGCTGGCAGTCTACTCCGGTGGCCTGGGGATTCTGGCTGGCGACCACCTTAAATCAGCCTCAGACCTGGGGCTGCCTCTGGTAGGGGTGGGGCTTTTGTATCGTCAGGGCTATTTCCGTCAGTACTTAAATAACGAGGGTTGGCAGCAGGAAATTTACCCGGAAAACGACTTCTACAACCTGCCGCTGACCCTGGAACGGGATCAGCTGGGTCGTCCGTTTGAGATTGAACTGGAATTCGGTCCACGCCATTTTAAGGCCCATATCTGGCGGGTGCAGGTGGGACGGGTGCCACTCTATCTGCTGGATACCAATCTGGAAGAAAACAGCCCGGAAGATCGTCTGATTACTTCGCAACTGTACGGCGGCAACCAGGAAATGCGGATGCTGCAGGAAATCCTGCTGGGAATCGGCGGGGTGCGTGCCCTGCGCGCCCTGCGGATCATCCCCAATGTCTGTCACATGAATGAAGGCCATGCCGCTTTCCTGGCCCTGGAGCGGATCAGACTGGTGATGGAAAAACGGAAGATCAGTTTTAACGAGGCCTGTGAGGTGACCAGGGCAGGTAATATCTTTACCACTCACACCCCGGTTGAGGCCGGGATCGATCACTTCCCTACCGATATGCTGGACAAGTATTTTACCAAGTACATCAAGTCATTTAATCTTTCCCGCGATGAGTTTTTAGGTCTGGGACGTCAGAACCCGGCGGACCAGTACGAGAGCTTCTGCATGGCAGTGCTGGCCCTGAAACTGGCTGGCCATGCCAATGGTGTCAGCCAGTTGCATGGCGAGGTCTCCCGCAGCATGTGGAAGAATCTCTGGCCGGAACTGCCGGAAGAACAGTTGCCGCTCAGCTCAATCACCAACGGGGTCCACACCCGCACCTGGATGTCAGGTCAGATGGGCAGTCTGTTGGTGCGCTACCTGGGCACTCGCTGGCTGGATGACCCGACTGATCACAATGTCTGGCGCAGAATCGGCAAAATACCGGATGCCGAGATCTGGCGTGCCCGTCAAAGTACCCGCGAACGGCTGGTAGATTTTGCCCGCTGTCGCCTGAAGGAACAGCTGAAGAAGGTGGGGGCTACTGCCAAAGAGATTGCCACAGCAGATGAGGTGCTGGACCCGGAGGTGTTGACGGTCGGCTTTGCCCGTCGTTTTGCCACCTACAAACGGGGCACCCTGCTGATGCGTGATCTGGACCGGCTGGACCGGATCCTGAACAACCCTGATCGTCCGGTACAGATTATCTTTGCCGGCAAGGCCCATCCCCATGACACCGAGGGTAAGGAGCTGATCCGTCAGATCGTACAGGTTTCCCATCAGGAGCGCTTCCGGCACCGGATCGTCTTTATTGAGGACTATGATATGGAAGTGGCCCGCCACCTGGTGCAGGGGGTGGATGTCTGGCTGAATACGCCCCGCAGACCGATGGAGGCCAGCGGTACCAGTGGCATGAAGGTGGCCTTTAATGCGGGCTTAAACCTCTCTATCCTGGATGGCTGGTGGTGTGAAGGCTATCAGGGGAATAACGGCTGGGCCATCGGCAAGGGTGAGGTCTACGCTGATCTGGAATATCAGAATCAGGTGGAGAGTGGCGCCCTGTATGATCTGCTGGAAAAGGAAGTGGTGCCGCTCTACTACCAGCGCGGCGGTGACGGCATTCCCCGTGATTGGGTCAGTATGATGAAGGCCTCAATGCAGTCGCTCTGCCCGGTTTTTTCAACCGACCGGATGGTTGAGGAATACGCCCAGCTCTCCTATATCCCTTCCTACCGCCAGTGGACACGGCTTGAAGCCAATGATCTGGGGCTTGCCAAGGAGTTGGCTGCCTGGAAGAAACGGGTCTTCGGAGGCTGGAGCCAGGTCGCTATTGAGGCTACAGAGGCAAAGCTAAGTGATTCAGTGGCGGTGGGCAGTAGCCTGCCGGTTGGTGTTACCGTTAGATTGGGTGACTTGAAGCCGGATGAAGTGGCAGTGGAAGGCTATTTTGGTGTCCTGGATAATCAAGGGGTTATCCGTGGTGGCGAGATTGTTCCGTTGGCAGTGACAGAGACACTGGAGAACGGCCGCTATCGCTTTGCCGGAGATCTTGAATGCCGCTTCTGTGGACGTTATGGCTTTATGGTGCGGGTAATGCCAAAGCACGGGGAGCTGGGGCTTATTTATGAGCCGGGCTACCTGATCTGGGGATAGGAAGCTTTTCAGAACGTACTCCTGACAGCCGATACGTATTTCATGGCCTTTCCTTCTGACATACAACAGCAGGTCTATGACCTGCTGTCCCGTACCTCAAACCTGGCGATTGTACCGGTAGAGCCGGTTGAACCAGCCCCGGTGGGGATTGGCCAACAGGTGCTTACCCTTGCGCCGGGACAGCGGGTAACGGCTGAAGTGACCGGCCAGCCCCAGGCTGGCAAGATACCGGTTCAGATCGGTGGACAGCAGTTGCAGCTTGACCTGCAGATGGCGGTGCGTCAGGGGCAGAACCTTGAGCTCACCTTTGTCGGCAATGATCCTCGCCCTACCTTTGCCATGGCCCGTCCAGGGGTTACGGCTCCCCCGGTCAGTCTCTCCGATGCCTCTCGTCTGTTGTCGCTGTTGGTCTCCAACGAACAGTTTTCACAACCAGGCCAACGCTCATCGCTTCAGAGTATTGGCGATCTGCTGCGGCAATCAAGCGGGCAGACCAGTGTACTGGCAGGATTTCTGGATGATTTTCTGACCTATCGCACTGATGGGCGGGCAGTTGTCGTTGCGCCGGGCGGTTTACTTGACCAACCGGGTAAGAATGTAGGGGATGAGCCTGGCCAGCCGCCCAGTGCCTCAACAGGTCTGGGCGGTCGGGCAACAGCCGCCTTTGAAGATACTGCCTCAAAACTGTTACTGAATCTGGCCCAACGGGCACGTTTGACTCTGGTTGATGTGGCTAATCAGCCTCTGGCGCCATTGCCGCTTCAACCGGGTGATGAGGCCAATGCTCTGGTGCAGGGACGGCTGCCCGGTGGCCGGGTACTGGTGCAGCTGGCAGGTGAATCGTTAGAGCTGCAGTTGTCAAAGCCGGTTGTGCAGGGCGAAATACTGCGGTTGGCGTTGGTGACACAGCAGCCAAAGCTGGTGTTTGCCCTTTTGGGCCAGCCGGTTCAGGAACAGCCCAGTACGGTGAGCGATGCAGCCCGTTGGCTGAGTGCCTTGGTAAGCAAGGAAGAAGGGCAAGGCGAGGCGCAACGTGCCGTTATGGGACGCCTGCAACAGGTGGTCAGTAACCTGCCAGCCGGTTCTTCCGCCTTGGCCGCGATTTTGGATGAGGCGATGACCTATGGTGCATCAGCCAACCTGTCAGCGCGTTCTTTGCAGAATAAAGCGGTGCCCGTTCCAGATGGCAAGCTGGATGAAGGTGTGCTCAAGCTGCTGCAATCGTTAATGCAGGGGAACCGTCTTGCCCTGCTTGAACCGCAGATCCCTGCTGATGCGCTTAAAGGCTTCCAGGTCGGTCAGCAACTGCGTGGTGATGTACTGCAATCGCTGGGAGGTGGCCGGTTCATGATTCAGGTGGGCGGTCAGGCCATGGAGGTGCTGCTGCCTAAGGGCATGAAGGCCGGTGATGGTCTGAACCTGTTTTTTGTTGGTGAAGATCCTCCCACTTTTCTGCTGGTGCGTTATGGTAAAGGCGGCGATGCGCTGGTCAGTCAGACCGGTCGTTGGGTCAGCACGCTGCTGGGTATGCAGGATCAGTCGGCGCCCCTTAAGGAGGGGTTGGGGATACTGCGCACCCTGCTACAGGGAACCCCCTCTGATCCTGCACAGCTAGAACTGGTTTTGAAGCAGGGCTTGAAAGAAAGCGGCCTGTTCTA
Source organism: uncultured Geobacter sp. (assembly GCA_964576485.1). Classification (GTDB taxonomy): domain Bacteria; phylum Desulfobacterota; class Desulfuromonadia; order Geobacterales; family Pseudopelobacteraceae; genus Trichlorobacter. Next base: position 20,844 of record CAZNWF010000015.1, on the reverse strand, counting down.
TGAGGCCCATCTTTCCCGTTGGTTCAGTGGTGAGTACTCCTTGGAAAAGTTGCTACAGGAACCGCAGGGGCGTCTTTCAATACCTCCGGGTAGCCAGCAGGAAGCTCGTACGGCACTACTGCAAGGCCAGGAAGGAAGCGACCCGCGTACCATGGCGATTGTTAAGGAACAGCTGGCAACCCTCCAGACCGGCCAACTGCTCTTTCATGGTGAACTGTTTCCCGGTCAGCCGATGGAGTGGCGGATTAAGGATCGGGAAGGGCGGGGACGTGGCAGCGATGAACAGGAACAGGCTACCCCGTGGGAGACATCGCTTGCCTTGACCCTGCCAAAACTGGGGCGTGTAGAGGTTGCCTTAAGTCTGAATGGAGCGCATCTTGGTCTGGTGATCGGGGCTGACCAGGAACGTGCAGCCAGCCTGCTGGAGCAAGGACGTGGAGAACTGCAGGAACAGTTGCTTGCAGCCGGTTTTGAACCGGGCAGTATTCTGGTGAAACATGGCTCGTGAACGCCAGTTTAATGACCAGCGAATGGCCGCGGCACTGTCCTACAAACAGGGCTTTTATGCGCCGGTGGTAGTTGCCAAGGGTAAAGGGATCATGGCTGAGGCGATCATTGCCTGTGCCAAGGAGGCCGGTGTGTATGTGCATGAGTCGCCTGAACTGGTAACCCTGTTGATGCAGGTGAATCTGGACGAACATATCCCGGCTGAGTTATATAGAGCCGTTGCTGAGCTACTGGTCTGGATCTATAAAATGGAGGGCAAACAGGAAGCATGACACAGATAACATTTGGAACTGATGGCTGGCGTGGTGTGATTGCCCGGGAATTTACCTTTGATAACCTTGATCTGGTGGCTCAGGCCACCATGGACTGGATGACCCGTGAGGGGCTGGCGGATCAGGGGTTGGTGGTGGGGTATGACCGTCGTTTTCTGTCGCGGGAATTTGCCGCCCGTGTGGCTGAAATAGCAGCTGGAAATGATGTCAGGGTGTTTCTGTGTGACGATGTTGCGCCAACACCGGCGGTTTCCTGGGCAGCCAAGGCGTTACAGGCCGGGGCCGGTGTCATGATTACTGCCAGCCATAACCCGCCAATCTATAATGGTTTCAAGATTAAAGAGAACTATGGCGGTTCAGCCCGGCCAGAGACCACATGTCTGTTGGAGCAGATTGTTGCCTATAACAGGACTGAAGGGCGTCTGGCCCGTTCGGTCCCGTTTGAAGAGGGCTGCCGCAGCGGCAGGATTGAGCAGTTTGATGCCGCCACCGGGTATTTACAGCAGCTTGGTCATCTGGTTGATATCGAGGCGATCCGCAAGGCCGGTATCCCTGCCGTGGCTGATCCTATGTTTGGGGCAGGCAGCGGTTTTTTCAGGCGTCTGCTTGGCATTGATGAGATCCACGCAGAGTCGAACCCTTCCTTTGGCGGGCGTCCTCCAGAACCGATCGGAGAAAATCTGCAGGAATTATGCGGACTTTTGGCAAGTGGTCGTTATCAGGTTGGCCTGGCACTGGACGGTGATGCAGACCGGATCGGGGCGGTGGATGAGCGGGGAGAATTTTTTTCATCCCATGCCATCTTTACCCTGCTGCTGAAGCATCTGGTTGAGCGTAAAGGTCTGTCAGGCGGGGTGGTCAAGACGGTTTCCTCAACCCGGATGATTGATCTGCTGGCCCAAAAGTATGATCTGCCACTCTATGAGACACCGATCGGCTTCAAGCATATCTGTCAGCTGATGCTGGAGAAGCAGATCCTGATGGGGGGGGAGGAATCAGGTGGCCTGGGCGTCAGCGGCCATATCCCGGAGCGGGATGGCCTGCTGATGGGGCTTTTGTTGCTGGAAACGGTTGCAGTTACCGGCAAGGGGTTACGGCAACAGTTGGAAGAGATCATGGATGAGATTGGTCACTTTTACTACCGCCGGATTGACACCCATATCAGTAGCGAGGCAAAAGAGGCGTTGCTGCAGCGTTTGAGGATCGATCCTCCTGCGACCATTGCAGGGCGGACGGTTGCTGCCACCAACTTCAGTGATGGCTTCAAGTTTGTATTTGATAATGGCGACTGGCTGTTGGTGCGCCCCTCTGGTACTGAACCGGTTTTGCGTCTCTACAGTGAAGCTGGGGAGACAAACATGGTTGATACGCTGCTGCGGGCAGCACGGCAGATAGCAGGAGTATAATAGCATGAAATGGCTGCTGAACCTTGTTGCGGTGAACAGTCTGATCTCGGTGGTGGTCTATCCGATGCTGACGCTGGGGGTGGATAAGCCGATCAACTGGTTGGTTGAAATTGGTTCTCTTGTGGTCGGGCTGGGGGCGCTGTATCTGTTGATCCGCTATCGTAAAGAACTATAGCCCGTTATTGCTAGCTGCCGTGTGTCCGCAGCAGCTCCGGCAGGTCGAGGATCAGGGCGATGGTGCCGTCGCCCAGAATGGTGGCGCCGGAGATAATGCGGGCATCCCGGTAGATCCTCCCCAGTGGCTTGATAACCGCTTTGACTTCGCCCACCAGGCGGTCCACTGCCAACCCGATCCGTCGTCCATCCTGTCGCACTACTATCGTAAAGCGTGAGTCAGATAGTCGACTATGGCCGGATTGCAGGATCCTGTTCAGGTCAAGGCAGGGCAATGCTTCTCCCCTGATGTTCAGATAACCCCGTTGTTGCAGTTCAGTAGCAGCCTCCAGAGGTAAATCAATGGTTTCGTCAACCAGTTCCATTGGCAGGATAAAGTAGTCATTGCCCACCATAACCATAAAGCCATCAATCAAGGCCAGTGAGAGCGGCATTCTGAGCTGGAAGCAGGTTCCCTGGCCTTCAATGCTGGTCAGGTCGATCTTCCCCCGCAGCTCTTCAACGGTCCGCTTGACCACATCCATACCCACGCCACGCCCGGAGAGCAGAGTCGCCTCTTCCATGGTGGAAAAACCAGGTTCAAAGATTAACGAAAGCGGGTCGCGGTCAGCTGCTTCAAGGGGGCGGATCAGGCCCCGCTCAACCGCCTTGTGCAGTACCCGTTCACGGCTGATACCCCGGCCATCATCCCTGACTTCAATGACAATGCTGCCAGCCTCCTGAAAGGCGTTCATTCTGATGGTGCCAATGGCCGGTTTGCCCAGCGCCAGCCGTTCAGCCGGTGGCTCAATGCCGTGATCAATGGCGTTTCTGATCAGATGAACCAGCGGCTCACGCAGCCGTTCTGCCATAACCTTGTCCAGCTCGGTCTCGGCCCCTGCTGTTGCTAGCTGGATTTTTTTGCCGCATGAGGCGGAGAGATCATGTGCCAGGCGTTGAAAACGTCGGAAGAGGTCTCCCACCGGCACCATGCGGAACACCATGGCCCGTTCCTGAATCTTCTTCACCAGTAGCGAGACCGCAGAGGCTGATTCAAAGGAGGCGCTGTCCCCCAGACGTTTTACGTGGGATTCCAGCTCTGAAGAGGCGGTAACCAGTTCAACCACCAGGTTGATCAGTTGATCCAGTTTCTGAGCGTCAACCCGGACGACCTTTTGGGATGCTGCGGATTCTTCGGTACTTGCCTCGTCAGTCTGCGGGAGTGCTTCAGGCGCTGGCGGGGCTGTCGTTTCAACGATAGCAGGAGCTTGCCACTGGGTAATCAGGGCCAGAATCTGTTCGTGGCGGGGCGGAAGTTGGCAGTCTGAGGCCTCAAAGGCGGCAATCAGCGCCTTGATCTGGTCATGGCACTGCAGGCAGAGGGCCAGCAGCTCTTTGGTCAGGGGAAGTTCGTTTTCTCGCACCTGCACCAACAGATGTTCAAGTGCGTGACAGAAACTTTCCACCTGATCTGCAGCAACAATACTTGCAGACCCTTTGATGGTGTGTACTGCCCTGAACAGTCGGTTAAAGTCGTCTCCTACCGTTGGTTGTGCCTCAAGGATCAGTAGCGCTGATTCCATTTCAGCCAGCATCTCAACCGACTCCAGGGCAAAGGCCTCCCGTATTTCAGCAAATTCATCAATCATGAGCTGGTTTCAGATGGGACGGGATAGCTGCAGACCCGGTTGCGACCATCATGTTTAGCCTGATAGAGGGCATCATCGGCCCGTTTGATGATGCTGTCCAGCGTGTCATCGCGGTGCATGCCGGTAACCCCGATGCTGATGGTTGCCCTGCTCTGCTGGTCGGTGCAGGAGAACGGACTGGCAGCAATCTGCTCCCGGCAACGTTCAGCCAGTACAACGGCCTGCTCAAAGGTGGTCTCCGGCAGGACGCAGCAGAACTCTTCGCCACCGTACCGTCCCAGGATGTCAGAGGTTCGTACCAGCTCTTGCAAAAGTTCTGAGATTTTGCGGAGAGCGTAGTCGCCACAGAGGTGGCCTTGGGTGTCGTTGATCTTTTTAAAGTGGTCGATATCCATCATCAGGACACTTAACGGATTGCCGTGACGTCGGGAACGTTCGATCTCTTCAGTCAGTCGGCTGTCAAGGTAACGGCGATTGTAGATCCCGGTCAGACTATCAATCTTTGCCATCCTGATCAGCTTTTGTTCGTATACCACGAAGTCAGTTACATCCTGAACAGAGATATAAACGGCAATTATCTCTTTGTTTTCATTCCGTATCGGGCCAAAGGTGCAGTTTTGTTGCATCTGTGGGAACAGCGTTGATGACCCATGTGGATTCTTCATGGGGATGAGATATTTGTGCAGCTTCTGGGAGTAGGAGGCGTAGCTGCCAAAGGCAAAAACGCTTTTGACAATCCGGTTAAAGCTGCTGTCACATAGGGAGGGAAAGAGGTTGCAAACCGGTTGGTCGATCACCTTTTCTGAACGAATCCCGCTGTGCAGTTCCATCCAGCGGTTCCAGGCGGTAACGTTCAGTTGGCGGTCAAGCACCACCAATCCAAGGTTGATGGTGTCGAATATCTGTCGGTATTCATTCATAGGGTTCCAGGAATTCGGCAATGGCCTGTTTCAGCCATGGCATGATGCTGTACTGGCTGACCAGAAACAGGTACCCGCTGACATTGTACTGCTCAAAATTAAAGACGGTTTTGAACAGAATGGCAAAGGAGTCTGATTCGTTCAAAACATCGGTCAGGGTTTCGTAAATCTGTTCCTGCGAGAAAAAGCGAGGGGGGGCATAGCTGACTACATCCCCCAGCATCTCGGCGATCTTGCCGACACAGGCGCCAATAATAATATTACCAATTTCTACCAGAGTTTCCTTTTCCAGGACATCAATGTCGTAATTTTCGCCGATGAGCGCCATCTCGCCGTCAAATATGCGTAACAGCTTGCGTCCTTCGCCGTGGGGGAAGACCAGGAAGCTGCCGCCGCTGAACTTGCCGCTAAAAAACTGGGTGATCATGCTCATGTCGGTGGTGTCGGGAATCTCATCGTGGATATAGCTGATCACGTGGTCAGAGTGGAGCACGGCAATATGCGGTACAGAAAGGATGACATGCAGGTTGATGATCTCGGCCAGATCTGCAGCCGCACGGCCAAAGCCGATGTTCATGATCTCCTGGAGGGCATCTTTTTCAAGCTCGGTCAGTTCCCGTAGCGGATCACTCATGGTGTTGTTACCAATGTTTTCTCCAGCTCCGCACGTACTGCCTCCTTGACGGGGGGCTTTTTCAGTAAGCCAAAGGCTCCCAGTTCCATAACCCGTTCAATGGTGCGTGTCTGGATGTCAGCAGTCAGGATGATTACCTTGGCAGTCGGGTCCAGCCTGCGGATTTCTGCGAGGGCAGCCATACCGTCCATACCGGGCATGGTCAGGTCCATGAAGGTCAGATCCGGCTTGAAGGTCTGGTATAACGCAATGGCAGCGCTGCCATCACTACCTTCTTTGATCTCATGGCCGCTATCCTTGGGAATACAGCTCTTGAGGCTCATTCTGGCAACAAGTGAGTCATCAATAATCATAATTTTAGCCATGTCTGGTCCTCCATACAGGCCTGTATTTTGTCTGACTTGCTTTTTGATATATACCAGAATGTTGCTGCAATGGAAACTAACGAAAACGGTCAGGCGTGGTTCCGCAGCATCAGCTCGTCAGGATGGGGCGAAAAGTAGAGCTGCTCCTCCAGATAGGGCTGTCTGAAACGGCGAATGTAATGTTTGAGAAGCGTTATGGGTACAATGAGTGGCAGCTGGCCGATGCGATAGCGTTCAATCAGGTCCAGCAGCTCCTGCTTTTCCCATCCCTCAAGCTGGTTTTTAAAGTAGCCCAGGCAGTGCATCAGGACATTGGTCTGCTTGGCTGGTGTGGCCAGTAACTGGAGCGCTTCCATGAAAAGTTTCGTGTAGCTTGGCAGTGTCTCCTGCAGCGAGAGCGTGCTGGCCACCAGCTTTCCCATACGCCGGTAGTGCTCATTGGAGTGAGCCATCAGGAGCAGTTTGTGGATGGTATGAAATTGTATGAGGTCTGCTTTAGCAGGTTTGGAGGCGGTGAAGGTGAGCAGGCGATCATAGCTGTAAACCCGATCAATGAAGTTTTCGCGTAGACGGGCATCGCTCAGACGTCCTTCCTCTTCTACCGGCATCAGCGGGAATGCGCCAGTCAATGCCCGGGCAAACAGCCCCTGGCCGCTGGTAAGGGGAGGGCCTTTATCCTGGTAGACCTTGACCCTGAACAGGCCACAACTGGGGGAATTCTTTTTGAAAATAAAACCCCGCAGCTGGAGTTGCTCAAGTTCTCTGACCCGTTCGTGACTCCAGCGGTACAGCTGGTCGGTCAGGTCGCGCTGGGTCTTAACACTCATCAGGTCAGGTGAGTCCGGCTTTCCGGTCAGGCGCATCGCTTCCCGGGGTGTTGGAAACCCGCATTCCACTTCCGGGCAGACCGGAATGAAGCGAAAATAACACGCCAGCTGATCGGTAATATACTGGTGATGCTTATGTCCGCCATCATAGCGAACCTTTTCGCCTAAGAGGCAGCTGCTGACTCCAAGAATTATAGCTTGTTTTGTTTTCATTAAATACCCCTCAGACCTGCTTTTAGCGATTGACATACCGTCCCTTTATGCTACTTAAAGCTACTAGCGTATAGTATCGTTTAACGTAAAGGAGCTGATTTGTCATGAATTTTACTATCAAGCAGAAGATGACGGCGCTGATTGTCTTTCTCCTCGGAGTAGCGGTGCTGGTCACCGGTTTGATGCTGTTTACTTTTATCAAGATTAGTTCTTCTCTGGACCAGATGGACCGGATTACCAAGATTCAGCATGCAGCTATGCAGGGCTCTATCCATATGCTGAAGGCGCGTGAGTACGAAGGTGAGTTTTTTACCCGTAAGGATGATAAGTGGACCGCCCGGGCAGAAAAAGAGGTTACTGAAGTTTACAAGGTGCTTGAGCAGTTGGACAAGGTTAACACTGACAAGAAGATCAAAGAGCATAGTGCCAAGGCCCAGCAGTTGGGCAAGGCGTATGTGGATCAGTTTAAAGGTTTGGTGGAAACCTTCAAAAGTGGTGGAGATGTTGTCGAAGGCCGTGAAGAACTGCGGGATGTCATCAACGAATTTCAGCCTCAACTGGAAGACTATATCCCCAAAATTGCTGCAGCATTGCACAAGAAGGCCAGTGTAGAGCTTGATGACACCATTGGAAAAGGCAAGACGATTATGCTGGCAGTTCTGGTCGTTTCGACTATCGGGCAGGTGCTGATGCTGCTCTTTATCGTGATGCCGGTACTTAAATCAATCTCAAGCATGACTGAGCGCTTAAAGGATATTGCCAGCGGTGAAGGTGATCTGACCAAGCGGATTGAGGTGTCAAGCAAGGACGAAATTGGTGAGACCGCCGGATGGTTTAATACCTTTGTTGAGAATCTGGCCGTCATCATCGGGCAGGTGGCGGCAAATGCCCGTCAGGTAACGATTGTTGCTGAAAGCGTACGTCGTAACTCCTCTGCGGTGGTGGCAAGTTCTGAAGAGATGGCAGAACAGGCCGCTTCAGTGGCGGTGGCTGCAGAAGAGATGTCGGCAACCGCTTTTGATATCGCCAACTCCTGTACCCGTTCGGCAGCAAGTGCTTCAGAAGCAGACCAGGCTACAGAGACCGGTGCGCGGGTTATCCAGGAAACTATCGCCGGTATGCAACGGATTGCAGAGCGGGTTCGTGAGGCAGCTGTCAATGTTGAGGAGCTGGGGGCCAAGTCAAATCAGATTGGCACTATTGTGGGAACCATTGAAGATATTGCGGATCAGACCAATATGCTGGCCTTGAATGCAGCCATTGAAGCTGCCCGTGCCGGTGAACAAGGGCGCGGTTTTGCCGTAGTTGCCGATGAGGTGCGTGCACTTTCCGAGCGGACCACCAAGGCTACCAAAGAAATTGGTGATATGATCCGTATGATTCAGCAGGAGACCGGTGGTGCGGTCAAGGCTATTGAAAACGGTGTGGCTGAAGTGGAAAACGGTACCCGTGAGGCAAGCCGATCCGGTGAGGCGCTTGGCGTTATTACAAATGAAATTCAGAATGTTACCCAGCAAATGAGCCAAATTGCCACGGCGGCTGAGGAACAGAGCGCCACCACCAATACGATCAGCCAGAGTATTCGCCAGATTACCGATGTCGTGCAGGAAAGTACAGACAAGGCGCAGGACTCGGCAAGCTCTGCAGAGGAGCTGTCCCGTCTGGCGGACGAATTGCAGAGGCTGATGGGCAAATTCAGGGTTTGAATTTTTTGCCTGATCTATGGTAAAAAATGTCGCAAGAATTTTTTTATATCGATCTTAATGACGCCCGTCGGGCATAGGGAGGAACACGTATATGGCTAACATTCTGATTGTTGATGATTCATCCACCATGAGAAAAATTATTTCCCGCTCGCTCCGTCAGGCTGGTCTGCCTGTGGACGATATTCTTGAGGGCGGGGACGGTATTGAAGGGCTGAACGTCCTGCAAACTTCAGGAAAGACGGTTGATCTGATTCTGTCGGACATTAATATGCCTAACATGGATGGTCTTGAGTTTGTCAAGGCGGTACGTGCCAATGGCTTTTCAATGCCGATTGTGATGATTACCACTGAGGGTGGCGAGGATGTCATTGCCGATGCCATCGCAAGTGGTGCTAAAGACAGTATCAAAAAACCTTTTACTCCTGAACAGCTGAATGAAAAGCTGGGAGCGCTCCTATGAGTCTGAATGCCGAGATTGCCGATAGTCTCAAGTTCTCGGAACAACAGCTTTCCGAGTACATTATCAACGCCACCCGTGAGGTTTTTTCCACAATGGTGATGATGGAGCCGGCTGATGATTTTCCGCTTAAGGAACCGATTACTCACTTCAAGTGCAGCATCACCGGTATGGTTGGTTTTGCCGGTACCTATTCCGGTGTTATTTCCATGCACTGCCCGATGCACCTTGCCAAAAAGATCACCGGCGCCATGCTGGGGATGGATGAAGGCGAAGTTGAGGAAGGCGGCGAGGATCTGAATGACGCCATTGGCGAGATTGCCAATATGCTGGGTGGCAGTGTCAAGATGATCCTCTCCAAGGGCGGGCTTGACGTCAAGCTTTCCATTCCAACTGTGATAGCTGGTGAGGATTATACGGTTAACTCCCTTTCAGACATTGATTGTGTTGTTATTCCGTTCAATGTTGACGGCAGCGAACGGTTCCTTGTCGGTCTTACCCTCAAGAAAGAAGAGTAATCCCCCGATTTAACAAGTACGGGGTGCGCGTGCACCCCGTGCAGTTCACTTTGTATCTCCCGTGAGTCCCTGATGGATGGTTATGTAAAGCTGCATGAGATGCTGGAGACCGCTCTACGGCAAGCCGGTGAAGAAGCCGGTATGCTGCTGGGGCAGGGGTTGACTGCAACCCTGACGGACTCTTTGACCTTTAGCAAGGCTGCCTACTTTGGTGACCTTGATGACGGCGTTTTTGTGCTGGCGGTAGAATCACGGGAAGAGTACCCGGGGCAGTTTCATCTTGTCTTTAACCTGCGGGATGCGATTTTGATGAGCAGCCTGCTGTTGGGTATACCCGCCCCAAGAATCAAAGAAAAACAGCGCCTCTCGATTATTGAGCCTGATGACATCGATGCATTTGGTGAAATCGGCAATATGATCAATGGCGCCATGAATACGACATTTCAGGGCTCTTTATCAGGCAAGGCGCATCTGAAGTTGCTTGGCTCAAAGAAGTATGTTCCCGAGATTGATCCGCTGACTGACGATGATCCACTGCCAAACGGCGATTATCTGATGTTTCGCTCCCGACTGGAGATGGAAGGTCAGGAGATGCATCATCTGGATGTGCTGATTCCGGTTGAGCTGGGAAATCAGTATGACCCTCCGTCAGAAGCGCCTTCAGCAGCAGTTGAAGAGACAGCTACTGCCACTTCCACGGCCGCAGGAGTCGGGGATAGTGGCACTGTTGATACGCCAGCAGCTGCCAGCGATGAAGCGCCTGTTCGCAAGACCGCTGGTATTGCCGGTACTGTTGGTGAGGAGATGATTGCCGTTTTTGAAGACAGTGATGAAGAGCGTGCGCAACTCCTGGAGTCACTCAAGTTCACCAACTTCAAACTGGTTGAATCGACGCTGAATGCCGATGTCAAAGAGGTCTTTTCCCAGGGGAATGTGCGGCTGGTGCTGATCGGGTCTCAGGATGCCGATGATCGGGAGCTTGCAGTCTGTATCAAGATCAATGCCTTGCGTCAGGATCAACCGGTCCCGATTATTATGTGCGCCCAGCGCTGGACCCGTACCGCCGTGCTAAAAGCCCTTAAATACGGTGCGCGGGATATTATTATCAAACCTTGTGATCCTGACGAACTGGCTAGTAAAGTGAAACGGTTATGTCGCCTCCCCTCCGCCTGATACCTGTACTGCTCTTGAACAGGCCTGCCCATCGACGATCTGCTCTGGGGGCATGCTTGTCCTTACTGTTACTGGCATTGCTGCTTATGCCGCTAACTTCATACGCATCCATTCCCAACCAAATCCATCGCATTGAAGTGCGCCCTAAATCGCATTTCACCCGCATAACCGTTAAACTTTCTGATGAACCCCGCTTCAAACTCTCAAAAATTCCAGGCAATCGCCTGAGAATCAGGTTCAGTGACGCCTCTTCACCCCGCCTAAAGTCATTGCGCAGTTATTCGGATGCAAACATTGGCGGGCTGGTGGTGTCGCAGCGCGGGAGTGATACGGTGCTGACCTTTGCCGTTGCGGCTAATCGAGTTGGCTGGCGGATGGTCCACGTAGATGGCGTGCCAGCAGTTTCTCTGGATGTTGGGCCGATTTTTTTGGCACGTTCATCACGCAATAAAGCGTTACCCGGCAGGGAAAGAATCAGAAACGGTGCTGAAAAGCTCGTGAATAATTTTGACCCGCCCCTTAAGCCGGATATCCCTTTTGTACCCACCGACCGGAATGCGCTTAAAGCCCTGCTGAATGATGAGGAACAAAGTCTGTTTCTGGCGGCAGAAGGGGCATTGTATAAGGGTAAGTTAACGGCAGCAGAAGATGGTTTTGCTTCATTCGCAGCGCGGCAGACCCAGATTCGACCTTTGGCCCTCTATCGACTGGCAGAGGCTCAGTATCGCCTGCAGAAGTACGCCCAATCGCTGGAGACATTTCGTGAGGCAGTCCGTCAGTGGCAGGAGTTTTTGACGTTTAATCCGGCTATTATGTTCTACTATGGGGACAGCATTGCCCGTAGTGGCGACCTGCCTGGCGGCAGGCAGTTGCTGGCCAGGTTGATTGTTGCAAATGCTGACAAAAAATTTGCTCCCGTATTGCTGGTGCGCATGGCTGACGTGCTGGCTCGTCAAGGAGGGGAGGAAAATGCACGAGCTATTTATACCAACGTCTCTGAAATATTTAAGGATAACAAGGCGCATCAGATTGCGGTTATGAAATTAGCTGATCGGGCTTTTCTTGAGGCAACGCCTGATGATTACCAATCTTTGAGCAGTACCTATGCCGGAATAGCTGCCACTACCGCAGATTTTGATCTGCGCGAAGAAACCGTCTTTAAGCATGCTTTGCTTGAGGCAATTAACGGCCCCGCTGACACTGCCCTTGACCTTGTTGCGATGTACCAAAAACGATTTCCTAAAGGAGTATATAGCACCGTTATCAGAGATATTCGGGAGGATCTGGTGGCGCTGGTGTATCAGGGGACAAACTGGGTAAAAAATCCTGCCGGGTTGATCCGGTTGGTGACTGACAATCAGGATTATCTGGCAACTACGGTCAGAATTCCAGGTTTTCTGCCGGCAGTCTCTGTTGCTTTTGATAAATCAGGACGGCCTCTGGATTTGATTGAATTGTACGCTGGTCTGCTTGAACGTCCCTGGATAGGTGAGGATAACGCATCGTATTTGACGTTACAGGTTGCTGATCAGGCTGAACTGCTTGGTGATTCGGTTATGGTAAGAAAGGTGTTGCAGAATTTTCTTCAGCGTAATCCGGCCCACAGTCAATCTCGCTGGGCACGTGAACGTCTGGGGGCAATCCAGTTTGCTGCCCATGAACTACCGGCAGTGCGTGCCGGGCTTTCCTGGTTATTGAACAAGAACGAGCGGGCGACATTCCCGGTTAGTTACTATTATCTCGGGCGTTCGTTGTGGGATGTCAAGGAATACTCACGTTCTGCGATGGCAATGGAGTCGTATCTTGCTACGGTGAAGGGGGCAAAAGAACAGCCGGTGCTGGTGGGAGATGCCTACTATGTTGCGGCCGCTTCACGTCAGGCTATGGGTGACCGGAAAGCTGCTGCCGGCTTGTTTGAAGCTGGTCTGAAGGTTGCCTCTAAGGAACGCAAGGATCAATTTCTTTACAAACTGGGTGAATTAGCTGCCCTTGATGGAAAACCAGAGCAGTCCCAAGCCCTGTTTGAGCGGGTCTTGAAAGAAGGAACAGATCCAGATTGGCAGCGCCTTGCTCGCCAGTCCATTGAAGAGGGTAAAATTTCTCGATCGTCTACCCCGGCGTCAAAGAAAAAATAGTGTCAAAAATCTGATTTTGTCAAAAAAACGACATCTCTGCAGGTGTTCCTGTTAGGGGTTTCAGTCCCACTTTGTAAGTATAACCGCCATTTAGCCGTGTATCCCCACAAGGCATAGAAATTGCAAATATCGTTGACGTGTCATTTTCTGTTGATTTCAGAAAGGAGACAAAGCTATGCCCATTGAAGGGCTGTTTAGTACGACAATTGATCTGCTGGGTAAAAGCGTTGATCTTCGCACACGCAACCAAAACCTGATCTCGTCAAATATTGCAAATGCTGAAACACCAGGATATATCCCTAAAAAACTTGAGTTTGAACAGCAGTTACAGTCTGCTGTCAAGAAGTCGTCCGACCGTGGGGTGCGCTCGGCTGGCTCACCGGCAACAACGCATCCGGCACATATTCCTTTGCGCGGTGGAGGGGGAGAACGAATCGCCCAGGTGAGAGGAGCGGTTGTTGAAACGCCTGCCAAGACACCAGGACGTGACGGGAACTCTGTCGAAATGGAAAATGAGATGAGCAACATGATGCAGAATCAGGTGCTTTTTAATGCCTCGGTACAGTTGCTGGCCAAGAAGTTTGAAGGCTTACGAACCGCTTTGAGGGAGGGTAAATAATGGATCTTTTTACCGCAATGAACACCAGTTCGTCAGCCCTCACGGCTGAACGAACTCGTATGAATCTGATATCCAGTAACCTGGCTAATGTGAATACTACCCGTACGCCGGAAGGTGGTCCCTATAAACGGAAAGATGCTGTTTTTATGGCAACTCCAGTGACTGATAGCTTTGGAAAGACACTTGATGGTATGGCGGGCAAGCATCTGAGGGAGGTGGCTGTATCGGAGATCGTAGAGGATAAAAATCCGCCACGCATGCAGTATGATCCTGCTCACCCGGATGCAGACCCGCAGGGGTATGTCGCAATGCCCAATGTCAACGTGGTTGAGGAAATGGCTGATATGATTACCGCAACACGGGTGTACGAAGCGAATGTTATGACAGCTCAGGCCGCTAAAAATATGGCGCTAAAGACACTGGAAATCAGTAAATAGGAGCTAGGTTATGGAGATCAAAGGAATTAGCGGTATCGGCATGTCATCAGCGTTTCCGCTTGATACATCAGTGTCTACGTCGTCAGTGGCAGATGGCGCGGGTAAATTTTTTAAAGAACTGGTAGGGAAGGTAAATGACCTTTCGCAACAGTCTGATCAGGCGATTCAGAAGCTGGCTACCGGAGAAAATCGTAATCTGCATGAAACCATGATTGCGGTGGAAAAGGCCAGTGTTTCGTTTCTGTTTATGTCTCAGGTACGTAATAAAGCCCTTGAGGCATATCAAGAAGTTATGCGGATGCCGGTTTAGTGCCGGTAGTACTTCAAACAGGGGTTGTGAAAAAAGATGCCTGAAGGATTAAAGCGAATTATTGAGCCATTTATGGCGCTGGCACCAGGAAAGCGTTTGTTGGTGGGCGGGGTTGTGCTGGCTTGTATTGCTGCTTTTGCGCTCTTGATCATGCTTGCCAATCGGACGGACTACCGACCATTGTTTACCAACCTGGCCAGTGAAGATGCCGGTGAGATTGTCAAAAAATTGAAAGAGGCAAAGACTCCCTACCAGATTACCCCTGATGGCAAGGGGATTATGGTTCCATCCGACCGCGTCTATGAACTTCGCCTTTCGTTGGCATCTGAGGGACTGCCCCAAGGTGGTGGTGTCGGGTTTGAAATTTTTGACCGTAAAAACTTCGGCATGACGGAGTTTGTGCAGAAGTTGAACTATCAGCGTGCGCTTCAGGGGGAGTTGGCCAGAACCATTACGCAGATTAGTGGCGTGGAACAGGCGCGTGTGCATCTGGTTATCCCGGAGAAGACACTGTTTAAGGAGGCTGAAAAGCCACCAACTGCATCGGTCGTATTGAAGATGAAGGGGAGCAAAAACCTTCGTGATACAGAAGTTCAGGGTGTTGTACATCTCATTTCCTCCTCAATTGAGGGAATGAATGCGGATAATGTGACGGTGCTCGATAGTCGCGGAAAGATCCTGAGTAAAGGCGGTAGCGGTATGGCGGATGCAAGTGCCAAGGCCACCAGCACTATGCAGGAAACCCAGCGTGGCTATGAGCGGAACGCCGAAGAACGGCTTCAAACTCTGCTGGATCGCGTGGTTGGTGGTGGAAAATCCGTTGCCAGGGTTTCAGCTACCTTTGATTTTAAACAGGTGGAGCGGGTTGAAGAAAAGTTTGATCCTGAAACCATTGCCGTTAGAAGTGAGCAGCGCACTGAAGAGAAGGCAGGTGGGTCAGCCGCCTCCAGTGGCGTGCCGGGCGTGCAGACCAATCTTGGCCGTACGACTCCAGGTGGGGGTGGAGCTGCTGGTGGTGGCAGCAAAAACGATGAAACCCTTAACTATGAGGTCAGCCGCTCTACCTCACGTACTGTGGAACCGGTGGGTACCCTGAGTAAGGTCTCGGTCGCCATTCTGGTGGATGGCAAGTATGAAGCAGCTGCGCCGGGCAAGGACGGCGCGGCCGGTAAAGCCAAGTATGTTCCCCGCTCGCCGGATGAGTTGCAGAAAATTGAAGCACTGGTTAAAGGGGCGGTAGGCTTTAACCAGGAGCGTGGTGACCAGATCAGCATCCAGAATATACCGTTTCAGGATGCCGGGGATGCAGTTGGCTCTGCTGAAAGCGCCAAGTGGTGGATGAATCCGTTCTTTTTAACGCTGTTTAAAAATTTGTTGATTGCCGTAGGATTCCTGGCATTGATGATGTTTGTGGTTAAACCGATGTTGAGTACGTTGCGGTCTGCTCGTCCTCCACGGCCTGATATTCTGGAAGCGATTGCACCTGATGCGCAGGAAAAGATGTCGGCAAGTGAACGGGCGCAGCTTGCCATGCATATGGCAGAGCAACAGGAATTGATGGAAAAAGCCAAGACCAATCCGTACCAGGTTGCACAGATTTTACAAAACTGGTTAGGTGAAAGCTCATGATAAGAGGTGTTGATCGCCATGACTGGTGCTGATAAAGCAGCAATATTGTTGTTATATCTTGGTGCAGATGTTACTGCAAAGGTGTATGAACATATGGAAGACGAAGAGATCAAGCGGATCTCTAAAAGCATGGCCGGCCTAGGCCATGTCAATCGTCAAACCATTGGCGAGGTAGTTGAAGAGTTTAATGAGGTTATCTCTCCTGAATCCGGCATCTTTGCGCAGGGTGACGAATTTGTCCGCAAGGTTCTGGAGAAGGCACTGGGACCAACCAAAGCCCAGCTGCTGATGGAAGAACTGCAGGCATCCAGTTATGGTGATCTGGTGGATATACTTTCGGCCATGGATCCCAAAAGCATTTCCAACTTCCTGTCCCAGGAACATCCCCAAGCTATTGCGGTTATTCTGGCCAAGTTGAAGTCCAAGCAAACAAGCGAGATTATTGCGGCATTACCCCAAGAACTTCAGGCAGAGGTGGTATTGCGGATTGCTGATGTTGAACAGGTTTCCCCTGAGATTCTCCAGGAAATTGACGACGTTATGAAACGTGAGATCAAGTCAATGGGGGGAGTTCAGCGCTATAAGGTCGGTGGTGTTGAGAAGGTTGTTGATATGTTCAACCACTTTGACCGCAGTAAAGAAAAACAGATTCTGGAAAAACTGGATGTGCTGAGTCCGCCTCTGGCAGAGGTAATCCGCAAGCACCTCTTTACCTTTGAAGATGTCTTTGCCATGGATGACCGTTCTATTCAGGCGATCATGCGTGAGGTTTCAAACGACACTCTGACACTGGCCATGAAGACCTCTACGGATGATGTCAAGAATAAGATCTTCAAGAATATTTCCAGTCGTGCAGCAGATATGATCAAAGAAGACCTTGAGGTTATGGGGCCGGTACGGCTTTCTGATGTTGAGAAAGCCCAGTCTGAAATCATTAAGATCGTCCGCAAGATGGAGGAAGAGGGCAAAATCGTGCTTGGTGGACGGGGCAGCGAAGATGTCCTCGTCTAAAGTTATTAAAGCAGGTGATGATGAGTTGCAGATTGGTGACTTCAGCTTTCAGAATATTCTGCGGGGGGGACTACACCAAAATAGTAAAAGTAATGAAAAAACAGAAGGCTTTACCCCACTGGCGCTGTTCGATACCTCTGAATTAGGTGCAAAAGCCAGTTTTGTACCTAACCTTACATCAGTAGAAGCCTCACCTTTAGAACCCGCACTCCCCCCCGGTACATTTATCAGTGACGACGATTTGCAGAGATATCAGGAAGAAAGCTATCAGCGCGGCCTGCAGGATGGAAAGAATCTGGCTGAACGCGGTCTGTTGAACGTCTTTAAAGGGATGCGTACTGCTGCAGAAGACCTGCAGCAGTTGCGGGAAAAAGCCTTGCGTGATTCTGAGGGTGATCTTCTGATCTTGGCATTAGCAATTGCAAGAAGAGTGATTACCAGAGAGGTTTCACAGGATCGTCAGATAGTGCTTCGCTTGATTAAAACTGCGTTGTCAGGGCTTAGTGAACAGGACGAGCTGATTATCCGGCTGCACCCTGATGATCATGCCTTACTCACCAATAATACCAGTATGGCTTTGCAAAAAGAGTTTGCTTCGGTACGCTTTCAGCTGAAACCGGACTCTGCGGTAGTAATAGGCAGCTGTCAGGTTGAAACAGGGCGAGGTACAGTTGATGCGGGCTTTGAGGCTCAGCTTGAAGAAATATACCGGCGCTTGTTAGAAGAACGGGCCGAAGCAACTGTAGCAGAAGTGGCGGTGTAACCGGCTCATGCCAAGTTATAAAATAGACATGAACCGGTATGTTCATGCAGTTGAGTCGGTTAATCCGATCCGGCTGCATGGCAAGGTTACGCAAGTTGTGGGGCTGGTAATTGAAGGTTACTGTCCTGATACGTCAGTTGGCGCAATCTGTGAGATTAGGCCGAAAGATGGCGAACCTATCCCGGCAGAGGTGGTCGGCTTCAGAGATAATAAAACACTGCTGATGCCACTTGGTGACCTGCGGGGTGTTGGGCTTGACAGCTTGATTGCTGTCCGGCGCGATAAGGCCACGTTGCGGGTGGGACCAGGCTTGTTGGGGCGGGTGATTGACGGTCTGGGTAACCCGATTGACGATAAGGGGCCGCTGCATCTGGATGCCGAGTATCCTATCTACGCTGCACCGGTTAATCCGATGAAGCGCCCACCGATCAGACGCCCTTTGGATCTTGGAATCCGCACCATCAACGGGCTTTTGACCTGTGGACAAGGTCAGCGCGTCGGGATTATGGCGGGGTCCGGGGTTGGGAAATCAACGTTACTGGGGATGATTGCCCGCTACACAGAGGCCGATGTCAACGTTATCGCCCTGATTGGTGAGCGTGGTCGAGAGTTGCGTGAATTTATTGAAAAAGACCTTCAGGAACAGGGGCTGCATAAATCCGTTGTCGTGGTAGCCACTTCAGACCAACCACCGCTGGTCAGGATGCGGGGAGCGTACCTGGCCACAACGATTGCAGAGTATTTTAAGGACCAGGGCAAAAAAGTGTTGATGATGATGGACTCTGCCACACGATTTGCCATGGCTATGCGAGAAGTTGGCCTGGCCATTGGAGAGCCCCCAACCACTAAGGGTTACACTCCTTCAGTTTTTGCAGCGTTGCCGAAACTACTGGAGAGAACGGGGAACTTTCCCGAAGGGAGTATTACCGGTCTCTATACGGTGCTGGTTGAGGGGGATGACTTTAACGAGCCTATTTCTGATGCCATGCGTAGCATCCTGGATGGCCACATTGTCCTGTCGCGGGATTTAGCTGCCCGAAATATCTATCCGCCGATTGATATTATGGCCAGTGCCAGCCGGGTCATGGGTGATGTAACTGATGAGCGGCATCGTAAGTTGTCGGGTCAGTTTAAAGAGGCGCTTGCCACCTATAGGCAGTCTGAGGATCTGATCAATATCGGTGCCTATAAAGCAGGTAGTAATCCGGGCATTGACCAAGCAATCCGCAAGATTGACGCCATGACCGCGTATCAAAAACAGGCCGTAGGTGATCCTGCGACACTGGCTGATTCGATTGACGGCCTGCAGCAGATCTTTGAGAGCTGATTGAGGGCCTTACTATGGCGGTAAAAAAGAAGTTTGAAATGCAGCAGGTCCTTAACTATCGGGTCGAACTGGAAAAAATGCGCAAACAGGAGTTTGCTGCAGCAAGGCAAGACCTGGATGCTGCTGCTTACCAGCTGGAACAGGAAAAAAACGAGACGGCAAAACTTGCCGAAGAGTTCAGTGGGCGGCAGGAAACGATCGATTCAATCTTTGAGATGCGGTTATATGCAGATTTTTTTGCCCGTAAGCGGGATGAAATTAAAGAACAGCAACGCCGGGTTGAGTCCCTTGATCGTGTCTTGGAAGATCGCAGGGACAATTTGGTACAGGCCACAAAAGAAAAAAAGGTTATGGAGCAGTTGAAGCAAAAGCAAAAAGAGGCATTCCTGAAGGAGCAGGCCCACAAAGAAAGCCTGTTACTGGATGAAATTGCTACCCAGAAAAAAGGGCAGGAGTAGCAGGGTGAATAAACGTTGGATATCAATCATAGCAATGGCATGTAGTTTGGGTACCTTTGCAACGGTCGCCTTGACCGCCTCACAGGGGACGACTGAACCGGTACGTACTCCCCAAAGTAGTATGCAAGGTGAGCCGGTACCACCTACCAGAGCTGCTCGTGAGGAACGAGCCATTCAGGAGGCCCGGCGGCAGCAGCTGGCTGAAAAAGAGGCAGCGTTGGCTGCAAAAGAAGAGGAGTTGAAAAAACTGGGAGCAAAGATTGATGCCCAGCTGAAGGCGATGGAAGAAACCAAAAAAAGTTACGACGAGATGGTGAAGGCAGAAGAAGAACGTCGCAAGCAGGCACAGAGCGAACGTGTTACCAAGATGGTCAAGCTGTTTAAAACCATGAAAGCAGCACAATCAGCAGAGTTGCTGGATAAGATGGAGGAAGACGAAGTTAAGCTGTTACTGGACCGCTTAGATACCAAGACTGTGGCCAAACTGGTTCCCAACCTTAATCAGCCCCGAACCATCCGCTGGGTAAACGAAAACCTGCGCAAGCGAGGTGAAAAGTAGTCAACGAGTCTTCTCCTTCTGCCGATAAGAATGGTACGGACAGTATGTCCGAAAATTCAACGGAAAGGAGGTGAGACAATTAATGGATGCAACACAGATTATGATGATGCCGGCTGCAACCTTCAAAAATGGTGTGCAGCTTGAAGAGCTCGTCCTGACAAGACTTGATGCAAAAAACTCAGCGCAGTTTGATCTGCTACTCAGATCAGTCGTTCAAGAGAACCATATACAGGATGTATTGCTGTCAGAAAATGGCTCAGTAGATTTAAATACGGACTCGGATTTGGAGTGTCAGCTACTACACAGTAGTGTGGCTCTTGATCCTAACGTTTTTCAAATGATGGCCTCATTATTTGCGTCAGCCCCCCCCAAGGTTTCTGTAGATTTGGCTGATTCTGGCGGGTTAAATAAAGGTGTAATGCAGGCAGATGGAATCGCCAGAGTAGAAGCTCCGGTCCAAACCAAGGTAGAAGCTCCAGTCCAAACCAGAGTAGAAGCTCCGGTCCAGACCAAGGTAGAAGCTCCAGTCCAAACCAGAGTAGAAGCTCCGGTTCAAACCAGAGTAGAAGCTCCAGTTCAAACCAGAGTAGAAGCTCCAGTCCAGACCAAGGTAGAAGCTCCAGTCCAAACCAGAGTAGAAGCTCCAGTCCAAACCAGAGTAGAAGCTCCAGTCCAAACCAGAGTAGAAGCTCCAGTTCAGACCAGAGTAGAAGCTCAAGTCCAAACCAGAGTAGAAGCTCAAGTCCAAACCAGAGTAGAAGCTCCAGTCCAGACCAGAGGAGAAGCTCCAGTCCAG
>CAZNWF010000014.1:0-39972 GCA_964576485.1 uncultured Geobacter sp. | reverse complement strand
TGATACGTATTTTAAAGAGCAAAATTACATGCAAGGACTAAACCGGAAGAAGCTGGGTAATAATCGTCATTCAGCAGAATGGCTGACAGACTGGATACATCTTCATCCAGCGGAATTGGAGTTAACTCTCCACCATCGGCTATTGATAACAGATCCGGTTTCCGCGAAAACAGCTCCAGCATAAATGGATATCTGCTGTCCTCGGGTTTTTTAAATCTGTAAAATTGTTTTTCACCCGTACTTTTCTGCTGAACCGCATACTGTCCAGCCCGGACAAAATCCCAGAACGCCTTCACAAAATCAGCATTCAGAGCTTCAATGCACAAAACAATGTCCAAGTCCTTTGTGGCTCTAAATTCAAGATCAGCATCTTCCAAAAGTATAGAACATGCGGTGCCGCCAATCAGAACGTACTGATCGTTGAAGGCTGTAAAACGCTCTTTAAACAGGCCAAGCCCCTTTACCATACCATTCCCTTCATCATCTCTTCCAGAGCCGCAGCTACACGTTCATCATTGTCATCCTTCAAGGAAAGGTAGAGGGAAAATTTGTCAGCAGTATCATTTTGAGCAAGCAGAAATGGGTCATAGCTCCATAATTCCACTTGGCAGGTATCATTATCAGCATAAGGCAACTCAATTACATCTGCCTGATTTGCCAGTTTTTTCCAGTTATCCTGGCTCATTGCAAATACCGGCTGTTTTGGTTCTGCTAACAACGAGTAGTGGGCAAGGGCTGTCAGTCCTGATTGTAAGCAGTGCCAGTTGTTTGCAGGATCATGTTTTGCCCAAAGCCGTCTCTTTATCGGAGTCCTCAAAACTGGTTGTACCTTTTCCCAGAGAATCCGCTTGTCTTCTGTAAAGCGAAGAACCCGCTCTTTACCTACGTTTGAAATTTCACCAAACCCCAGCGTTTCCAGCTCGTCAAAGGCGCGAGTCATGGTCATTGGCGTATAACCCAGGAGTCGTGAAAGTGACAGCGGTGTATAAGTGGCTGCTATATCGTGTGTAAGGGCAAATAAAATAACGACCTGTGTAGCAGGACTAACTTTTGATACTTTTGCCCGTGCCTTCCTGAAATACTCTCTAAAATCGACACCTAATAGAGGCAGGTAAAGCTGGTTTCCCGGTACTACAAACGAAATCCTGTGCTCAACCAACCGTTTACGATTGTGGGGAGAAATCGAATCTGTAAGATAGATAACTTCCCGGCTGCACGCATCCTGTATCTGCTGGAAATATTTTTTTATAGTTGCTGGGGAATGCTCTGCGTTCTCTTGGGGAGTTGCAACCAGGCAATCAAGGCCTGGCAACTGAAGCTCATACATAGTAAATACGCTTTGAAGGTAGAAAGGCAGGTGAGCGCGAGCTGTTGCTGCAGTGAGAGTCGCCGTTAGCCCCAACGTTTCGTTAAGGTAGAGTTCACATTTATGTACCAGGTTATCCATACATTGCCTTTTACAACTACTTTTCTGCACGATAACATTAGATATGTTTTTATGCAAAAAATAAGTTATCTTTCCGGTATCTAATGATTGGACAACATGTTGGCACCGTTCTTATCATCGATATCGTTAATTGCCTGCCTCAATATTGTGCTGGGCTTGAAGGTCAGCACCTTCCGTGCCTCAATGGTAATAGACTCGCCGGTCTGCGGGTTACGGCCACGGCGGGCGTTCTTCTGATTGACCACAAAACTGCCGAAGCCGGAAATCTTGATGGTCTCCCCTGCCTCCAGTGATTCCTTCATGATGGCAAAGACTGATTCCATCATGGCAGCGGAATCCTTCTTGGAGAAGCCGGTGGTGGTGTGGATCTTTTTAACGATATCTGCTTTGGTCATACATCACCTCTTATGTTTCTAAGGAAGCAACATAACTTTAAATCAGCAAAAAACAGCCATTTAGTATTGTAAGGGTCGTATAAACAATTCCCAGTAAAACTCTGCAGCTCCCTCGATTGTCAACGGTTCTTTTGATTGTGTCATCATGGCAAGTGGTTTTAGGTGGAGAGTATAACCATCATCATCTACTGAAAGTTGTTCATTGTAGCTATTTTCATCCAAAGAATCGGTCATTGAATATGTTATTCCAGACATCAATGAACGTCTTCCGCCACATGATATTCTGCATTTGCTTGAAGCCTGCCCGCCCTTATAAATAACAGATGTAAACCGGTTTGCGTCTATCCTCTTGAAAGCGCCTTCAATACCTGGATTTCTTTTTGCTATCTCATCCAAAGAACCTTCAAAAAACTTGGCTATATACTCGTAGGACTCTTCAAGGAAATGATCTCTATCTCTATCAGTAAAGGATTTCTTTATTCTAAGGTTACTTGATCGCGGGCTAGATATAGTTGGTGATACAACAGCTGAAGCCCTAGAAGGTAAAGTCGCTATTGCAGGGTAGCCCTGACTATCAATCACTTTTTTAATGGCAGTTACTATCTCAAAAAAAGCGTCATGCATATTTGGAAATTTTGAAACTGGCTTCCCGTCTGCAGGTACCGCCATCAGCTTGCCAAATGGTGTTCCCTGCCAATCACAGGGCTGCAGGATAATAGGGATGACTCTGGCTTCTGAAGCCTCGTGCCGCTCCAGAGCTCTCTTCATTTCAATGTCATAACAATAATCTGAATCAATGAAATATGGGCTCACCAGCAAGAGAATAATATCGGCACTCTCAAGCTTTTCACTTATCCTTCCTCCCAATTCGTCACCAGCAGTAATTCTGCGGTCATGCCAAACGTTTATTATCCCTTGCCGCTTTAATGAAGAGAGATGCGTTTCCAGCTCATTACGCAGATCTTCATCCTTGTGGGAATATGAAAAAAAGATATTTATCATTATGGGATAACCCTTGTCAGACAACTCAATGCTGTTGCGGCAAAATTAGCACAAACATCCGGGCGTTAAATTGTATCAAGCAGAAACAACAAGTAGATTTTCTCTTGCACGTGTTGCAGCCACATAATTTGCAAATTTATCTTGATCACCACTACTATTTTTATCTTTTATTAAGGCTACTGCCTTAAACTCAAGCCCCTTGATTCGCTTCTTGGTACCATAGCGGACGCCCTGTTCTTCTTGTCCAGGATCACGCTGACGTGGTTTTAACTCCAGTGTCGGTATACCAGCTGATTCAAGTGCGTTGATAATGGTACTCTCTCCTGGAGTGATACAGATTTCATGTGTTCCAAGCCCGTGTGAAATGAGGCCCTGTACCCAGGCAACAACTGCAGAAGAAGCCTGGTGCATATCATTACATTGTACAACCTTGGGAGCTGGCCCTCTAAAAACAGAACGATCGCCAGTGGTGTCAGCTTTACTGCCATCAAGATCATCAATGTCCATACCTAGAAGTAATCCATGTGCCCACTGCCTGATTTGCTCACTGGTTCTGTAGTTGATTTTCAAACGCCTGGATCGTCCGCGAACATCAATTCCTGCACGACTTAAAGGCACTGGTACATTCCCGTACAATCTCTGGTGCCCATCTCCAACCACACATAAAGGATTTGTCAGTCCGTCAGATATTGGTGATAGTGCCGCAATGAGTCGCAAAGATTCCAAACCAAAATCTTGCAACTCATCAACAAGAACATGACGGTATTTGGAAAATTTGCCTTGTTCAGCAACCAGCCTGGCCTGATGAACGACACCTTCAAACGTAAGCATATTACGTTTAAGCAGTTCCCGCTGAAAATCAGCAAAGACTTTCCACAATTGCTTACGCTGCTCTCTGCTGAGCCTTTTTCTCCCGGTGCGGACAGTTGTAAGGTACCCCTCTTCACTATCGATCCCCATCCGGTCGATAATCTGATCATATTCATCAATTACATCTGCAGTATCATATCCAAGACTTTGATACTCTGCTCTTCCCAGTACATGTCTCCAAATTTCAGACCTATCGTCATCCTCAGCAATTTTCCCCCTCCATCCGCTACGCAGACAGATTGTTCGAGCAAGCTGATGCAGGTTAGTAACTTCAATTTTATGTTGGAGAGTAGACGACATCCGCTCAATCAGTCCTTTGATTGTAACTGAAAGATTAGTGGTATAGGTTGTCACCAATATCTGCTCAGCAGGAGCCAACTGTTTAGCAAGCCAAACAGCCCGGTGCATAAGTGCAACGGTCTTGCCGGTACCAGCAGCACCATTTATCTTCATGGGACCATTTACATTCCATTCAACAAGCTTACGCTGATATGGGTGTAAAAATATTCGCCACTCCTCAATATCTTCGCTCAGGATTTCTTTCAGATGTTCTTCACCGGCAACTAAGACCAAATCCATACTGGCTGTATCTGCAAGATGAGAGAAATCGCCTGGACCATCTGGCTTTACGACCTCTATTTCTGTCTTTCCAAGCATCTCATTGAGTGCGTTATCCAAGCTTAAGCCCATTACCATGCCGTACAGTACCTGGGCTGCCTCTTTTGGCAGATAATCCGCCAGTTGTTCAAATGATTCGTCGTTTCTAACCGCTCTAACCGCTGGAACCAATGCTTCCGGTACACCAGCCTGAAAGAGCTCTTCATCTGTAAATACATCCAAAACATAGGTGATTTCATCAGATGTTTTTGTCTGGGCAGGAAGCTGCTCGATAGCCGCAGATGCTTCTGTTACGTCAAATACCTGAAGTGTTCCCAGGGCACCATGTGCTTCAAACTGCTTATTTATGCACCAGCGGTATGCTTCGTCATGATGGTCTACATACATCAATAAAAAAGTGTCACCACGTTCCGGCGCAATAATAATTGCCCGATAATCATCTCCAACACGGGCACTACGAGCTTTAGAATCTCTGGCTTTTTCAATATGCTCCAAGTTGATACTCGCCTGAGTACTATCCTCTTCAAATTTACTTATAAGCTCATATATTTTTTTTTGAACTTTAGAAGGAAGTCGTCCAAAGTTTTTAAGTACTTCACGGTACAGCATCAGTTGTGCCATTAGATTTCCCCTTTAACTTCAGCCTTAGGTATCATGGATGCTATCTCCGCCAAACCTTTTGCCTGAATATCTTTATCCGTAACTATCACCCAGCCTGCATTTTGCCATACACCAGCAAAACAAGACTGATCCCCTGTCAAGACAGCAACAGGAGGAACAGAATCTGGCCAGGCCATTTCGGCAAATAATTCATCTTCCAAATCATCGTCATAATATTCAACAACCGGGACTGCACAACATGATACAGCAAGCATCTTGGCCAACGGAATCAGGCTTGCCACAACAGAAGCCACAACTTCACCCCAGTCAGCAGTAATAACTGAAGTTATCGACACATCTAAAACTGGTGCAGTACCATCAAGTACTTCGGAAGTCGTAAAAATGTTAAATGACTTGGTAAATTGAAAGAAATTGAACAATGACATAAACCTGCGCCAACGTGCGCGATAATTTGTTGGGTTGCTTCTGTCTGTTGCGCTGTCTTCAAGCCTCAAACCAATCTTCAGATGATCAAATTGATTTGCCATAAAAGCATCGTTTACAGGTGAATATGCCATCAGATCTTCAGTAACGGCAATTTTGGTAGCCCAGCACCAATCACCTTTAGCGCCAGAAGCAAGCGGTGGCGGATTATAACCCGACATCCATTGAGACAGAGAGGCCTGCAACAAGCTACTTTCCGTTCCAATACCAGCACCAGCTAATAGAACGAGGGGAAATCCGGCTGTATGTTCTGCTAATGCCTGCCAGATTGTTTCATAAGGACAGATGATAAAAGCCTTCATCTGTTGCCACGCATTGCCTGTCACCCCAGCTATGTTTGGTACACTAACTCCAGTTGCTGCGAGACGTTGAGAATGCGGCCTCAGCAACCTGTCCACAACATAATCATGCAAAAATGCACTATTTGATGAGTCCTGCTCTGAAGCAATATCATCCCAACTTATATTCCATACCCAATATTGTCCGCTTTCAAGTATGGCACGGCGTTTCTGCACATCATCCGTTAACCTGCTATCTGCATCTCCAGGATGTACATGTGGTTCAAAACCATCAGCAAATATTGCAACCGGCTTTACAGAAGCATCATCGCAACGCAGCATGAAATCAGGTTGGCACGCTATTGAAACGCCTTGGCATGATCCTAAAAGAGGCTGCAACTCAAGTTCCCATGCTTTTTCAGGGGAGCCAAGGACAAATCTAAAACCACGATTGCCGTTAATCAGTGTTTCATGCCATTGCCCATGCAGCCCTTCTACCCATTCCTTCAAGCGCTCTACAAACTTCTTTTCCAGAACACTGCCAAAAAGCGCCTCGGTCTTAATATCATCCAGCGCCTCTCGTGTAGTACGTTTCATCCCTGCTGTTATTAATGATTGTAAAAGCCGAATACCACGTTCGCGACTGATATTTGTTGAACGGTGTTGCATATGATACGTACGAATACAACGGTAACAGCCGTCGGTATCATTGTCGGTCTGGTTCAGACGCCGACATTCGCAGGTTTCCAACGCATTAAGCGCCAGCCTCATCACATTCATCATACCTTCAGCAGCTCGGTCATGTTCATCTGCTTCTTGGTAGAGAGCCTTTAAAAAACCGGTACCACCAGGCACGGCATCCATCAAGACAAGAAAGTGCCTTGTCACTCCATTTCTGTGGTCAGGAATTACCTGTGGGCGAACCATCAAATGTGCAGGATCACCCTGGAACCTGATGCGCATACCCAGATAGATAGATGCCTCCAGCGTGTCGAGATCTTCTCTGTCAACATCCGGCAATAGCAATCGAATTGCCTCTGAACGAAGTTCTCGATAAAGCCAGGTCTGTTGCCATTGGTAGGCATCGCCAGTCTTCCCTTCCTGCTGCATGGCTGCTGTCCTGGTTCGACCAGGACAGCTTTTACGGTGTGACACTCCTGAACGCTGCCCGCCTGGCATCACTGCCATTCCGCAGCCAGCACACACCTCAAACCCATCAGGAACCTTAACATCCACTCCAAAAGCCACTTGCGGTATCTGATCCCGGTAACCGGCGTTTATTTCACGCATATAGATAGCCGCACGATATTCTATACCAAAGGGAAGGTCATCATCCCCCACAGCCCCGATAGCCTGAGCCACGGTATTGTCAAAACTAACTGCTAACCGATAGAGCTCATTTTCGCGTTCCTCACCTTTATCGCTGGAAAGACTGTCGTAATACTCCATGTACGAAACGGCCTGTGACCTGTGAAATGGCAGACAGGCACGATGCTGCCCGACATCCGTTTGACCTTCAGGACCGTCATAACCGCACTGGGGACAGGCCGGAACGGCATCAAGACGGGTAACATCACTCACCGTACGCATGTGCCCGCACTGTCCGCAGACAGACCACTCTTCCAAAAGTTGGTGAGTTTTACTGCCTATTTCAAGCTGTTGAATATCAAACACATGGCTATGCGTGTAAAAATGGTTTCCAGGAGCCAGTTCTCTGATCGCAGAAGAACCGCTCCGGACGATTTCATAGCTCTTCATCCGGTCTTCTTTAGCAGCACCATATTGATTATACGTCGTACCGGAAAAACGGACTCCTCGTTCAGGGAAAGCATAGTTAGGTAGCAGTCCATGCTCGATAAGCACTTCTAACGCCGATATTTCACCAAGCTTTCGTATCCTGGCGGTAAGGATTTTCTGTTCCCTTTCAATTTCAGCCAATGCTTGTGGATCTATCGACGCATCAATCTTCTTTTTTTGTTCATTCAACCGCTGACCGGCATTACGCAGTAGCTGCCTTTGGCTGTTAAATTCAGCTGCAGCCTGCTCAATACGCTCGCGAAGCTTCTCCGTACGAGTTTCATCAAAAAAGCGGTCTTTTGTATCGTCCTTAACATCAAGTTTGAAACGGACCAGAAAATCCTGTTGAAGTTCTGCCTCGTGTGATGCCATCCAGAAAATCAATCCGGGAATATGACCGGCATGATTAACAATAACCTCGTCAACCAGCTGTTTTCCGGTAGCAGGTAGGTCAATAAGTATCTTCTGTTTTACTGCACTATCAAAACAATACGCCAGATACTGGCGCACCAGAACTGCATTGGCATCCAACCAGCATCCCGGAGGTTCCACCGAACCATTCAGCAATTCATGGGGACGGGCAAAGAAAAACAGATCGTGAGGACGTTGATTGATTACAGCCATAACCAGTGCAGTACCGGTCGATCGTCCGGCACGCCCTATACGCTGCAAGTAACTGGCTACTGTAGGAGGGATTGAACAAAGCATCGTGGTTGAGAGATCACCAATATCGATACCCATTTCCAGCGTCGAAGTTGCTGTAAGCACGTTCGGATCATCAGCATGACCGCCAGAATTAAATGACATCTCCAATGCTTCACGTTCTTCGGTTGTAAGCAGCCCGGTATGCTCAAAGGCAAAAACACGGCGCAACGCTCCCTTGCGGTAGCGGTCGCGATAATACCTCTCTCGCTCATTGAGAAGTGCCGGTTGATACGTGCCCAGATCGTCTCTATATCCAAGGCTGGGGCTATTTATCCATAGGCTGCTTTCATAATCAGGACGATACAGTGATGTACCAGATGACGTGCAGGCTATCTTCTCACCAGCTGAATACAGTCTCGCTACAGCTGAATTCAATGCATAAAAAGATTTGCTGCCGTCTACATGCAGATTCAAAAACAATCCAGCTTCAACACCAACATCAAGTAACACCTTGATTAAATCTATAAGGGTGCTGTCATCAACAGCACCTGCACCAAGCACTCTCCTTGCCCATACTAACTGCCATGGCGCCATTTGTCCCGGCGAACGGGGAGCCAGCACATAATCATGATATCTGTCTCTGTCCGTAACAATAAGGTGGGGTTTGTATTTACCTGCAGCCGGATATGTCTCTCGTCCGGCAACAACTCTGCCAAACGGGAATTTCCCCCAATAGCTCTGCCTTGCATAGCTATCAAAATAGGAATGATATAACGCACCTCGTTCACGCGAGCGGTGCAACATCCCGTAAATCCAAAGCTCATACTTCTTATCGTCAATTGACGTCAGTGACGGACTGATTCCCGGCAGGCGGCTTCGCAGTTTGCTGATAACGCTTTTAATCACCTCTTGATCCCAGCCAAGAGTTGCACTGGCATGCAACTCCATGGTTCTGCCGTGGGTCATCATCAAGCTGAATTCACTGACAGCCTGCCAAGTAAGGCGTTCTACAAAATCTTTACGCAGTTTTGCGGGAGGAATCTGCAGCGTCGGGTTGTTTCTGAAGTCAAGGTATTCAGAATATTCTCTTAGGTCAGGAGGAATCAGGGTTGACATTACTTCCCGTAGAGAACCTGGTCTGCCCGGTCTGTTTTCAGACCAGTAGGAAAGAAGCCTGTCCCCGACCTCATTGATTGGCAGCCCTGATATACCGGCATCATCAATAATGTGCTTTAAGGCCGTTCTGAACGTGAAGTTGTAGGTACGTGCAGAAAAGAACCCTGCTCTATGGCTGGCATCCTGAACGCTATCGGTAAAAGCAAGCAGCTTTGGGTCATTATTCAGTGTAGAGCCAAATACTTCGTCAATAGCAACAGATGCTACCGTTGCAGCCCTGCTACCAATAAACATCAAGCTATCAATACTCTGGCAATGGGGACATTTTCTGATGCCGTAACGCTGACCGTTATTCTGATTCTGCGTACTTTCATGCGCAACCTTCACTGGAAAAGTTGCTTCTCCCGACAAGGGACAAGGGCCTGGTCCGGTTCGGATTACCAGCGTGGTAGGGGCCAGATAATGACGGAATTCCGGCAGTTTTTGTTGACCATCGGGTATTAAAGGATCGTCACCTTCCGGCCACGGACTTATGGTCACTAAACGGTCAGAAGGCTGATGTTCAAAGCCCCATCCCTGGTAAATCTTCTGCGGATCATCTATCAGCCCGAACCCATTCACCGTCTGCTGAATCACGCTGGTCTGATCCGGGTCTACTAAAGCAACCCATGCCGCTTCACCACATTCAGTGCAGTGCATTGCCGGTAATTGCCGTTTTTCTGCTAATGGTTCATCCAACCAGTGGAAAACCGGGGCAAAAGCCACAATCATACTGATACGACGCAACTCCCTTAGCCATAATTGCACTTGCGTAGGAACCAGCGGGAATGCACGGCCAGAGCGCAGCTCCCTTGATTGAGCAACCAGGGCTAAAAAAGCCATTAATACCTGCCCCCGAGCAGCTAAATCGCCAACTTCCCGGAAGGGAAAATCATCACGTGAAATGAGGCGAATCATTTCATTCCACTCAACAGCGCCTCCATCTGTTGCTTTGAGTATCAGATGAAAGAGTGATTGGGTACGCAGCCATTCACCAAGAGCGAGACCCCATCGCGTAGTGTCATCACACTTATCAGCACCACTTACTTTGGCAAGCCATGGGTCGTTTTCTGCTACCGGATATTCCGGTCCTCCAAATAGTGGTGCAATTCGTCGAGCAAACTCTTCAGCCGTCTCCTTATCACCGGGTTCGCATTGCAAAGCAGTAGGTAATTGAGCGTTATTAACGATAGGACGCACTATTTCTGCAACAGAGTACCTGTCTTCCACAATTACGGCATCATTCTGGAAATCTTCTTCAAACAGGCTCTTAGCAAAATCGCAGAGTCTATCAATCGGGTCGGTTGAACCTTCGTCTTCTCCGCTGGCAATGGTAGCGCTGGTTCCCATTACGCATAGTTGCCCTTTTGCAAGCGACAGTCGCTCCTTCAGCCGTCGAATCAAACAGGCAACATCAGCCCCCTGAGCTCCATCGTAGGTATGCAATTCATCAAGCACCAGATATTGAAGAAGTGTTGCATCATCACTGTTAAAGCGCCAGATTTCCTGATCCTTCGGGCGCATTAACAGATAATCAAGCATCTTGTAGTTTGTCAGCAGAATGTCAGGAGGGTTCGCCTGCATTGTCTGGCGATTGGTAATTGAAACGTATGCCGGTTTACCACCGGTTTGGCTGCCGGGAATTATCTGCACCTCTTTATAGGTTCCGGGCTCGTCTCCTGATTTATCATCCTGTCCCGGCTGCATTCTACCGGTGTAAAGCCCCACGCGAATCCGTGCCTTGCGGATAGTCTTCCCGTCAATAGCATGGTTGTACGAAAGCTGGTCAGACTTCAGGATCTCTTCGGCAAAACGTCCCGCCTGGTCTGCAGCCAGGGCGTTCATCGGATACAGGATGATCGCCTTGATGCCGTTATTCTTGCCTTCTGCCTGCTGCCGCAAACAATGGTCAAGGATGGGGTAGAGAAAGCACTCTGTCTTGCCGGAGCCTGTTCCGGTGGTAACGATGGTTGGCTTAGGATGGTTATCTTTGCTGGTCAGGCGTTGCCACGCCTGCCACTGATGCTTGAAAGGGGTGAAGGGGATTTTAAGATTAAAAAACTGCTCTCCGGAACTGGAAGCCTGGCGAAATGGTTTACGTAACTGTACCCAAGGGCCTTTAAAAAGACCATTTGCCGGATCATTAAAAAAACGCCCCAATGCAGCTTCTACAGCAGCATTCCGCATCGGGAAAGTAGCTTCCAGATAGTGCAGTAATTGATGTTTTACTTCTTGGGGTAATGTTGCTGGAAGCATGGTTTCACCTGGTTACATTCCGAGACGTTCTTTGAATACGGTGTATGCGACCCTATAATCTTCAATACGATCTACATGGGAAAATGGTGGGTAGAAGGTTTTAGTAACCTTCTGGTTGCCGTTGTCAATATCCCAGCTCACCGTAACAGGCGAAATGCCGTCATGATTTTTAAGGGCATCACGGAGTTCTTTAGCGCCTGGATCCTTACGTGTTGTATTTGGTAGGCGGCGGCCTTTACTGTCAAATTGATCCGCTTCTTCATAAGCCTTCATAACTGAAAACTGTACATTGTATATCTGTGAAAGTGCCTCTAGTTCTAAACCTAAAGAGAGCGCCACAAGTACATCAATTTCTATTTGAGCTTGACGTCGCGAAAAATCAGTCCTCAGCGCAAACAAGTGGTTCCATTGACTGCCAAGATTTTCCCATTTGGACTCGCATTCAGAGTAGTCGAAATCAATAACGAAATGATCTAATCTAATGTTGTCAGAATATGCGTCTTTCCATAGATCACTATAGAGATCTGT
Organism: uncultured Geobacter sp.; assembly: GCA_964576485.1. Taxonomy (GTDB): domain Bacteria; phylum Desulfobacterota; class Desulfuromonadia; order Geobacterales; family Pseudopelobacteraceae; genus Trichlorobacter. The sequence goes on along the minus strand of CAZNWF010000014.1, from coordinate 27,877 downwards.
CAAACAAACCAATCTCAAATATCGGTTAATAGCCAATAATATTTCTGGTGAATATAGCAACGGCAGTCTCTTCATGTCAGCATCGGTTACATTTCCACGACCGTTTATTTTTATAAAAAAATCGGCCACAATACTCGATGTCAGCACCGAAAATCTAAGCAGATCATTTAAATCACAAAATGCAACGAACCTAAGTGCGTTTATTCCCATAGAACCATGATGTAGTAGGGTTCCAATCAGTGTTCGTTCATTTGCAGGTTGACACATGCCCCGTACCCCAAACTTTGGATACCAAGTTAACGGTTTTGGAAGTCGGAGCATCTGATGCTCATTTGGAGTTACCTGCTTAACGACTACGCTGGAATAGCGATCTCTAAAAGAATCACTATTTAAACTATGGTTGTCTGCTGATGACAAAAACGTTATAGCTTCTTCAACAGGACCATCGCACTCTGAGATAAATGCGAATCTTCTTGCTGTTTTGGCACCTGGTAAGTGAGAGGGTAATGCATAAAGCTTTAACGGCTCTCCAAGTAGTTTTTCGTAGGCAGAAATTTCATCATCTTTCACTGCCCAAAAGCCTGGTTTCGAAGGCTTCGGCCATTCTGAAATAGAGTTGTGGAATGCCGTCATGTCGCTGTTTGAGTCTCCGGGGCGATATACAGATCTTGGTAAATAGTTTGCTGGTATTTCTGAAAGGTCTACATCGTCATAATGACCTTTTTCTGTACATACAACTCGAGGAGTCTGGTACATTGGTGTAGCAACAAATAGATGTGGGCCTGACAAGATCCAATCATCTGCAGATGAAGGTTCATAAGTGGGGTTTTCTACACGCGTTATTATGGAATCTCTCTGAGCATTAGATTCATGAAACAATTCTGTAACAAGATAATCCCCTTTTAGATCTCCTAGACGTTTAGGTGACTTAGCAAATTGTTCCAGAACCCTGACAATCGCTTCACTATGTACTTGAGGCAACCTCGATTCTAGCGATGATACTCCTTCATCCTCGAAAAGTTTTCCAAATAAAGATAATTCTGTATTGGTTATTTTAAGAACTCTATTACAGTGACCTCGACGATCCCACGCCCCCTTTTCATCTTTAATACCGGGTAATACATCAAATTTATTTTTATGCGAATAGCACTGATCAATAGTAAGTGGATGAAATAAATTAAATATACAGTTAAAATCTGGATGTCCCTTTTTATTTCCGTAAATATTAATGCTAAATGTATTTCGGTGTCCGATATCTGGGAACCACATTAATTGGTTACTAAACTGGTAGTGAGCTACAAGTCGAATGTAATAATGTGAACGAAAGGGGCCGCCCTTTGGATCATCATAAACTCCTTCTGGATGTAATAAGCCTGATGCACCATTTTCTCCAAGTAAACCCCAGCTACGCTCTATAAAGTTCTTATATAAATTGGTTTGGACGCCTGCTAACGATGGATACAGCGTTCGATCATTCAAAAACACAGAGACACCAGCGCCCTGTTGAAAAATAGTTCGATAAAGAAAACGCAGCTTTTCATCTTTAAGTAATTTTGGACGTTCGCTTTCATATTTTGCTGATTTAGCATCTCTGACACCAAGTAACGGATCGAACTCTGCCAGTAAAGGAGCATCATTCCATGTAACTTTACCCCAAGGTGGATTTCCAAACATGAGGTCAAAGCCATTGGGTTTTGCAGATTGTCCATCATGTTTCGGCCCAAGAATCTCTGTGAAAATCAATTCCCAATGGTGGAAGTTCTGGTCCGTATTCACCGCCCTCGCCACACGATACCAAGGGACCGCCTGCGAGAGTTTTTGCGCATCTGGCAATTGTTGCTGAGTCTCCGCAAACAACGCCTCCAAGTTAACTTCATCACCCAATTGAATATCCAGCATTGCACGAGATGATTCTGACTGAACTCCTTCACCTCCAACCAGCACCTCTGCAGCTGCCAACCACGCATTCCTGCTTGGCAAACTTCCAGATTCATCAAGCGGCCAGAAATAGAAGCTGCACCAGCAGTCCATCAGCAGTCTTAGGCGCTGAAAAGCCCCGGAATCAGCCTCAAGACGGGCTTTAATTGCTTCTTGCTGTTTCAGGCTTGGCCCGGGCTTGATGGCAGTATCTGAACTGCTGGAAACCGGCCAGACACTGGAGGTACACTCTGTTTTGCTGAGCCCTTCTGTACGTTCCTTTGCGTATTCTTCCCACAATACGTCTATACGTTCACAGATGGCCCTGGCTTTTGCCAACTGTTCCGGCTTCCAATTACTCTTAACATGGGTATTTTGCCATGCTTTAATGGCTTCACACTCATCAGGCCAGAATGATTTCATCAGTGAATCTCTGGCAGCAGGGGTCATATCCTCATCCCAGACAAGGAAATGATATATTTCGCCTTTCTGCCGCTGTTCACCCGGTTTTAACTGACGTGGCGCTTCAGCATCGCTACCGTAGAATTTTCCGGTGGTCAGCTGTCCTTCTGTCCAGACTGCACGGCGGGCGCCGATTAAGCTGTTGCCTGCGCGCAGTCTTAGCCCGAACCAGGGCGTTGCGCCTGGACGGTAGACATCCGGCTGGCCGTTTTCTGCATTTTTGATTTTCAGGCGGTGAATACTGGCCAGCCAGAGAGATAGAGCGCCAAATTCAACAGCAGTTGCATTGAGGTCTACACCGTACACGTTGTGGACAGCGATATAATGGCGGACACGCCGCAACTCATCCTCGTAGTTGCTGGGATCAATGAATTGACCAATCTGCTCTTGCTTGAGCTTCAGGTAGTGTCGTGCCAACTGATCTATAGCCTCTACCAGGAATGCAGCTGATCCCATGGCAGGTTCACATATTTTCAGAGAGAGTACGGTATCGGCATCGTCAGGGTCGAAATCCTTCAGGCGTTCTTTAAGAGCTTCCTTTACAAGAGCATTGGTAAGCACTTCTTTGGTGTAGTAGGAAGCAGAGTTAACCCGGTCAACGCCGTTAAGATGGAGAATAAATTCACCCTGTTTGTAGATGCGTGGTTGTTTTGTCCGATGCTCAATAACAATTTCACCAGGCTTAAAGTCCTCTTTACGGGTGGCAGGGACAAACCAGGTTGGGGTTTGGGGATCAATCTCAGTATCAAGCACAACCGGTTGAGGCTTGTCTTTCTTTTTCTCTGGAGCCTGTAGTACCTGGATCAAATCTTCTGTAGCAAAGAAACCTTTGTATGACAGCAATCCCTCGTACACTGCTCCAAGTTGTACAATCCCCAATTCTGCGTAGTTAATACGACCAATCTGCCTGCCGTTATCGCCACGCCCAAGGCTGAGTTTACGTATAACCTGCTGCATAATCCGGTTATTAAGCTTCACCCTGTCCATTAACGGAGTTGACGCCGGATCAAATAATGTGGCTGTAAGGGGTTGTATTACGAATGTCTTGCTGTTGGCAGTATCCTGTCGAGCCTTATGTTTGGCGCTGCTGCCAAGCGAAAGCTGCTGTTCGGTTGGGCTGAACATATCCATCTGTATAGGACGCTGTAACCTCCAGAAGTCTTCTTCTTTCCCGCTGGCAATTTCCTGTGCTGACAGTTCGGGGTGGAATCCCTGATGAATCAAGCTGAATAGTCGAGCTAAGTGTTCAGCATAGTACGTGCCTGTTTCGGTAGATGTGCCTGGCTCACCACGGTCTGCAAGGTCTCGCAAGGCTTCCATACTGTAGCCAAGCCGGTAAACGTCATCTGTTATGGGTAGAATGCCGGTCTCGCCACCACGGGCTTCTGCATAGAGACAAAACAGAATGCGATAAACCGTAATCAGCGCCTCATGTTTCAATCGTTCTGCTGTAATCTCACGAGTGCCATCAGGCAAAGCAGCTTCACGCTCACCAAGTTGGCGGTATCCAAGATTGCTGGCACGTCTTGCTTCAACCCAGCCGTTGGCAATTAATTGGATTGCTTCCCGAACAGCCCCCTGTAACTGCGTAGATACACCATGGGTGCTTTTCAGGCTCCCTTCTCTAAGCTTTTCATGGAGTACTTCGTCTGATTCACCGTCAGGCGCCAACGTTTCTTTTGAAAGTAGCGCGCTTATTGCCTGAAATGTTTTGGCATCTTTTTTTGAATATGCATCTTCAAGGTCAACAAAAAGATACCTGCCTTGCGCATAGGTATGGGCATCAAACAGATAGATGCGGCTACCGGTCAGGAATAATACCCAGCGAGGACGGTCTTCCTGTTTAAACAAGGTAGCAATTGCATGTTCCCAGTCTGTATTTAGAATCTGTGCATCACTTGGCGGCATCTCTGTAGCATCAACAGCAAGTTCCAATGGCTCTTCGTCCTGCTCTCCATCACTCAGGCAGAACGGTGCCTGAAGAACTACCAGCCAAGGCGAATTGTGCCGGTTAAGCCGAAGTCTGGCTGGTAACGATGCCTTTTCACTGTCCAGTTCAAGATATACAGGCTCAGAAACATATCCCAGTGCCGCCAGCAGTTGTGGGTGCCAGCTCTTTAACTCTTCGCTGGTTGAGCGATTTCTGGTCTCTGGATCAGGAAAATCAAGCGCCTGTGTTTTAGCTTTGTAGTAACTAACGCTTAACGCCTGCAATTTTTTGGGTACCGCCTGAGATCCCTGCTCAGTCCATTGCTTGGACATTTCACTGATATCTTTTGAAAACTGGTCAGCCAGATAATGAACTGCGTAGTATTCACCAACATTGTTAATTGCGGTATCAAGAGCCATTAGCGTACTCCCTCCACTACCAGAACCAATCGGGTGGTTGGATCGTCGGATGCGTAATAATGCGACTCCAGCCAATTACGCTTTCTGTCATCAAGATACTTTTCCATTTCTTCCCGTTGTTGTCTTAATTTAATGGCTCGCTTGGTTTCTGGTGCCAGACCGGAAAGTTGTTCTTCAATCCTGCTCCCCCATCGCATGAACCAGCTCTTGAGACGGCTCTCTTCTTCATCCAGAAGAGGTTTGGTTTGTACCTGCCGTTTGGTGATGAGTGATTTAAGGTGAAGAATACTCTGGTCTACTGCAGATGCGACAAAGCCTGACAGTAGCGAATCTGGCAAACTTCCTTTGGCTCCTGAGTTTGTAAGCTGTTCAAATTTAACTTCAGACAACGCCTCTTTAAATGGCCGGATTTCATAGCGGCCACCTTTTTTAAAGGAAACCGCATGTGCATCAACTATTAACGGGGTGCCCGCACGTGAGCTGACTTGGCCAATAAAGCAGAACAATAGTTCCCCCGGCTCTAAATGCGGCGAAACTATCAGCGGGGCTTCACCACGGGCCATGAGCATCATCAGGCGCTCACTCAACCACTGCATGACAGGGTGTTGCTCTGTCAGCAATATTTCTTTTGACCATTGCCCCTTTTGCGCCAGGGCTGCACGGATAGCCGTATTCACGCGGTCAATGTTGGCGGTAAGATAAAATTGACCATCATCCGGCCATGCTTCCTCTGGAATCGCAGTTGCCCCGAATACAACATCACTACCAGTGCCAGGAGCACCCAGACGCCGCTGTAAGTCTTTTGGCGGATTGAGAATGTACTGATGTTGTGTTTTTTGTATGGGGGCATAGTTCTCATGCTCCATTGCCTTGGATAAGGTTTCATAGCCCCGTTCAAGAAACGTTACGTCGGACATCAGGCGGGCACGAGAGTTATCGGTTACTGCTGCTACTGTTTCTGTAGCTGGAGCATCAGCTTGTCCGGTAAGAAAAGCCAGAAAATCATCGTGACCTTCTTTGGTTGCAGTTAGCAGTGTACTCTCAAGCCCGGCACTCTCTTCTGTTTCAGGATTTGTCTTATCCAATATTTTGGTGTCGCCCAGTACAACCCCTTGCGCAATATATTCTTCTTCCTTTTTGGCGTCATACAGCTTGAGCACACTTTCTCCAGTGCGTGTTGAACGGTTTATTTCCTCAACCTTACCAACCAGGCGTTCAAATATTTCTCGATCACCTTTTAGAAGACCCTGCTCACTTGCAACCATCAAGTAGCGAACAACAGGCGGATACTTTTGGCCAAATCGATCAATACGCCCGTTCCGCTGTATTAAGGTAATAATTGACCACGGCAAGTCATAATGGATGATGTTATGACACTGATGGTGCAGGTTGACACCTTCAGATGCGACGTCTGTTGCCACCATCATCCGAACAGGACTTGAGCCAGTTCCAAAGCTTTCGACGGTTGATGCCAATGCAGTATCAGACATACCGCCATGAATGATAGCCAACACCTGATTGCCTTGATCTTCATGTTTATCGCTGTATTTGAGCTTAAAGTGTTTAACGAGGGCATTGCTTAATGCCTGCTGTGTGACGCGACTTTCCGTGAATATCAGCACCCTGGGACTTTCTTTACCTCCATCCCAGAGCATTTCCTTTAATTCCCTCAACAGCAATCTGAAGCGTGAACTCTTGGAAATATCCAAATTTTTTAAGTCAGCAATCAATGCTTTAAGGTGTTCAGCTTCTCTGTCGCTCTCATCCTGTTTGATAATCCTTTTGTAACGATCTTCAGCAGTAGAAAGACATGCTTCAGGACTTGACAGGAACGATTTATACATACCCCATTGAACAATGGCATTTGAGGACAGTGTCTTATCGAGTACCTTGTCACGGAGATCTACCAGTCTGCGATAGACGGCCTCTTCACTTGCTGTAGCCGGTTCCGTTGTTTTGGTAAGGGGAACAACTTCACGAGTTGCAAAGTTATCTCCCGCCTCACCACGAACGTCTTCTTTAAAACGCATCAGGAAAAATGGTTTGATGTCTGCAGAACTATATTCTTTGAGATTTGGATCCGGTATGGCGGAAGGGTCAAGCAGACTGATCAAACGACCAAATGTTTCTCTTTTGCCGTTATGTGGGGTTGCAGTTGTAAGAATCATGCTGTTGGTACGCCGTGCAAGCCTCCGTGCGAGTCGAAAACTTAAATGTTTCTCCGGATTTCCACCACCGGATACGTTATGTGCTTCATCTATAACAACAACATCCCAACGGGTGTTTTCCAGGAAGTGCATATAGCGACCAACATCTTTAAGAGTGTCGATTGACATAATGATACGCTGATACACTTCAAAAGGATTCTTAGAGGCTGGAATTTTGAGCTGCAGTTTGGCAAGGCCAACTGAATCGAGGCGAACCAGTGGTAGTGAAAAGCGGTTCCAAAGCTCTGCCTGAAACTGGGCAAGCATTGATTTTTTGGCGAGCACCAGAATCCTGTTTGCCTGTCCACGTTTCATCAGTTCAGACAGAATCATGCCAACTTCAATGGTCTTACCCAGACCTACTGCATCTGCAAGCAACAAGCGAGGGCGCAGCTGGCGGATAGCCCTCTGAACCGCTTCTTCCTGGTATTTCATCGGCTTGAAAGCGCCCATACCTTCTACATGTGGATTGGGGTCAGTCAGAGGCATTTGACGTAATTGGGCTTCCAGAAACAGTTTGGCCCTTGAATAGCCACCTGAGTCATCACGCACCAATTTGGTCTGACGCGGATCAACAGCTTTAATATTGTCCAACTGGGTTAAAAAAGCGCTTTCATGCCCTCGTGTGAGGTCATCTACGCCGACACAATAAACCAGCTGGTCATGGGCACTGCTTACCGTCTCAACTCTTGTTACCAACCATTCCGCATCTCGACACAGAATGCGCATTCCGGGAGTATATGTGGCCACGGGTTATCCTTTATATGTATCAAGAGGTTGTATATGATATTAATTTCATACGATTTTATTCAGTCTAGTGGTTAAGTTTAGGACTTAATCTTCACTCCTTTGAAACAAGGTAAACCAGTTCCTGCAGGGATTAGGCGCCCCAAAATTACATTCTCTTTTAGCCCTCGCAAGAAATCTATCTTTCCTTGAAAGGCAGCATTAGTGAGTACTTTTGACGTTTCTTGAAACGACGCTGCGGACAGAAAAGAGTCGGTACTTAGTGATGCCGATGTTATCCCTAAGAGAACTGGTTCAGCAGTAGCAGGCCTCAATTCTTTTCCAGCACTAAAAACAATGTAATTTTCATACTCGAACTTTTGCCTGCTTATCAGATCTCCCACCAACAGGCTTGTGTCACCAGCATCCTTTATACGTACCATGCCGAGCATTTTTCTGACGATAATCTCAATGTGCTTTTCATTAATATCAATATCATGCTGTCGATATACCTTTCTGATTTCATGTATTAAATGCAGTGCGGCATCTTTGCACCCAAAAATTTTTAGAATGTCATGTGGATTCGGCTGCCCATCAGTTAATGCCTCTCCTGCCTTAACATTGTCACCTTCATAGAAGGTGCTACAACGGGTTTTGGGAATCGAGTACTCCTTCGGTTCTCCAAGTTCAGGATCAATAATTATTTTGGACTTGCCTTTTGTTTTTCGGCCAAATAACACTCGCCCGCTAATTTCAGCAATAACAGCACAATCACTTGGTTTGCGAGCCTCAAATAATTCCGCAATACGCGTAAAACCGACAGTAATGTCAGAGTGTTTTAGCAATTTACTTTGTTTTTTTGCAATGACAGTGCCTGCGTAAATTATCTCAGAGTCTTGAACTTTTACCCATGTGCCTACAGGCAGAAAATACCGGACGAGTATGCAATCATTTTCTATAATAGCAATATGGGGATTTAAGTCTGTGTCCTCAGAGTCAATAATGACCATTCGAGAATGACCTGATATTCCATCAGATTGTTCATCCAAAGTGGCACCCGGGATAATATCAACAAATTTTACCCTGCCTGTGTATTCAGTAAAAATTGAATCAAAAAACGGATCCATCTCTGCCAATAAATCACCTTCTTTTACAAAACCATCTGGCGGAATATTTATTTTAGAGCCATATTTTATGAAATCCCTTTGTTTTGATTTTTCAGTCATATCGACAACAGCTATTTCACCAGAACGATTCAATACGACATGTCTGCCATCAGGCATTACAATCGTTTTCAGGTTAATATATTTTACTGTACCGGAGACGTTTGCATATATTGATGAATAAAACGGTGGTGCTGATGCAACTCCGCCGTCTTTGTAGGTCTTCATTGTCATTTGAGTACACGGTTCACTAAGTGATTGGGCAGCTATAATTCCGACCGGTTCTCCAATATTAACTGTTCGAGCACGAGCAAGATCGCGTCCATAACATTTTGCACAAACGCCATGATTACTTTGACATGTAATGGTCGAGCGGACTTTAACTCTCTGTATGAAAGCGTCTTCAATTAATCTGACTTCATGTTCACCAATTTCTTGATCAGCTTCCACCAGCACTTCATCAGTAATGGGGTCATATATATTATCAAGGGCTACTCGTCCGAGAATTCTGTCACCGAGCGACTCCACAATGCATCCGTCTTCAGTCAGGGCGGAAATCAACAAACCATCCAATGTGCCACAATCATCCCCAGTAATCATCACATCGTGTGCAACATCAATCAATCTCCGGGCAAGATAGCCCGCATATGCTGTTTTCAATGCCGTATCAATAAGACCTTTACGAGTTCCATGAGTAGATTGAAAATACTCGTACATTGTCTGACCTTCTCTCAGACTTGAAAGAATTGGCATTTCGTTTATGTTCCCGGATGGATTGGAAAATATCCCGCGCATACCAAGCAGTTGGATGATCTGCGAAACAGAACCTCTTGATCCAGAATCAATCATCATATGAAGCGAATTGAAGGACGCAGATATGACCTCATTACCGTTACAATCGGTAGCAATTTCTTTAGACAAATTGTCAAATACCTCTACTGAAATGAGTCTATTTGCCGTAGTCCATGTGTTGATTATCTTGTTATGACGTTCTTCATCAAACATGAGCCCATCATAAAACTGGCTCTCAATATTACGAACTTCTTCAGAGGCCCAATTGATGATAGCGTCCTTAGAGTTCGGAATCTCAAGGTCATCTATACAAATTGATATTCCTGAAGTGGTGGCAAATCTGAAACCAATGTCTTTTAGGTCATCAAGCATGATCACAGTATCTTTATTACCAGCAACACTCATGGAAATACTGACCAGTTCAGCTAATGCATTTTTGTTCATTTCTTTGTTGATTATTGAGAAGGGTAGCTTATTGGGCAGAATTTCTGAAAGCAGGATCCGGCCAACAGTCGTATCGATTCTGCTCTCGTATTTGTCTTGCTCTTGATTCTTCATTCTCACTGTTATTCTGGCGTGCAAATCAATACCACCTACATCAAATGCAATTCTTACTTCCCCAGGTGACGAAAATACTGAGTGCTCTCCCTTTGCCCCTAGCCTGTGACGAGTCATGTAATAGATTCCAAGAACTATATCCTGGGATGGAGCAACAATAGGTTTTCCATTTGCAGGCGAAATAATATTGTTAGTTGCCAATTGAAGTACTCGCGCTTCTATCTGACTTTCAATAGAAAGAGGCAGGTAAATTGCCATCTCGTCTCCATCAAAATCAGCATTAAATGCCTTGCAAACCATAGGGTGCAACTGAATAGCTTTACCCTCAATGATGATTGGTTCAAAAGCTTGTATACCCATACGATGGAGAGTTGGCTGGCGATTTAGTAATACGGGGTGTTCTTTGATGACTTCAAGGAGAGTTGACAGAACCTTGGGGTGCCTCTTTTCATAAAGAGTAGCTATTATATCAGAAGAAGAAACGTAACCACGCTCAACTATTTTTTTATAACAACTTGAGCTAAACCCAAATTTATCACTCGCATTGATTGGACGATCTGGGTGATGAGCAGCAAGCTCAGAATATATAAATGGCTTAAACAGCTCTAAAGCCATTTCTTTAGGTAATCCACATTGATGAAGCTTTAGATCGGGACCTGGAACAATAACGGTTCGTCCGGAATAATCTACCCGCTTACCGAGGAGGTTTTGGCGGAAACGCCCTTCTTTTCCAGTAAGCATGTCTGTAAGTGATTTGAGCGGACGCTTGTTTGGGCCTGCAATGGCCCGTCCACGGCAACCATTATAAAACAGGGCATCAACAGACTCTTGTAACTTCAGTTCTTCAGAGCGAATTATTGTTTCTGGGGCTTGTAACTCAAGCAGTCGTTTAAGGCGGTTATTGTGATTGATCACCCGACGGTATAAATCATTCAAATCAGAAGTGGCAAAACGTCCGCCATTCAGTGGAACGAGTGGCCTCAGTTCCGGCGGTAGCACTGGAATACACTCAAGAATCATCCACTCAGGCTTGTTCCCCGAAGTTTTAAATGCTTCCACTGCCTTAAGACGTTTGGAAACCTTCTTTCGCCTGTTTTCAATGGTAGACTCACACATTTCTTGCCGTAACTGGACGGACAGTTCATCTATATCAAGCGCCTTAAGACACTCGCGGATGGCTTTAGCGCCAATACCGCCTTCAAAGGAATCACCCCCATATTCATCCTTCGCTCTCAGGAATTTGTCTTCTGACATGACTTCACAGAACTTGAGCGGCGTCATTCCAGGATCAGTGATAACAAAAGCTTTAAAATATACCACACGCTCCAGGTCTTTAGACGTGATATCCAGAAGGCTTCCGATTTTGGACGGTAAGGATTTGAGAAACCAGATATGGGCAACCGGAGTGGCCAGATCGATATGGCCAAGACGCTCGCGGCGCACTTTGGAGGGGATAACTTCCACACCACACTTCTCGCAGATAATGCCACGATGCTTATTATTTTTGTATCTACCACAGCTACATTCGTAATCTTTTATAGGACCAAATATTTTTGTACAAAAGAGTCCATCACGCTCAGGCTTGTAAGTACGATAATTAATGGTTTCAGGTTTTTTAACTTCGCCATAAGATCGCTCACGAATTTTTTCCGGTGAGGATATAGAAATGCGAATGGCAGAAAAATGCTGGGGATCTTTGGGTTTATCGAAGAAACTTCCTGTAAAATAATTTTCGGATTGAAATTCATCAATCGAATATATTGAAAAAGGTTCTTCATCAGAATATTCCTCAAATTGTACTTCGCAGCTTTCAATATCATCATCGAAATAATCGTCATCCATAGTGATTCCTAAAAAGAGACATCAATAAGTAGTTCTGCAAAAGGTTATAGAAGTTATACAAACCTAATAATTTCTCTAATTATTGCCACTTTAGATTTGTCACCAAAATACAACTCACTCCAAGTTTCAGCATCAGCGGCACTTTTTATTTCTCTGTTATATTGCCTGATATTATTTTCAATCAGACGCTTATCATAGGTGTCGAAATCGGTGTCGGTATAATTGCGTAGTCCAAGAATAATTGGATTTGTTGGTATAAAGCCTGAAGTACATGAAAAAACTTGAGCATGGTACAGTGTTAATAGAACTTTAAAAATTGAATCCTGTGATAGTGTTTCAGTATATGGCAGTTGAGCAGTAACCGCGTTTGCAAGTTCTTCAAGTGTCATTCCGCCATCATCACAAGTCTTTAGAATTGCACACATTTTTTGATATAGAGATATTCGTTCTGAATAGTTCGGTAATTTAACAATCTGCCTACGGTTCCCGGTTAGTTTGCCCTCCAACCAATGCCTCAACGCTTCTGAATCTGGCTTGTCAACAGGCTTTGGTTCTGCCACATCTGAAGCAATACCTGCCGTCTTTGCAGTTGGCAGTTTAAGGTTATGCCAAGTGCCATCTATGAACTCCATTTCAACCAGGTGTTCATGAGCTGCCTTTTCGCAAAGGGACTGAAAGTTCCTAAAACCATAAGCCTCAAGATCAAAATCAGGACTTAGTCTGCACATCATTTGCAATACATCCCCAGCAGAAAATGTTGCCGTAACCATCTTTGTTTGAAGCGCTTTCATTGCATCAACAAGCAGCGTAAGCGCTTCGTCCGGCACATGTTCAATAACAGCAGAAACAGTAGCGGCCATATAATCTGCAGTTGTTTCCGTATCGACAATTTTAGGGCGACATAGGACGTCATGGTAAAAAAACATATCACAAGCCTTAACCAACAGATCAGGCGTATTACCCCTATTGCCAGCTATGCCAATAACTTCCTTGCCCATCTCTCTGATCTTTGAAAAAAGCGGTAAATAGTCTCTGTCTGCTCCAATTACAGCTATAACATCTATTGTTTCATTGCTGTAAGCTGTTGATACTGCGTCAATAACAAGACGGATGTCTGCTGCGTTCTTAAACGAGTTCTGATACATTACATCTTCGTGTTGGATCAGGTTACTCTGCAGCATTCGTCTGATACTCTTGTCATCTAGGGCAAGTTTTTCTGATAACTTGTGAATATCACCAAATGACTTTCTGATCGTAACTTTTCCGATCTCCGTCAAACGGTCGATTTCAGGCTTTACCTCTACGGGCAGGCCCAAACCACTCGCAAAACCACAAAAGTTCTCGATATCAACAAACAGGGCTATGTTTCGAACAGTATTGCCATTCATGTAGTTCCCTCCATTGTGAAAGACACAATCTTTATTTGATATATAGGCATTTACTTCATACAGCCCAAAACACTGAAAGCATTTCAATATCTGGGTGCTTAAAGGGCAAATCAAAATCCTTGATTTTAGACGATACCATGTTTCTACTGTTGGCTACTTTCTCACGGATTGCATGCAAATCTGAAGGAGGCGCCGACATTTCAGATTTAGCATCTCGGCCAAGTGAAATAGTATTCAGCTCAAGCAGCAGTTCCCAGTCTTGAAGTATGCTCAGCCCTTCAGCCGTCGATGCAACACCAACTATTTTGTTGCGGACGCTTGTTTTTTCACTGGTTACCCGGTCAAATATTCTAAAGACGATAAGTGGATGCTTAAGGCGAGAGGCGGGTATGGTGGCAACGCTTGCAGTCCCATCCATCGCTTGTTTCAAGGCCATATCAATAACTTTATGACCAACACCGAGTACACGTTTCGCAGCATCCTGACCTTGCAGATTTCTATCGAAAACCATGTCTTCATAAGCATTCCTGATACCAGGATCATTCAGCCAGGAATCAGGTGTTTTAAATGACAGACCTTTATCATCTTTGACAGGACGCCTTCCATTGAGTGAAAGCATAAACTCAAGGAATGGCTGAAGTGCAGGCAGGTCTATGTGAGGTATTTTGTCCGACACCTCTTTATAGTCAAAACGGGTACTGTTACCGACAATCTTCTTTACTGTGTCAACAACATCGTTTCCGCCAAATCTGGCTGTTTTGGCATCAAACCATTTCCCCAGAGAATCAGGAGATACGGCGCTGCCACCAGTAAATACTTCATTGAACATTGAGGGAGATGTCATCCCAAGAACCAGCTGAAGCAAGTCTTCAGGCTCATCCATAGCAGAGCCAAGGGCTTGCATAATGCTATCAATTTTTGTGTTCAGCTTGTCCCATATCCTTGATTCGACAGTGGCAGGATTGCGTAGCGTAACAACTTCAACCTGAAGTTTTTGGCCGTATCGGTTGAGACGGCCAACCCGTTGGTGTAGTCGCATAGGGTTCCAGGGCAAGTCTACGTGGATAAGGCTATGGCAGCGTTCCTGAAGGTCAATACCTTCACCACCGGCTTCAGTACAAACGATAAACCGTGCTTTCCCCATATTGAATTTCTCAGCGGCATTCTCCCGGACATCATTCAACACTAAAGCACGACCGGTTGAGTCAATGACTCCTTCAGCCCGATTATCACCATTTATGAAGGTTGCACAGTTATCGCCAAATTCCTGAAATAAGCGTGACAGCAGCAGTGATTGAGTTGCTTTGTATTCTGTAAAGAAAACAATCGTTCGGCCGGCGAACTTGATCTTAAGTAATTCAATGATCTTATTTATTTTTGTCTCTTCAACAACCTGTTCAGCCGCCTGAATCAATTCTTCCAGACGAGGAGCCTCGTCCTCCATAAGCCGTACAGTTTCTGCGAGCTCAATAATCTGTTCTTCAAGCATTGAAATTGCATCATCATTGCCCGATGACTGGAGTGATTCATATTCTGACAATTTAGATTTTGTCTTTTGTAGCTTTTCTTCCAATAGTCCCAGCTCTTTTTGGCTCTGGACTATTCGAGCCAGACGACCTTTCAATGCCTTCCTGATTGCTGCAACAGAGCTTGATGCAAGTTTTTGCATAGAAATCAGAACCAGCATGACCGCACGACAATCAAAATCACCCAGAGACTTTGCGTACATTTTTCCGGTCGCTATAAAATCAGTCATCATTTCATAGAAACATTCCTCTTCCGGAGAGTAGGCATACGTTTCTGGAGATACAAGTGGAGGGAAAAAGAGTTTTTTGCCATGCAGGTCTGTGACATTCTGCTTATTGTTTCTTATCAGTACCTGACGTAGTAATGGGAGTTGCTCAAGTAACTCTTTTTTAGGATCAAACAGATCTGGTCGAAGCAGCTTAAGAAGAGATAGAAAGCCGTAATTTTTGCCTCTGTGCGGTGTCCCGGTAAAAAACACCATAGATTCAACTCTGCGCTCTTCTTGCAGACGTCCAACAAGCTTGTACGCCAACGTAGGACCGGCTTCCTCATCGGCATTAAGATGATGTGCCTCATCAACAATAATCAAGTCCCACGGGTCGCTTTCTATCATGCGGTCATGGCGACCTTTTCTCCCGTCCCTTAACGTGTGAAAAGAGGCAACAACTTGGTTATGTGTATTCCAAAAATCTGATTTAGCCGTGTCAGCCTCAGCAGTGTATTTTGCCAATCTAATATCGAACATCTCACGAAGGCGGTACTGCCATTGATCAACAAGGGATGCAGGACAGAGAATAAGCAGACGTTTGACAGTACCTTTGGAAAGCAGTGGCCAGAGGATCAACCCGGCTTCAATAGTTTTACCTAAGCCAACATCATCCGCAACCAGCCAGCGAGCTGGCCATGTTTCGTTAACTCTCCTGCACACCCACAGTTGGTGGGGCAAAAGAGCAATTTTAGAACGGGACAAGACACCCCATGTATCGTTTACTGATAATATTGCCGCTGCCTGTGCTCGTGTTATGACTTCTACTGGAGCATCCCAAGAAGTCTTTTCTAACGCCTGTTCCGGCGAAGAGAATTGTGATAATTCATCTTTGGAAACTTCTTCTATACCGTGATCAAACCGGACAAGGGTTGTGGCTCCTTTATCAAATTCGACTTTACCGTTACCAAATTTGGGGTGCTTAACTAAGTCACCTGGAGAAAACATTACTATATCATTGGGCATAATCACCATCCTCTTCAGCCTCAAATTCGGACAATATGGTTGTGTGAAGCAACTCAGCCTGCAGTGCCTGACTTTTAGCAATCATAAGAAGTGGTAAATCAAATGAATTGTTGAACGTGGCACGCTCTTTCCCCAAGTGATTACTTAAAAACCTGTGTATTTCTTTTGAGCGCATCTCAGGGGTGTTTGCATATTCTATTTCATGGCAGCCAAGCTTAGACAGTAGCTCTCGTACTGGTTTTCTTGGAACGTAACAAAGTTTATGTGCCTTTGGATTGGTAATGACCCCTTTTCTGACCAGTTCACGCAATACAAAGCATGCCCCCATACCCAGCGCCTTGTGAATGGGAGGAGCGTCTGGGCCTCCCCCCTGGAAACTGGAATTTATACGAGGTGCCACGATTTGATGCAAACTGAACGCTGACGGCATCTTATTAATTGACAAGAAACTATCCACGTAATCATCAAGCCAATAGCCGATAGTAAAAATGGAGATAAACTCCTTCATCCACTGATAATATTGCGCATCTTCAATCTTAGTGGAAATGAAGTCTTTTATAACCCCCATCCACTCATCAAGGCTGTTTTCATTCCGGGAAACAAATACATCCATCCATCCTTTAGCAAAGCACATCCCAACAAAGCGCTTGTTTTTCTCGTACGTATTCCACCCGATAGTATGAAATGCCCCCAACAAAAACAGGGTCATCCAACCTTTTCTTGCCTCAGGCTCTTTCTTGAGAAAGTCATGTTCCAATGTTGGAAAACGACCACCAGGAAATGCTTCTAGCTCGTAAGCTCTGATCTGAGCAGGCTCATTCTTATGCCACCAGGCATAGATTGCATTCAATGCGGTATCAGGATCTATAGTAGGAGTAATTTCTTGGGAAGAAACCACAGATGGCACAGTGAAATTAAAATGGACGTGTTCAACCAACCGTCTTAATAATTCTTCTTTGTCATCTTCGTTCCAGTCATTGAGATATATACTATGATGGTCTAGTCCACTAAGCCAAGTATCTGAAACGCCTCTTTTTCTGAAGTTTCTACATAGGTCTGGGCCAAATACACCCGTTAATAGATAGTTAAGCGCTGCTCGTCTTTTGACATCTGTATTTGCATCTAGTATCCAATTAATAAGGACATCTGCATTGGCATTATAGAATGGCCTACATCGCCTGAAGAAGCTTTTCCCATTTTCACCATAGCTGTCACTTAGTCGTGCATTTTCTGGAGCAAAATTAAATCTAGCCTTTTCTTCTTTGTCTCCAATGTCAAAACAGAGAAGCTCCCTCAAATTGCACCAAGTACCAGCAGCATTCTTGAAAATTAACTGCGCAAACGCGTCTGTTGTAAGCTTTAACTCCTCATCTGTATGGGCATCCCATACGATGTCAGCTATTGATTCAAAAATTATTGCATTTTTTTCATCGCATTTTAGCGTCCCAATTTTTTGAAGTAACGCGGGAAAGCCCATCTTGCAAATTTTTCTGCCAAGGTCAAATTGTCTTAGAAGTAATGCATATTCTGATGCAATACATTGGGCCGGCTCAACTCCACTGATACCCATAATTTTATCAATTACATTTGTTTGACGCCATGAACCTGACAACTCAAACTGAATATCTTCAACCTTTATAAGTCTCTCAAATGGGTGTGGTAGGCCATTAGGAATTGAATATTGAGACATCTTTTTAAATGCAGACACTGCCAAGCTGGAACAGATACGGGTTCCTTCGTGCTTGTCTGCGGCAACGGCTAATACTTTCCAAATAGTTGAATAAAATTCTGGCAATGAAATCTTTTTTGCAATGTGTAATGTGTCTTTATCGGTATCCCAGTTACTTGTGAGTGTATCGATCAGGGTGGTGATTGATATACCTAATTCTCGTCCGATTTTTTCTGCACGTTCAATGTTAGCCTGGGAGTCTCCAGCCAATTTGCCCCTACCCGCATCCAGTGAGAATGAAGAGTTGACAGCAAAACCATGGCTCTCGATTTCTCGAGTTGGAGCTGTAACCCAAATTGATGGAATAGTTTTATGGATTGAAGTGAATCCGTCAGTTGAAAGGGCAAACAAAACAGTCCCTGTCTTTAAGCGAAACGTTATTGCATTTCGAACTTGACCTTCATGCTGAACCGGCAGAGTACATGCACCAACTTCAACTTCATCACAAATTTTACAGGAAGGATCCCACAAGAAACTGGTCTCACCAGCATCGGATGAGATAATTATTTTTTTGATGGCCCTACCAAATACGCTCTGAATGCTCGCAAGCTGACGAAATCTGGCTAAGAGATCTGCTGAGTCAATGTCATCATTGAGCTGTAGCTCAACAACAGTCCCACTGTACTGGCGCTTTTCAGTAAAATGCTCGAGCTTTGATAAGGTTGCTTGTGATGGCACCCACGGTTGTGGAAGCACACCACCACAGATTTGAACACGTAAACGGCCGCTTAGGAGACAAGGCGTGTCACAACAAAGGAAAACACTTTTAAACCCTAGTCCAAATTTGCCAGTAACCCCCTCTATCGCTGATTTGTCAGAAGCTGACAAAATAAGCATTTTCTCCAGATCTTGGTCAAAACCGTTTTTCTTGCTGTGGTCTGGGCTTGAGTTGATCCTGCGTCCCCAGTGAATGAATCGTAATGTCCTGCCATCAATGTCAACAACCAATTTCTGGGCTGAAGGTGGTATTTGATGATCCGGCTCAAACAAGCCAAGTTCAACCGCTGCATCATCAGAATTCTGGAATAATTCAAAAGGAAGACTCTGGCTATCATACTGATAGTCCATTAGTTTATGTTTTAGTCCCTCCAACACGGTACGTTTTGCATCAGCATCATTTTGCAAGATGTCGGCGATATTTTTAGTGCTTTTATCCAGATTTTTACTCAATTTCTCCAGTTTATCTGTTTTAGCTTTTGGCGAACTCTTGCACTCTTGATATTCTTTTCGAGCATTGTCATGTTCTTCCAAGGCCTTACGTAAGGATTCACATTTGTTAGCTTTTAGCTGTCTAAGGTAAAATGGCAGGTGGTCAAGGATCATCCCCCTAGCAACATCAATCTGTAATTGATCGCTCTTTTCCAACTCCTGCCAAAGGGGCTCAAGATCAACATTAGGCTGGTAATAGCATTTATCCAAAATGTAATTAGCGGTGTGCTTGAGTAGTGCGATAAGGACGTCTGGTGAATGGTTTCCGGCTGTAAAATTTCGCAAAGGGATACTAAATTGGAATCCTGCAAATCGATCCAGTGAACCGGCTACAATAGTAGTAAATTCCTCTGTGAGAGGAACATTAATTTTCTCGCCGATGAGATTTATTACTGTGGCCGATTTTTCATTTACAATTCTGATAGCAATTCTTAATCGCTCCCATATATCTTTATACCGCCCCTTCGGTATCGTCGTTTTATTGTTGAATTCATCAGTGATTACCAGATCAACATCGCGCCAACAGATTTGTTCATACACCCAATCTGACGTATGTGGATCCATGAATTCATTTGCCAAGGATCGTAGATTTGGACCTAGAAGACAGATAAAAGCCCCAATTAATTCATCCTCAACAAGGCCTTTCCATTCTTTAAAATATTTCTTTATCTCGGAATGTGCCTGTTTTTCACTGTTGTCAAATTCCAGTCGTTTTTTTGATTCTATGTTTTGGGCATGGAACTTACTGGTATCCATAATTATCAGATCAAGTATTTGAGCTTGATTCTGATCAAGAATGAAGTCTTGAGAAACGTCTGCAGCGCCATGGCACAGTTTATTTGACAGCACCCAGCTTCCTGAACGAGATTTTAACTTCAATTTAGAAACTAGTTGCCTGGCGTTTGCTTCATCTTTACAGAACAATTTAAGATACATATTAAATGCTGCTTCACCATCACGATTTCGGCTAACTGATAATGAGGACAGACTGTTTAATATTTTGACTAATGCCACAGAATCTAAAGGCAATGAAATTATGGGCAGCAAATATTCAATACAGCAACTGATTCCGAATTCAGTAGCTGCGCTTTGAACAACTTTCCAGGCAGGCAGCGCATTGATTTTTACAAGTGTCGGAAGAAGTTTTTCAAATTGGGCTTCATCAATCGGCTCAATGTCGCCGACGGAATAGCCGGAGACTACTGACATAAGAGAACCAAGCATTTTTAATGATTCAGTATCACTTGGTAAACATATTGATTTTAAATAGCTAAGTGCATGACTATCTAAAATATCTTTATGCAGATCAGCTAAATCAGCGTAGCAATAGTCCGCTTTAGAGGCTAACAATCTCACATCGTCTGACATTGTCTGAATATTAATGACATCGACTGGTTTGACATATTCGAAGATATGAAGCGGTAACCATGCGGTTGTACGCAACTTTGATAAAGTAGATTCCCTTATATTTCCACCTGAATTATCCAGCATTTCCATTATTAACTTCCAAAACTGACCTGGATTTTCATCTTGGAGTGCAATGTGGATAATTGAAGTTTCGTCTAACGGATCAATCCATTCATCCTGCTTTTGTGCAATTTTGGGGTTTTTACTCTTTTCAATAATTTCAATTCGAGAAGAAAGGCTCGCAGGAATGTTTTTGCCGCTTGCAAGAAATGTGTTTGTGCCAATGCGACACCTATTTTCATCATCAATTTTATGGAGCGGGAGGTCTTTCCAAAGAGCGCTATCGTCAACAAACAATAGAATTTCATCACACTCCCGGTCAGTAAAACAGGAAGCGTCTACTGAGCCCGTACCAATTTTATCAAGTTCTGCCAAGACATCACCTGGGTTGATAACTTTGATACCTAGGGCTTCCCACCTGGATGTTGGCAAATTTATAATCAAATTGTTTTCCAGAACATTCCATGCTGATTCAGAGCCAACCCCTGAGACCTGTTTCCATAGTTTTTCCCATGCGGGTGACTGTTGATATTGAGATATCCATAAAGAACTCAATTCATCATCAAAATGTGATTGATCTGCGTGCAGCAAATATCTAAGCCCCTTACGGGCAGACCTGTCAGCTCCGGGGTTGTCAGCTAATTCTATTAGTTTGAGACGTTCTGATAATACCCCAATTTTTTTAGGACCCGTTCCAAGTGAAGCTAAGATTGCTTCTCCATTCCCTGAAGACGGTAGAATCTCAGCGTTATTAAATACAAGCTTAAATGTATCTATATTTATCAGGTATATATTTTCTTCAGGGATAACTCTACTTAACAGCTGAGTTAACCCGCTTCTCTGTAAAGGATTAGTTCCTTGGCTAAATCCGAATAAATTCTTACGCTTGAATGCTTTCACTAGAGTTGAATAAGAAACTGCAACCGACTTTAACGTTTTGGGGTCCGTAGCCTGAATTATATTTAAGTCTGGAGACGAGCTGAGGATTTCTTTCCTTTCATAGTCATCGGTCAAGCAAAGCAACAATTGGTTTGCGACATCAAGACAACGTTCAAACGATTCTTCGCTGGAATTTATTAATACATGGATAGCCTTCAACCATTCTCGAACATCACTTTTGTCAGGCTCCGCTTGTCCAGGATCATCAATATAGTCAAGATCTTTAGGTATGATTATAATTTTACTATTGCACTGCCAAAGTGCTGTTAACAGACTTTCAGGAAGTGTTGATCTGGCTGAAGCATCTTGTGGTCCCAATGGAAGACGACTATGAGGGAGAATGAACCGAATTATTTTTTGAATCTTCTGCCGGTTATGACGGAGAGTGGAAAGCGGGGTATTTTTAAAACCAGCACTTAGGAGAGAGCACAAGCTAGACTGGAATATGTCTGTTTTATGGCAGTAAAAAGCTACGTTCTCCAAAAAATCATGAAGATAGTCTAGGAGAGGCGGCTCGTCGAATATTTTTACATCAACATTATCAACCACATAAATGAGCTCATTTTCAGACCATTGTCTGTAGCCCGAATAAATGGCAGGTGAACCGCCATCAAAGAAAAGATAAGAGTCCCCCAACTTACATAGAGAGGGGAATACACGCCAAGGCCTGCCTGGGTCACTATTTGGTGGGGTTGGTAGAGGTAATAAGTTTTTGTGACCTGTCTCTAGCAAACGCCACTCAACTTTTCTACCGTCAATCAGTCGATACCACCCGTACGATCCACAAATGTGTTTTCTGAATGAATTTAAAAAAGTCTCTTTAGTTTCAGAGACAGCATCTTTGATCGCTTGAGTTAGCCCCACTATTTCTTGGTCTTTAAATGAAAACTTATGCACATAGTCATTCAATGTTTCGAGTAACAGGGGCAAAGTCACTTGCTGTGCAACCATCTGGTTCCAATGACGTCGAAGTGACGTTTCATCAATCTCTGAAGAATTATCAAGCGCTTTCTCGCTTAATTGTTTGAACTCATGTATCCCCCGTCGACCTGCATCGACAAAAAACTGTCCATGAATGTATATCCTGATATGTTTTTTTGAATTTAATATCCTTGCTCTATAAATATGTGATTCTTCCTCTAGCGGCAGAAACAATGCCCACTGGATGGTAAGCTTTCCAGTTTGATTATCTTGATGACTGATAATTACACTACCTTCTGGCTTTGATTTGTCCTTTGCGAGCTGCTTATTACCAGAAGCATCCCGGTAGTAGCTTTTAGGCCACTTGTCGTTTTCCTTTATCTTTGAAAAAATTGGCGAAACTGAGACTTGTTTAATGCCATAAAACATCAATGAGGGATCATCACCTGAAACATCTCCACTGGCTCTACATATATGTGTATCATTTTCTGTTTCATTACTGGCTGTTAGCTCAAGATTGAATTTGTATTCCTCATTTGATGGTTTGAATTCAATTGATTTCAGGTTTCTTAACAGCGGGAGTAGAGAAAGAAGTGCAGATTTAAGGCTAAAATCAAATAAAAACGAAAGTTCTTGACCTTGTTGCCCGTCGTCTCCTGGGAATATATCCATTATGGATCCCGTAGGGGCGTTTTGATTGAAAAGGTGATTTCTTTTACGGAGAGGAATCCAGAGAAAAAAACCCTTTTGTTCGCCATTTGAAACGCACTCAGCAATTTTTCTTAGCCACAACCAGTCACTTTCAATATCTAAATCCCAGTCAGAATGAACATTGTCGTCATCAGAAACTTTCCAAGGATTAATTGCTGCATTGTATTTGTTTTCTCCGTCCCAAGCTAAATAGAAGAAGGCTTCACACAAGTGAAAGACACTTTTCATTCCTAAGCCGAACTTTCCTATTGTTTCTGATTCACCTGCCTTTGAATTACTTGCAAATGAAGCGATTGCTCTCTTGTCTGATTCGCTGAAATCTCCATTATTAAAGAAAAAAAGGCCGGGACCTTTCAGCAACGGGTGAAATGCTTCAAAATATCCTGGGTGATCACCGAAGACTAAACGTGAAACATT
Organism: uncultured Geobacter sp.; assembly: GCA_964576485.1. Classification (GTDB taxonomy): domain Bacteria; phylum Desulfobacterota; class Desulfuromonadia; order Geobacterales; family Pseudopelobacteraceae; genus Trichlorobacter. Next base: position 4,322 of record CAZNWF010000014.1, on the reverse strand, counting down.
TTTGGCATCATCTGCGTTCTGAATAAGCTCTTTTAGTATGGGGAAACCGCTCTGATATCGGTCGCGCAGGTTGTCTTGAATCAGGTTTATTATGTCAGTCGTATAACCTTGCAAATTCCCCCCCCAAAAAAACATTAACAAGAGATAACTATTGAAAGCCCACGTTTATAAATCGTTTATGAACAATAATTGTTCACAGCTTCTTTCATTTCCTTCACAACCTTCTCCCGCAGCCACTCCGGGCCAAGCACTTCTACATGGGAACCATGCTTCAGTATCTCCATCATGATCTCTGCTTCATGGGATGCCGGGAGGTTCAGCACCAAGCTGCCGTCTTCCTGTAGCTCTTCAGTCTGCCCTTCATGCCAGACCTCACCCCTGATCCAGCGGCTTCGCTCCGGTGAAAACTTCAATTTAACGTTGAAGCTGCGCTTGTTCTGGAAAATACCGAAGGTGTCATTCAGAAATGGCTGCCACTCCTGTTTGGGGCGGATGGCAAACTCTTCCACCTCCACCTTGCAGATAGTCATCCTGCCCAGCACGAAATCCCGCCATTCATTACGCAGATGACAGAAAGCAATCAGGTGCCAGGTGCCCAAATAGTTGACCATGTGGTGCGGTTCTACCGTACGCATGGTGCAGGCTGATGAGGTTGGGGAGTAGTAACAGAAGGAGAGTAGTTTACCTTGAATAAGAGCCGAGGTGACATTCTGGAATATAACCGGTTCAGTCGGGTTGATGCCTTTCCACCGAAAAGAAAAGGCATCTTCCGGATGGGCCTTGCCGGGCAGTTTGGTTGCCAGCAGCATGCCCAGGCGTGAAGAGATATTACCTAATTCATCGCCAAGACTTCCGGCCGAGGCCTCGGTAATCAGTTTTCTTGAAATCAGAAGAGCTAAAAGTTCATCCTGGCTAAGCTGAGAAACCGGCAGCTGAAATGATGGATCGGTATAATAATAGCCTTTATGGGATTCGTCATATTCAAGGGGGGCTTGCAGGCGGTCGCGGAAGTAATCAATGGATCGGCGGGCTGTTTTGGTGGATATCTCAAATTTGCAAGCCAGTGTGCTGGCATTGGGCCAGCATCCGATGCGCGCTTCCTGATCAAACCAGATGAAGCGCTCTAAAAAGAGTTGATTCCCCACAGAAAACCCCATTGCAATCCAGTTTGTCAGTATGAAACTTATGTATACACTACCAACGACAGCCGGTCAAATTACCGTTAGGATTTATTCATCACAAATCGGGCAATGCAGTTCCCCAGATTCATCGGCTTCTAATGTCCCACCACACTGCTGGCAGACAGAAGAGTCGGGCTGGGTAGCGTACAGAAAGGCAATAAAATCTTCAATCAGGTCTGGAGCCATTGAACACCCCCGTAGAATGATGATCTCCTTTGTATCAGACTACCCCTCCCAAAGAGTGTCCCATGTTTCAAAAAAAGCTCTATGGCTTCTGCATGATTTCAGCGTCAGAATCCCTCAAAATGTACTGCAGGGTGCCAGATTATTTTTTTAAGTGGGACGCTATATGGGGAGGGTCGCCTGAGATACTTACCTGCGAAACATCGGCAGGTTTTATCCTGACCCCTATGAGTGTGGAGGAATATCATGAAGCGAATCCTTGTCTGTTGTCTGACCCTGTCGGTGCTGTATCTGAATGGATGCGCCTCAATCGTGTCAAGTAGCTCACGCAATGTGACTATTGCTACCGAGCCAGATCAGGCTCAGGTTGAAATTGTGAATGCAAAGGATAACAACACCAGTATCCTCAAGGCTAACACTCCGCACACCATGAACATGGATGCTTCTGCCGGATTCTTCCAGCCAGCTGAATTCAAAATCAAGTTGTCAAAGGATGGCTATTTGCCGATGGAAAAGCAGTTGAAGGCAAATATCAACGGCTGGTATTTCGGTAATATTGTTTTCGGTGGACTTGTCGGCATTCTGATTGTTGACCCTGCCACCGGTGCCATGTGGAAGTTCTATGACGACAAGGTCAGCGTCAAACTTTACAAGGATTCAGTTGAAGGCAAGGTGTCAATGGCACGCGAGGTATACAACGGCCTGGAACCATTGGAAGCACAAAACTACGAACAGGTAATTGCAGATACCAGCAAGGGTATTGCTCTCTATCCCGACTTCCTTGAAGGATATATCCGCAGATGCACCGCCTATGAAGCAACCGGTGATAAACAAAAAGCAGAGCAGGATTTGCAGCGTGTAACTGAATTACAACCAGTCGATGCGAAGACGTACCAGGTACGGGGAGATTTTTTTGCTGGAAGGAAGCAAACCGACAGAGCGATGAAGGATTTTAACAAGGCTTTGGAGCTTGCGCCAGAACAGACTGAATCGCTTTTTAGCCGTGGTCAGCTATATGTAATGACCAATAACATGGATAAAGCGAAGCACGATATAACTGCTGCCTGCCAGAAAGGCTACTCAAAAGCCTGCAATTATCAGTTTTAATCTGACTTCCCCGGAGAGCATGTGCTCTCCGGGGGGGATTTTACTTTGGAGGGAACATTGTGTCGTCAGAAAATCAAGTTAATTCAAGTTGCTGTGTTAATATCATTAACGCTCCCAATCAGGAATTTGTAGATATTATTGATTACGTCCTTACTCATAAATTCACCCTGCTAAAACCAATCACTGTGCTTTTTAAGGATAGGCCAAGATTCAAATCATATGGAGGACTTTGGAACCCCTTTAAACACGAAATCACTATCAATTTGGAAAAACATCTCAACTCATCCAAAGTTACAATCTGTCACGAGTTACGTCATGTAGAGCAGAGTCATTATAAACTCATGAGTGGAAAGCATGGTAAGACCAGTGAGAAGGATGCCAGAGTTGTAGGTATGCAATACTGGAATGATTTTAAAAAGCATCAAGAAAGTTTGCAGACTTTACAAACTGAAGCAAGGCAAAACTATCGTGATATCCCACCGGATGTCACAATTAAGGTCTGCCAGGGACTGCATATTCATCAATCCCTCTACGCTTTTATCGAATACCTGACATGTAAACATCCGCTTATCAATACAGACCAACTTTCGTTTGTTATTGAAAAAACGTCAAATAAACATACCCACGCAGAGTATCTTAATTTCAGATCGCTTTATTCTGGAAATAGTGAAAGGAAAACGGAGATCAGAATTCGTCTGTCTAAAGACGATAGTGGCCAGCATATCTTTCCGCTACTGGCGCGAGAGTATTGCCATGCATTACACAACTGTAGAGAAGAATGGCCCGTCGCAGATAATTTTTATGGAATTGTAAAACCTGTTATGCAGCGATATTCATTGGGGCAGGTTAAAGCTGACATATTTGCACTGGGTGAAACGGCGAGCTATTTACAGCGAGATGTATTCGAGTTAACAGATTTATGGGGTATTGCGGATGATGTATCGAGGCTGGTTATGCATGAATTTTTCAGTACGTCATCTGTATATGATTACGATACGGTTACGCAACTTAACTTCAATAAATTAGGACTCAGTATTAGCAGCCTGAGAAGAAATTTTGTCAGTGCACCTCTGACTTGAATCTGACTCTAGACCTTTCATTATGTTGTCTGACTCTAATCGTTTTGCTACTTTGCTTTAGTGAAAGTTTTATTTATGGCACTCCTTTTGGGGCTAGTTCGGCTCATGAATCACATCATACCAGGATATTTTTTGTTTTGTATCTTTCACCCCACAGATCCATATCTTTTTTAACCTCTCCAAATTCCTCTACGATTGCATGAGCCCATGTATTTGCGTCTCGTTCATAAACTTTTGGTTTACTATTCCATTCAGGAGTATCGTACATGTGTTGATATGCATGTCTAATTTCGTGTGCGATAGTAATAAATGCGTGAAACTTGGTATAGGGTGCCCTGGTATCAATTTCAATAAGGTGCTTGTTTGACCTATATATACCTCCAGCGACCCACCTGACCTTATTTAAGAACACTAATGTAACTGGGTATTTAAATTCAAATTTGCTTTCACAAAATTTGATGAATCGAAGTAGCTGTTCATCTTGAGGACAGTTTTTTAGTATCAGCATGTGTATCAGCTCCATGGCACACCTCCAGTTACCCCGAAAATCGGCTACCTGGTGGCAAGCTTACAACAAGACCCTCCCCAAAGAGCGTCCATGGTTTTGAATATAAATTAGTGGTATACGTTCAATTTGGAATTTATCATACGAAAGCAAAAAGTGGTAGATGAAGTGGTATGTAAAACAAAAAAGCAGTTACGGACTAGCCGTAACTGCTTGATTTTTTGGAGCGGGAAACGGGATTCGAACCCGCGACCTTCAGCTTGGGAA
>CAZNWF010000013.1:0-41762 GCA_964576485.1 uncultured Geobacter sp. | reverse complement strand
ATCAAAACCTACTACCGACAGCTGGATAAAGAGGGGCAACTGCCGTTTTTAGGGTCATTGGTTCATGGTCTGTTGACTTGCTGTTATTTTGTAGTTATAAAAAAACATGCGCTATGAATGGGATGAAGAAAAGCGGCAACTGAACAAGGCAAAGCATGGTCATGACCTTGCTGACGGAGACTTGGTATACGAGTCACCAGGCAAGCTGACTATCGATAGCCACCGCCATGATGAACAGCGTTGGCTTGATATTGCTGTTGTCAACAATCAACTGCTTACACTTACCCTCGCCTATACTGTGCGTGGTGATGTCGTGCGGTTTATCTCGCTGAGAAAGGCCAGCAGAAAAGAAAGGAGGCAGTACAATGGGCAGAATAGTTAGTGTTACACCTGAAGAACTTAAAGCCATGCGTGCCAGGGGTGAAACCTTCACTGATTGGGATCGCGTTGCAGCCATCACTGATGATGAAGCTGACCGCATGGCTATGGAAGACCCTGACAATCCATTCAAAACTGATGAAGACTGGAAACATGCCGTAATTGTCAGGCGGGGAAGGGTTTTGGGCAGCGGTACAAAGGTACAAAAAACCGTGCGCTTTGATGTTGCGGTGTTTGAGGCGTTCAAGGCCACCGGCAAAGGCTGGCAGACCAGAATGAATGAGGCTCTGAAAACCTACCTGAAAGAGCATCCGTTGCAACGTGGGGCTTGAGGCTATGCAGTAACTGCTTTTGAGGTGCTGGATAAACATCCCGATCTGGAGGAGGAAGTGCGGATGTATGGGTAACAGGCAAGTTGGCACATTTTTACCTGCATTCACCCCCTCAACTTACCCCACCTGCCTTACCACCACCCGCACCCGCTTCCAGGTTGGCGCTTCAGGTTGCACCGCCGTGATGACCGCCTGCAAAGGTATCTTCTGGTCCAGATGCCGTCACTAAAGTAGAGATAGCAGGGATCAACACGGCGCTTGGTTGTTGTGCCGGTGCTGGCGGCATGGTAGCTGAACTCAAGCCGATGCCGGTTCACAATGGCGTCGTTGATGACCGTAAAGATATCGTGAATATCCACGTTAAAGTTGTCGCTGGCGATGATGATATGCTCCGGCAGCCCGTGGCGCGGTGCGCTATTTTCGCTACGATTTCCTAAGCCCGACAGACTCCTAGAAGCGGTAGCTGGCGGTCAGGGTGAGATTGCGCCCGTTTTCAGGGATCCGCGCAGTTGGGCTGATCGGATCGCGCTGGTAGTACAGCGGCATGACATAGCGGGCATCAAAAAGGTTAGTAAGGCTGATGGTCAGGGTAATCCCCTTGTAGCGCCCCCCCGCCTGCAGGTCAGTAACTGCGTAGCCGGGCATTGAGGTTTCATTCAAGGTGGTGTCAAAGCGGTTTTGTCGGGCAACCAATGTCTGGTTGATACCGGCAAAGATGTGGCGATTATCGTATTTGAGCCCCAGCCGTCCGCGCAATGGCGGGATCTCTGCCAGGGGTCTGCTGCTGGTCTTATTTTCTCCCTCACTATAGGAAAGCATGGCTGAAAACTTCAGGTCAGCTGGCAGTTGCACAGTGCCTTCGCATTCCACCCCCCAGATGACCGCATCCAGATTGGTGGTACTGCGTGCCTGGGGCAAAGTGCCGCCAAGACGTCTCACCGGCAGAATAAAATTCGACGCCTCGCCATAAAAGAAGGTCAATTCAGCGCGATGCCCGCCCATTGCCCAGCTGGCACCGGTATCAATCTGGTTGACCACGGTCTGCTGCAAAAACGGATTGCTGACAATAGTGCTGCCCTGCCGGACCTGTGCCATGTACAGCTCGCTGGCATCGGGGATCCTGACCGCCCGCCCCCCCTTTAAAAACAGTTCCAGCTGCGGCAGTACCTTCCAGAACAGCTGGGCGTTGGCGCTCCAATCGGCAAAATCACGTCCGGTGGGCACCCCCTGACCAGGGTAGTAGGGTTGGTAGAGTGTCTGAATACGGTCCGGGGTCAGACCATTGGCATCAACCCGGCTGAAATCAGCTCGAACAGAAAGTACCGCCCGCACGGTGTCGCTCAGCGGGGTTTCATAGATGCCAAACATTCCCAGGTTACGAGTGTTCACATCCGGCAAGAGCGTCTGGTTGTCGTAATACTGCCAGGCAGCTGCCCCCGCTTTCAAGAGCGCAGCATAGCTGCCGTTCCAGTCACGCTGATAAAAATCAATCCCCTTTTTCAGTATACCCGGCCCCAGGGCAAGCTGTGATGCCAGTCTGCCACCGGTTGTGGTGACCTCAAACCGGTTTGAGGTAGCATAGGCACGGTTTAGAAAGGTGCGATAGGGCAACGCGGTGTTAGCCGTATCCGATGTCTCCCGCAATGAATCATCCAATAGGGTGCGGGCCTGACTCCACCAGCCCTGCAGGCTGATTTCCTTGACCACAGGGGTCAGATTGCGCAGGGTAAGTCGTCCATTCAGACGGTGCACCTGTTCATCCAGGACATCAATGTTCTGGGTGGGAAACTTGATGTCGCTGCCCTGCACAAAGGCATAGGACAGCTCGAAACGGTTGTCCCTGGTGGGACTGATTCCGCCTTTAAGCCAAAAACTGTCAAGTCGGTACATCGCCAGGTCTTCAACCCCAACTCGATAATTGTTGTTGGCATTGGGATAACGTGTGCGGACCAGCGGGACGCCACCACCAGCCTCGGGTACCCCGGAAGAGCGGCCACGGTAGCCCGCACTAACATCTGCCAGCTGATTGCCGATAGCTACAGACGCCGTTCCGTTAACTGCATCGTACGAACCATACGAAAAAGAACTTCTTGCGGAAAAACGTTTCGGGTTTTCAGGAGAGCTGACCTCAACACTGCCGCCAGCTCCACCAGGATAAGCTAGATTATACGGGCCTTTAGTGACTACAATTTTGCTGACATCGCTGTTGTTCACAATAAATGGCGGGGCATCGCTTCGAAAGGGGGTGGCACCAAAGTAAGGTGCGCCGTCAAAGGTAATCATCAGGTTTTCGCGTTGATAGCCGCGAATGACAATATTGGAAAGCGCACCTTTATCAAAGGAATTAACCCCGGATTGGCGTAATGCCTCCCGTGGATCTGAAGGCAAAGGTAGGTTCTCGCTTACCGGTTCCGCTGCCAGACAGACAACCGGCGTCAGGGCCAGCAGGTGTAGCATCAGCAACCTGAACAGCTGCGTTGCCTTCCTGGTACGTTGTCCCGGCATACGGCCCCCCTTCGTTGCGTACTCTGGTATTGTTACACTATAGCGCAGTCGAGTCGCTTTGCAAGTAAGGCAGCGGTACCTGCCATTGCTCAAGCTCATCTGCTTTTAAACTCTGGAAACAGCGGTTGATAAATGGTATGTTGCCTAAATTTTTAAGGAGTAGTTCATTCATCATGATTTGGTTCCGTATAACGCCTCTACTGGTTGTCTGCCTGTTCTGTTTTTTGCTTATATCGGGGAGTGGCCGTTCGTATGCCGCTGAACCTGCTAAACATGAGTATGTACTGGGGGTTTTCCCGTTCCTCCCCTCTGCCAACCTGGAAGGTATTTTTGCTCCGATTGCGGCAGAACTGTCCAGGGCGTTGGGGAAACCGGTGCGACTACGCCTGACCAGCAGCTATGACTCCTTTGTGCAGGCATTGCAGGACCAGACCTTTGATATTGTCCATATTCATCCCTTTGATTATGTTCAGTTCGGACGCCAGAAGGGGTACCAACCGTTGGTGGCCAGGTCTGAAGATCTTTTTGCCCTGTTCTCCGTTAAAAGCGGTTCGCCCATTGCAAAACTATCTGATTTAAAAGGCAAGCGCCTTGGTACACCGCCCGCAACCGGCGCCGTAACCTATCTTGCCCTTGATGCGATCCACAAGGCTGGCCTTACCCCTGGCAAAAATCTGTCAGTCCGTAATTTCCCCAACCATCTTGCCTGTCTGCAGCAGATGCAGATCGGTTCAGTTGATTCCTGTGCCACCAGTTCTGGCACCCTTAAGACCTTTGAATCCCAGTTTGGCTTGCCGCTCAAGCGGATCGGTCACTCAATCTCCATCCCTCACACCCTGTTTGCCGCACACAACCGAATTCCAGCCACAGACCGGGAGATTATCAAAAAGACCCTGCTTGCCAGCTCCCTTGCCCAGGTTGATCCCCACCTGCGCCAGCTGTTTATTGAAACAGGTAATGCCAGCACTGGTAACTACTTCAAAGCGGTCAGCGATAAGGATTACGAGTCATCCCGGCGGATTTTGAAACGGCTGGGAAGCCATTGATAACCATTTCACTTAAATACCGGATTGCCATGGTGGTCTTTATCCTCCAGATTGCAATCTTCACTCCTTTGCTATGGTTTACCTTTGCCGCCTACCGTGATTCTGACCTGAAGCAGTTGCAAACCCGTGAAGATGTCTTTATGGGGCTGGTTTCACAACTTGGGCGCAAAGCACTGCTGACAGCAGAGCCGACTGATTTTCAGCTTTTTATTGCCCCTTTCAGTACGGCCCCCCATATCAAACGGATCATACTGTTGAATCAGTCCGGTATTGTGGTGGCCAGTACGGTCCCTACTGATCTGGGTGGTCCTGCTCCTGTATATACCCACGGCAAAAATAGTGTCTGTAAGACCAGCGAAATAGCCAATGCCGCCGAAAAGTTGGGGGCGATTTCGGTTCATTTTTCACGCAGAGAGATGGAGCAGAATGTCAGGGCTCTGCTGTTGTGGGGTGTCCCGATTGCTGTGGCAGGGGTGATTTTGAGTGCCTTGATCGGCCTGGGGCTGGGGTCGCTACTTACCGGTCGTTTAAAAGCATTGGAACAGGCTACCCGGCGTATGTCCGAAGGGGAGATGGGGGTCACCGTTGAGATTTCCGGCAACGATGAGGTCGCTCGTCTGGCTCAGGTCTTTAACGAGATGTCCGGCAGTCTGCTTTCACAGTTTGAGGAATTACAGCAGATACAGCAGGAGCTGTCTTTTCAGGCCCAGCATGATCCGCTGACCGGCCTGCCGAACCGTTTGCTGTTTGATCTGCGCTGCAGCCAGGCTATTGCGACAGCCCAACAGCATCAGCATGCCCTTGCGCTGTTGTTTTTCGACCTGGACCATTTTAAAAATATTAATGACAGTTACGGCCACCAGATAGGTGACAGTGTCCTGCGTTCAGTGGCAGCCCGCCTGACTCTGGTTTTAAAAGATCACAACCTGATTGCCCGATTGGGTGGTGATGAGTTCTGCGTCCTGATGGAAAAAGTTGAGCAGCAACAGGAAGCAGCCGAGGTTGCCCAGTCAATCCTGGATATGCTCGCTGTACCGCTTAAGTGTGAGCAGCATGAGTTCTTTCTGTCTGCCAGTATCAGCATCTGCCTGTACCCGCGTGATGGTGAGGATGAGGTCAGGCTGCTGCGTAACGCCGATACCGCCATGTACCGCGCTAAAACCGCCGGACGGGGCGGTTATCGTTTCTACTCCCATGAGCAGACCTCATCGGTACAGGAACGGACCTCTCTGGAACAGCGTCTGCGCAAAGCCATTGAGCGCGGTGAACTGCGTCTGAACTATCAGCCACAGGTTTGTCTGATCACTGGCAACGTGCTGGGGGTTGAAGCGCTGGCCCGTTGGACAAGCCCGGAATTTGGTTTGGTTGCACCGGAAAAGTTCATTCCCATAGCTGAAGAAAGCGGCCTGATCCAGCCCATGGGAGAATGGATACTGGAGGATGCCTGCCAACAGATGCAGCAATGGCGGAATACCGGATCAAACATCCCCCGCGTAGCGGTTAACCTCTCGGCACTGCAGATTCAGCGTGGTGATATCACGACACTGGTGCGCCGGACCCTGGATAGCACCGGACTGCCAGCTAACTGTCTGGAACTGGAGATTACTGAGGGGTACATCCTGCAGGATGCTGACCGGGCGGTGGAAGTATTGAAACAGTTGCGTGATCTGGGGGTCTCGATTGCCATTGATGACTTTGGCACCGGTTTTTCATCCTTGTCCTACCTGCACCGTCTGCCGATTGACCGGCTGAAGATTGATAAATCCTTTGTACAAGAGATCGGCTCCGCCTCGCGGGCTGCCCAGGTGGCCCAGGCAGTGGTCAGTCTCGGCAAGACCCTGGGGCTCTCCATTATTGGTGAAGGTGTTGAGCAGACCAGCCATGCGGACGCGTTGCGGGAATGGGGCTGCCATGAGGCCCAGGGTTTCCTGTATGCACCGGCACTGACACCGGATCAGCTACATCTGCTGGCACCGTTCAAGAGGAAACCATGAAAGCAGTGATTCAGCGGGTCAGTTCAGCATCGGTTACGGTGGATGGTCAGGTGGTGGGCCAGATTGAGCAGGGTATTATGGTGCTGCTGGGGGTTGAAAAAGGGGATACCGAGGCCCCGGCAGACTGGCTGGCGGAAAAGATCGTCTGCTTACGCATCTTTGAGGATGAGGCTGGTAAGATGAATCGTGCTCTGACAGATATCGGTGGTGCTGTGCTGGCGGTTTCCCAGTTTACGCTTGCCGGCAACTGTGACAAGGGCCGCCGCCCTTCCTTTGATACGGCAGCGCCTGCAGAGGAAGGCAAGCGGTTGTATGACTATTTTGTTGCGGCGCTGAAGCGTCAGAACGTACCGGTTCAAACCGGTATCTTTCAGGCTGATATGCAGGTTGCCCTGGTTAACGACGGCCCGGTGACCTTTATTCTGGAGCGTTAAGCCATGTTTTCTCTCTCTTTCGGATCCAGAATAGACCAGCTGCTTTCGCTGTATATTATCGATATAATGAATATATTACTTTTTTTAGCAGCCTTGCTGCTCACAATAGCGCTCTTTTTTGTGCGCAAACTGGCCAAAGAACTGCCCAAAGGACGTACCCGTAATTGGTGGAAAATCCTGGGCGGCCTGATTGTCCTGTTTATTTGTGGTTACTTCAGCTTCTACCTGATGAAATTAGGCACACAGTACAGCAGTTCCGAGATGCTGGTGCCGATTATTTTCTTTTTTGGTGCCATATTTGTATTGCTGGTCTGCGTGCTTGCCTATCGAACCACCTGTGAGCTGAAGCGGGTCTTTGTGCTGGAACAGGAGAGCATTACTGACCCGCTGACCGGCATTTTCAACCGCCGCCATCTTGATCGTCGTCTGCAGGAAGAAGTTCTGCGCTGCCATCGCTATAACCTCTTGCTGGCTGTGTTGCTGGTGGATATTGATCATTTCAAGAAGGTGAATGATACCTGGGGCCATCAGGTTGGTGATCTGGTTTTGAAACATGTCTCCCGGATATTTGTTGAGGTACTGCGACAAACTGATATGGTTGCCCGCTTTGGTGGTGAAGAATTTGTGATTCTGCTGCCCCACACCCCGGAATCAGAGTCATACCGTCTTGCAGAGCGGTTGCGGAAAACAGTTGAAAGCACCCCCCTGCAGTTTATGTCAAACGGTACATTGGCTGAAATACGCGTTACGATCAGTATCGGCAGCGCCTGCCTGTTACCTGAAAGTGATTCAGGCTTTGATCTGCTTGAGCGGGCTGATAAGGCGATGTACCGGGCCAAGCATGAAGGCCGTAACCGGGTGGTGCGGTGTTCCGGCCATGGTTCAGCTGGAACCGGGAGAGATCAGTATGAAGGTCGGTAGTCTTCGTGATGCCGCAACCAGCGGTGGTTTCTGGATGGCGTGGCTGCTACTGGTAACGGCCCTTTTGCTGCCGGTTCCCACTGCCAGTTTCTGTCTGGCCTTTCTGGCTGTCACCAGTGCTGTATTTCCGCTGGCACTCGGCTCCAGCCGGCAACGGATTGGTGCCGTTGCCGCCCTCGTTTTAAGCATCCTGCTGGTCTTCACGCTGGCGGGCAGGGCCAAAGATGATCCCTGGTTCAAAAAGCACCGCGCTACTCAGACTCGCCAAACAAATTAAGGTTGGATAGTTTTTCAAACGGTTGGTTGCCGAAGTGGGTCCGTTCCTGCTTCGTTTTTTCTATCACGTGAGGCTGGCTTGGTGCTGCTTCTGCCAGCGGTTCAGACAGGGCAATCCGCTCTTCCTCACTTTCATCATCCATACCGTTGCCGGTAAAGAAATAGAGGTTATAGAGCCGGTGATGACTGGTCCAGCGGTTACCCTGGGCGGTTTCCTTGGCAATATGGGAGCGGATGCCGTTGATCTTGGAATCCATGTCATCCAGATAATGCAGGATAGTGGCCTCAACCGTCTTGGGCCGTTTGGGGGAGCCGTAATCATACTGACCGTGGTGGGACAAGAGCAGATGCTTCAGCAGCATGCCAAGTTCCCGCGGGAAACCGGGAACCGTAGCGATCCGTTCGGTCAGCATTTCAACACCAATGCTGATATGGCCGATCAGACGGCCTTCATCGGTATACTCAAAGGCGCGATCATAGGACAGCTCTGCCACCTTACCCAGATCATGCAGCAAGGCACCCACGGTCAGCAGATCACGGTTCAGACCCGGGTAGAGCGGCACGACGGCATCCACCAGCCGTACCACCGACAGGGAGTGTTCCAAAAGCCCGCCGATATAGACATGGTGCATCCCCTTGGCTGCCGGGGCCTTGCAGTAGCCTGCCATAAACTCCGTATCTCCGCAAAAGCCATCCATTAACGCCTTTAAGTACGGATTGGTCAGTGATGCCACTACACTGGCCAGCTCAGCCTGCATCTGTGCCTGGGGCACCGGCGAGACCGGCACAAAGTCCGCCAGATCAACACCATCATCATCCAGCCGCTTGATCTCTTTGGCCACCAGCTGCATCTTGCCCATGTAGAGCGAGGCGGTGCCACGAATCTTGACAAAATCCCCCTTCTGAAAGGCCTTGTCCAGCTCGTCCACGTTGTCCCATAGCTTGCCGTCAATCTCACCGCTTCTGTCCATAAACTTCAGGTTCATGTACGGCTTGCCGTTCTTGGCCATGGCCATGGTCTTTTCCTTGACCATAAACGGGGAATCAACAGCATCTCTGTCTTTCAGTTCTGCGATAAATTGTTTGGACATCGGGCTCTTTCAGGTAGTGGTAATGGGGTGTCACCGGTAGGACTTAGCTGGAATCAGCAGAATTTGCAACCATGAAAAAACTGCCTGACCGGTTGTATACCCGTGTCAGGCAGTTTTTTCAGCCAACATGACTGGTTGCGGTTTCAGGCTTAAAATTTTCCCACGGAGTCTTTTTACTCTCCAAACAGCTCATCAAAGATCGCCTGCACCGTGGTGATCGTATCAGCCTTCCACGCGTTGGTGCCGCAGAAGACCAGGCCGGTCTCCACATCACCCTTCTGGGCGCGATCAAGAGCGGTAACAATACAGAACCTCTCCCCCGACTCCTTGTAGGAGCATTTTTTGAGGCAGCCCATCCGGCAGGGGGTATGGTGATCCAGATCATACTGGCGGATGTTGGGGGTATTGGTCAGAATGGCGCGGCCCGGCAGGCCGGCGGGTGACATCAGCAGGCCGATATCCTCTTGCTTGCAGTTCAGGTAGGCCTGTTTAAAGGCATCATCGGCATCACATTCTTCTGTGCAGACAAAACGTGAGGCCATCTGTACGCCATCAGCCCCTTCAGCCAGGGCATGCTCAAGATCCGTCCGATCCCAGATGCCACCGGCAGCGATGACCGGTATCTCAACATGGTATTCATCGCGGAAAAACTGCTTGATTCCCCGGATTGTAGCGTACTGGTCATAGTCACCCTTACCGATATTCTCCATCTTCTCACCCAGGTGGCCGCCGGCAGTGTCCGGGTCTTCCACCACCACGGCATCAGGCAGGCGGTGATAGCGTTTTTCCCAGGTGCGGGCAATCAGTTGGGCTGCCCGTACTGATGAAGCGATCGGCACCAGCGCCACATCAGGCGCATGGGCTGTCAGCTCAGGCAGGGACAGCGGCAGGCCGGCACCGCAGACAATCACCTGGGCTCCGGCTTCAATGGCTGACTTTACTAACGGCTCAAAATCTGACAATGCCACCATCACGTTAACACCGATGATGCCGTCAGGTGCAATGGCGCGAGCCTTGCGAAGTTCAGTCTGAAAGGCCTGGGTCTCGGCCTGGAAATAGTTGGTGCCGGTGTAGTGATCGCTATTCAGGGCAATACCGGCTGCTGCCACCAGGCCGACACCGCCACATTTGGCTACGTGACCAGCCAGACTGCCGCCTGATATCCGTACTCCCATACCGCCTTGAATAACCGGAAAGCGCGCCGTGTGTTTGCCGATCTTCAATTCTTTGACCATGATTAACCCTCCCGATGCAACACTGATGCTCTGTTATATACAGTAGCAGTATGATGGGCGTTGTAATAGTTCTGTAAAAGCGTTGTTCTTGACCAGAGCGGTCGGACACTTCATAATGCGAAACATCTCTTTGTAAGGAGGCTATTGCATGGACAAGAACTGGAAGCTTGAGACCCTGGCAATTCAGGGCGGATACGAGCCCAAGTCTGGTGAAGCGCGGGTCGTGCCGATTGTACAAAGCACCACCTTTAAATATGAGAGCGCTGATTATGTGGCAAAGCTGTTTGATCTGGAGGCGCCCGGCTTCTTTTACACCCGGCTGGGCAATCCGACTGCTGATGCCTTTGAACAGAAGATCGCCCAGATGGAAGGTGGCTCAGCAGCGCTGGCAACCTCATCCGGCCAGGCAGCCATATCGCTGGCTATCCTGAATATCTGTCAGGCAGGCCAGCATATTGTCTCTGCCAGCACGCTGTATGGCGGCACCTATAATCTCTTCTCAGCCACCCTGCCCAAGTTCGGGATTGAAGTCACCTTTGTAAACCCGGATGCCTCGGCTGAGGAAATTGCAGCTGCCTTCAGGCCAACCACCCGCGCCTTGTATGCCGAAAGCATCGGCAATCCCGGCATGAACGTGCTGGATTTTGAGAAATTCAGCAACGTGGCCAAGGCGCAGCAGGTGCCGCTGATTATAGATAACACCATGGCCACGCCATATCTGTGCCGTCCCTTTGAGCTGGGGGCTAACATCATTGTCCATTCAGCCACCAAGTATATTGACGGTCATGCAACCAGCGTAGGTGGTGTGATTGTGGATGGGGGCACTTTCAACTGGGATAACGGAAAGTTTCCTGAGCTGGTGGAGCCTGACCCCAGCTACCACGGCATGCAGTACGTCAAGACCTTTGGCCCGGCTGCCTATGCGGTCAAGGCACGGGTTCAGCTGATGCGAGACCTGGGGGCCACCGTAGCGCCGATGAACGCCTTCCTGTTCAATCTGGGCCTGCATACCCTGCCGCTGCGGATGCAGCGCCACAGTGAAAATGCTCTGGCGCTGGCCAAGCACCTTGAGGCACATCCCTGCGTATCGTGGGCCTGCTACCCTGGGCTGGCCAGCCACCCCAGCCATGCCCGGGCACAGAAATACCTGCCCAAGGGAGCCAGTGGCGTGCTGACCTTTGGTATCAAGGGGGGGGCCGCAGCGGGCAAGAAGTTTATGGAGGCCTGCAAGCTGATCGCTTTGGTGGTGCATGTGGGAGATGCCCGTTCCTGCGTACTGCATCCGGCCAGCACCACCCACCGCCAGCTAACCGAAGAACAGCAGCGCTCCTCCGGGGTCAGCCCGGACCTGATCAGGCTATCGGTGGGGATTGAGCATATTGATGACCTGGTTGCGGATGTGGATCAGGCGTTGGCAATCAGTCAGAAGTAACAGAAAAAAATCGCACACCGATTTTTCAGATGAGCGCCAATCTGCAGAAGACTGGCGCTCATCTGAAAAGCGTTTAACACCATTTCACGGGTTAAAAGAGCATCGGTTGAGCAGCTCTTTACGTCTATTTTTCATGTAACTCTTCCATCAGCTCCAACGCAAAATTTTTGGCCCTGCCGGCCGGGGCGATCACCCCGTAGGCCATGGCTTCCTTCAGTTCGGCGCTCCCGGCGCCGGCTTCCTTCGCCAGGGCGAAGTGCTTCTTCAGTCAGGTGGGGCAGCCCACTGCCACGGCACAGCCGACCCGGATCAGTTCGCGGGTCCTGGTATCCAGCACCTCCTCATACTCAAAATCAGCAAACAGCTTTTTTCTGATCTTCATGGTTACCCTCCAAGAAATGTCAGTGCCTTGTCCACCGTGGCCTGGGAAGCGGCCACACAGTCATTCAAACCCACCCCGCGGAAGGCGTTGCCGGTCAGCAGCAGTCCAGGCAGACCGGACAGGCGTCCTTCAATCGCCTCCAGCCGTTTGCCATGACCCACGGTGTACTGGGGAATGGCCTGTTGATGGCGGATGATCCGGCTGAAGCAGGGGGGCTGGCTGATCCCCATGGCGGCCTGCAGGTCATCCCGCACCCGCTGCAGCAGCTCTGCTTCCGGCAGCTCGATCAGTTCAGGCCGGCAGGCACCGCCGGCCATGCTGCGCAACAGCGCCATGCCACCTGGCGCCCGTTCTTCAAACATGCTGGAATCCCACAACGTCCCCAGCACGCTACGCCCTTCTTCCTTGGGCACCAGATAGCCAAAACCGTCCAGCGGGTGTCCCAGACCTTCCTTCTTAAAGCCACAGCAGACCACATTCAGGGTGGAGTAGGGTATCTGACGCAAGGTGGCAACCAGGCTGACATCAACCCCTTCCAGCATGCTGGCAGCAGCAAAGGCCGGCGCTGCCGAGATCACCAGATCAGCCTGCAGGACCTCTCCCCCTGTGGTTCTGACCTCCCAGCCGTCACCAGACCTGCTAACCGCAGCAACCGCAACCCCGGTCCTGACCCGCTTCCCCAGTTGGGCTGCCAGGGTATCAGTCAAAAACTGGATCCCCTCTTTAAACGAGGTCAGGGTGCCACCCGGCCCGGCAGCAGAACTGCTGATCTTGCCTTCTTTACGCTCCTGCTTCTTTTTCTTTGCCAGGGCCAGCATGGCCACAAAAAGGCCGCCGTATTCCCGTTCCAGCTCTGCAATCCGGGGAAAGCAGGAGATCAGCGACATGGTTTCAGGATCACCGGCAAAGATGCCGGAGGCCATCGGCGCAATCAACTTCTGCAGCGCCTCTGCACCAAGGCGGCGACGGCCAAAGGCGGCCAGGCTTTCGTCACTGCCCGGCGGGTTGGCGGCAAACGGCTCCCCAAGCAATCTGAGTTTGCCCGGCCAGGAAAGCAGCCGGCTTTTCAGAAAAGAAGGGCCGTTTTCCGGCAGACGGTGCAGCTCGCCACCGGTGAAGATATAGCGTTTGCGGGCGTTATCGTTACTGCGGTGCAGACGATCGGTTATCCCCAGGGCAGCACACAGCTCCAGGGTCTGGGGTTTGCTGTCCAGAAATCCGTTGGGGCCCCATTCGCACAGAAAACCCTCTTCACGAACCGATTTGATCTTGCCACCAGGCTGTTGTTCCTGCTCAAGCAGGCAGAGATCAATGTTCATGCCTGCCGCTCTGGCCCGCTTATCCAGCAGCCAGGCGGTTGAAAGACCGGATATGCCGCCGCCAATCACCAACACCTTTTTCATGGTAGTCCTCTCGTACTGTGGTACCAAAGATAGTACGGTGGCCCCACAGGACTGTCAAGCAACGTTGACAGCTGGCCAAAACCTGCCTAAATTGTTATAAGAATGGATGAAAGGAGCACCGGGCAATGGCACAAAAGGATTACTACGAAGCGCTGGGGGTTGCGAAAGACGCCTCAGCTGACGATATCAAGAAGGCATTCCGCAAACTGGCGGTCAAGTATCACCCGGACCGTAACCAGGGTGATACAGCGGCGGAAGAGAAGTTCAAGGAGATCAACGAGGCCTACGCCGTCCTTTCTGACCCGGAAAAGCGTAAAAAATATGACACCTTCGGTTCTTCCGACTTCCACCAGCAGTACAGCCAGGAGGATATCTTCAAAGGCTTTGACTTCTCCGGCACCTTCAAGGATATGGGGATGGGGGGCGGTGAAGATATCTTCTCACGCCTGTTCGGCGGTGCCTTTGGTCGCGGTGGTGGACGCGGTTTTGCCAGAGGCCCCCGTCAGGGTGGTGATCTTTCCCTGACGGTTGACGTCGGATTCCGTGATGCGGCAACCGGCGGCGAACGGCTGGTGGCCTTCCGCCGTAACGGCCAGCGGGAGGAGCTGAAGGTAAAGATTCCAGCCGGGGTGGATAATGGCAGCAGGATCAGGATTGCCGGAAAAGGGAGCGATGGCGAGAATGGCGGACCCAGCGGTGATCTGTTTCTTGATATCCGGGTAGCCAATGATCCGGCCTTTACCCGTGATGGCGGTGACCTGTTTGTGGAACGAACTATCCGCTTCAGCGAGGCCTGCCTGGGGGTCAGTCTTGAGGTGCCCACCCTTGAAGAACCGAAGCGGATCAAGGTACCGGCCGGCATCCAGCCCGGCACCAAGATCCGCCTGAAAGGCTGTGGCATCAAGACCCTTGGTTCAAACGCCAAAGGGGATCTGTTCGTCAAAATTAGCGTGCATGTGCCGGAGGGGCTGAACAGCAGCCAAAGAAAACTGGTGGAAGAGCTGGCTAAGGCAGGACTGTAACCCTGGCCACTGTGCTATTGCAGTTTACTGCTGTTTTTTTGTATAATTTCAGCAGGGTAGTTTACCTTAAAACACGTTGTAAATCGGAATGGCGGTCATGGATCCCCTGGGCAGTATCACCAACAGTAGCTATGCAGCAGTAGCGCAGACAGACAGTACCGGGAAAGCGGACGATCGTCAGGCCGCTTCAAGGACTGAACAGGGCACTACAGCTGCAACCGGTACCGGCATCAAACTTCCAGAAGATACGGTTACCCTTTCCGGCAAACAGCCAGACACAAAGTCTGACCAGAAATCCGCTGAGAAAACGACAGACAGCCCAGAACCTGCCCAGGCGAAACCAAAACCTGGCGAAAAAACCACTGCCAGCGGCCAGAGCGTTGAAGATCCGGCGGTTCAGGCTCAGATCGCCAAGCTGAAACAGACCGAAGAGAAGGTAAAGGCCCATGAGGCTGCCCACAAGGCAGTGGGTGGCAACCTGGCCAGCTCTGCCTCCTACAGTTATACCCGTGGACCGGATGGTCAAAGCTATATCACCGGCGGCGAGGTCCAGATTGACATGTCTGATGGCCGCACCCCGCAGGAAACGGTCTCCCGCATGCAGCAGGTGATCCGGGCTGCCCTGGCCCCCTCAGATCCGTCTGGCCAGGACCGCGCGGTTGCTGCTGCAGCCGCCAGCCGGATGGCAGAGGCTCAACAACAAAAACTGCAGGCTGACAGCCCAACTACTGAGCAGGATCCGACCCAGCCGATTGATCCAGCTAAAAAGGCGATTGAGGCTGCCCTTAATCCTGAAAAATCCGCTGAGAACAACGCCCAGTCCGGTTCCAAAGCGACCGACACCCAGGTAAAGAGCGCCTATGGCAACCCTGCGGTCCAGGGCAGTAGCGCTTCTTCATCAAATCCATCCGGTCGCAGTCAATCAGACCGTTCTGCACGCGACAGCTCTTTGCTGATCTCCTCCTTTGCCTGAGCCCCCCATGCCCCGTACTGCCCTGGTCTACTCATCCCGCTTTGAACAGTTCAGCTATGGCAGTCACCACCCGTTCCAACTGCACCGCTACGGCCTGGCCCTGGAACTGCTGGAGGCCTATGGCCTGCTTGACCTGCCCGGCATGGAGCGCCGTGACTGCAATCCGGTGACTGACCAGCAGATTCTAACCTTCCATACCCCGGCCTATCTGCAGCGGCTGAAAGAGTTCAGCGCCTCGGACCAGCCACGGGCAGACTTCATGTTCGGGCTGGGTGATGCTGATTGCCCGGTTTTCAAAGGGCTGTACGACTATGCCGCACTGGGGGCAGGCGCCACACTGGAGGCCTGTCGCCTGATTGAGGAGGAACAATTTGACAGCGTACTGTCTCTGGCCGGGGGGTGGCACCATGGCCACCGTGCCAAAGCATCGGGTTTTTGCTACTTAAATGATGCGGTGATCGCCATTAACTGGCTGCGGGAACGGGGACGCAGGGTGGCCTACCTTGATCTGGATGCCCACCACGGCGACGGCGTGCAGGAGGGGTTCTATGGGGATGACCAGGTACTGACGATCTCACTGCATGAAAGCGGCGTCTACTTCTTTCCCGGCACCGGGTTTGAGGATGAGGTTGGCGCCGACTGCGGGCGGGGGTACACGGTTAATCTGCCGCTTTTGGCCCACACCGATGATCCACTCTATATGCGGGCCTTTGATGAGGTGGTCTATCCGCTGCTGGCAGCCTTTAATCCTGATATTATCGTGGCCCAGATCGGGGCAGATGCCTTCCGCACCGACCCTCTGACCCGGCTGGAGATCACCACCCACAGCTATGCCTACATCATGCGCAAGCTGCAGGCCCTGAAGATCCCCTGGGTGGCACTGGGTGGTGGTGGCTATGACCTGATGAACACTGCCCGTGCCTGGACTATTGCCTGGGGCGCCATGAATCAGGTCGCTCTGCCACCCCGTCTGCCTGCCGGCTTTGTGAAAAAAATTCAGCAACAGGGCTACCCCCACACCATGCTGCTTGATGCCCTGCACTGGGCAGACGAACATGATCGCGGCCTGGCCCTGGATGCCCTGGAACAGAGCATCAGCACCATCAAAAAACAGGTTTTCCCGATCATTATCGGCGGGGATCTAACGGAGCTGCTCTGATGCCCAGGTTACCGGGAAACCGTCCGCTACTTGGCCGGGATGGCCAGCCACTGACCTCGCTGGCATCTATCAACCGGCTGGAAACGTCGGAAAAAGAGGCAATCTATGCGGGACTGCTTCCCAAACGCCTGTTTCAGCTACTGCAGCTTGACCCGGCCACCCTCTGCAATCAGGCTGGTGAACAGCTGGTTCAGGTAATCGCACCGGAGGGCTTAAGCTTCGTCAGGATCGAGGTGCGTGCCCGGCCCGAAGACGCTGACGTTGTTTTTTTTGCAGAGCTGAGTGACACGCAGTTTCATCAGATGGAACTGGCCTTCTGCATCATCTGTGATCCTGCTGCCCCACGCTTTGCGGTTGACGTAAACGAAGCCGGGGCGGTAAACTACTTTTCTTCCCAAGGCAGAAACCTGCCGGAGGAATTGCGTGCCATGCAGGCAGGGCTGTTTCCACACCAGACCAGACAGGGCTTAAGGATGTTTGGCGAGTTTTTCAGGTTACTGGAACAGTTTACTGACAGCCTGGGGATGGAAATGATTATTGGAGAGCCGCTCTCCTATGACAACGCCATCCGCTATGAACGTTACGGCTTTGATTATCTGACCGGCAAACGGTTAATGCTGGAGATTGACCGCCAGTTCCAGCCCGGTGGCAGGCTCTACCAACGGCTGGACGGCTCCAGCCCATTCAGGATGCCGGGGATGGAACAGACCGTGCGGGGCCGTAGCTGGGCCATCCATGACGGAATTCTGGATGAACCCTGGGACGAGATCAGAATCTACAAAATGATTGGCGTGGATGCCGGATTAAACAGCTTTCCGGACCGGCTGACTGAGGAGCAACACTAATGCAAAACTGCATTCCACCAACCCCGCTGGACGGGATCACCTATTTCCAGCCCCCTGCAGAGTTCCATATCACCGGCCGTGATGGCCGGGTTAACATCCCGTGGGAGTTTCCGATTCCCCTGGCAGAGGAAAGCTACCGTGCCGCCCTGGAACATGGCGCCCCCAACTATGACCAGATCGGACAGGGAATGTTCTTTGCCCTGCGCCAGAACCCGGACTGTACCTATGGGGTTGATTATGCACGGGTACTGCAGTCTGGTTACCCCCACATCATTGCCGAAATCGGCGGTGAGGCGATCATGCTGGACGCCAAGGAAGTGGATGCCCCCTATCTTGATCGCAAGGTAAACCTGCTAAAGATCATGGCCCTGCTGGAACAGGACAATGCCGCACTGTGGCGGGAAATCGGCCGCACCCTGATGGAAAAAGGGAGCCGGATGGAGGCTGCCCACCTGGCTGTCCAGTCCTGGTACGGCGCAGAAAAATACCTGACCCGCTCCCTTGAGCTTGCCCCGGATGACCTGCACACCTGCTACCAGCTTGGTGAAACCCACTATGTACTGGGGCATTACGATCAGGCGCTTGCGCTTTGGCAACCGCTGGTTGAGCGTCTGCAGGATGGAGAACGTCGCAGCCTGGAGGGCCGTATTGCCGCCATCCTGCGGGGCGATCTGCCCAAAGTACCGGCGGTAGACTACCTGACCGCCCTCTCAGTTGCCTTTGAGCAGCATCAGGATGACCAGCTGTATGAGGCAGCCGCGATTGTAGAGGATGTGCTTGCAGATACCATCTTCTGCGCCCAGTTTCCCATGGCCGGGGTCTACCATTTTCTGGAACAGTGCTACCGCGCCGCAAACCTGCCGGAAAAGGCCGACGCAGTGCGAGGGAGGTGCTAGATGTTTGGCTTCAGCACCGCCGATTGGCTGTTTGTCGGCTTTATCCTGCTGGTGATCGCCTTTTGTGTGGCGATCAGTGACATGCGTAAAAAGAAGTCATGATCGAAGACCTGCCTGATACCGAAGAGACACAGCCACGCTCCCAGACCATGGTAATGCTGACCGGCCTGTACCTCTTTCTGCTGCTGATGACCGTGATGAGCTACGGCCAGCCGGTACCGATCTTCGGCCGGCTGCTTGAAGGCACCGCAGCCCGGATCTTTATCATACTGGACAGTCTGATCTGTCTGCACCTGTTTCTGGGGCTGTTACAACGCCAGCGTCTGACCTGGTATCTGCTGTTGATCTATAACGGTTACGAAGTGCTGAATACCCTGCTCAACCTCTGGCTGGTACCGCACAAAGAGCTGGAGCGTCTGCTGGAACGCCAGATTGATCCGGGCAGTATGCTGACCAGTAATCTGTTCACAATCGGCATCATTCTCTGGATAAGCTGGGTAATCCAGCGGCAGCGGGAACAGTTCAGCAACCGCTCACCCTATCTGTTTTAGGGGCTAAGGATTATATGGGAAAGATACTGCTCATAGATGATGATCCTGTCTTTACCCGCCTGCTGGGCGAGTATATAGCCGAACAGTATCCCCTGCTCTCGGTGGATGTCTGCAACAACCCCCTTGAAGCACTGACCGCCATCCGTCGTGCCCCCTATGACCTGATCCTGATTGACTTTGAGATGCCCACCCTTGATGGCCGGAAACTGATGAACTTTGCGGTTCAATCCGGCATAGAAAAAAACCGGATCGTCATCCTCTCCAGCCGGGATGCTGATTTCCTGCATGAACAGTGCCCCATGGGCAGCTGTCTGGCGGTGCTCAACAAACATGAAGTACGTCAAAAGGCGGTACTGGATATGATCTTCAGCTCCTTGAGCAAGAAGGCTGTTCAGGAAAACTAAGTGGCCATGTGCCACCTGATCTGACCAGCCTGAACAGCACGTTTGAAACTGACGATTACCCCTGCCCTGGTGCGTATAGATCCCGCACCTGATTCACCCTAAGGAATGCCTCATGTCACCCAAAAAGCAAAAAGAACAAAAACCGGCAGCAGCTGCCCCGTTTCGGAACAATCCTTTTGCCGCGTTGAAAGGGATTGCCGTTGAGGCAGCAGCACCGCCGCCAGAACCGGTTAAAAAAGTTGCCGCACCAAAGCCGGAACCTGCTGGCGAAGAGCTCTTCAAACGGGCCATGTCCGGGGTACGCCGACTGGATACTGCAGCCACCGGCGCATCATCAAAAACAGGGAGCAAAAAAAAGCGTGAAGCAACTGACAACGGACCGCAGGCCCTCTCTGCAAAGCCACTGCCCAGAGAAGAAGTCACCGCCCGCAAGACGTTTCTGTTGGAGGTGGAAAAACTGCAGCTGGATGTTCGCTTTGAAGACAGCCTGCCGGACGATGAATTACGCCCGCTCAGTGGTAACCGCCTGCGGCAGCTTAAGCGGGGCATCATCCAGCTTGACCGTCAGCTTGACCTGCATGGCCTGACCCGTGAAGAGGCGGTCGAATCACTGGCGCCGTTTCTGCAGGCTGCCCGCAACGCCGGTGAAAAAGGGGTGCTGGTAATCACCGGTAAAGGAAACCACTCTGCGGAAGGTCCGGTTTTGCAACAGGTGGTGGCAGGCTGGCTGCGCGATCAGGGACGCGACCTGATAACCGAATATGCACCGGCACCGGCAGAACTGGGGGGCAGCGGAGCCTTTGTTATCTTTCTGCGCCCCCTTGACAAATAGCCAGAAGAACTACTATATTCGGAAATAGATATACTTGAAGGAGGCTGTTGCCATGCCGATGTACGAATACCGCTGTCAATCCTGTAATTATCAGTACGAGTTGCGTCAGAAATTCTCTGATCCACCTGCCACCGAATGCCCCCAGTGCGGCGGCGCAGTCGAAAAGATGATCTCTCAGACTGCCTTCAGCCTGAAAGGCGAAGGCTGGTTCAACTCCGGGTACTGCCCCTCAAGCGGCGGCCCCAAACCGGCAGCCTGCTCAACCGGTGGCTGAGGCATCTAAGATTCCGGCCGGGTGTCGGAACCAACTGAAATTTGATCCCCTGATGGCAACCATCAGGGGATTTTTTATTTTCTCGCGGTATACCGGCTTTACAAGCAGCAGACCTGAACGTATCATATAAAGATATTCTAAGGCATCGAATGGAGGCAGCTATGGCAGCACAGATAATTGACGGCAAGGCGATTGCGGCAAAGGTTCGCGGACGGATCGGCAGCACGGTTTCAACCCTGAAAGAGCAAGGGATCACACCCGGCCTGGCGGTGGTGCTGGTAGGGGATGATCCGGCCAGCCGGGTCTATGTCGGGATGAAGAAAAAGATGTGTGTTGAGCTGGGGATGTATTCAGCCGACCACGAACTGCCGGCCGCCACTAGTGAAGCAGAACTGCTGGCCCTGATCGGACAGTTAAATGCCGATGCACGGGTGCATGGTATTCTGGTGCAGTTGCCGCTGCCGGACCATATTGATACTGACAAGGTGCTGGAGGCGATCTCGCCGGACAAGGATGCTGACGGCTTCCATCCCTACAACGTGGGCCGCCTGATGATCGGCAAGCCGACCTTCCAGCCCTGTACCCCCTATGGCGTGATGGTCATGCTGGATGAGATCGGTTATGACCTGAAGGGAAAGGAAGTGGTGGTGGTTGGGCGCTCCAATATCGTGGGTAAACCGGTGGCGCTGATGTGCCTGTCACGCCACGCCACGGTTACCATCTGCCATTCACGCACCAAAGATCTGCCTGATGTAGTCCGCAGGGCAGATGTGGTCATCGCTGCCGTAGGCAAGGCCGAGATGGTTAAGGGGGACTGGATCAAGCCGGGCGCGGTGGTGATTGATGTGGGCATCAACCGGGTTGGTGAGAAAAAACTGGTGGGTGATGTGGAGTATGCCGCCGCAGCGGAGCGAGCCAGTGCCATTACTCCGGTGCCGGGTGGTGTAGGGCCGATGACCATTGCCATGCTGCTGCAGAATACGCTTGAATCGGCACAACGAAAAGTCAAAACCGTTTAAACCTAGAAAAAGCAGTTAAAACACAGAGGCACAGGGGTCACAGAGTAAAATCAATACCTTAAAAGCATGATATCATTTTTTTGATTCACCCAACTGGTACGATTTATTTTGTTTTTAAGCTTTCGATTTCTCTGTGTTCTCTGTGTCTCTGCGTTAATGAACTGCCGTTTTTAGGTTACATTGTTTGTGAGGTGTTATCTATGAAAGTCCGTAAGGCGATCTTTCCGGTGGCAGGCCTGGGAACCCGCTTCCTGCCTGCCACCAAATCATCCCCCAAAGAAATGCTGCCGCTGATCGACAAGCCGCTGGTGCAGTATGTTGTGGAAGAGGCGGTGGCAGCCGGTATCGATCAGATCATCTTCGTCACCGGTCGCACCAAGCGCTCCATTGAGGATCACTTTGACAGCTCACCGGAGCTGGAAAGTCATCTTGAGGAAAAGGGCAAGGATGAGACCCTCCAGGCGGTGCGTGATATCGCCGATCTGGTGGATATTTACTACGTGCGTCAGAAAAAAGCGCTGGGGCTGGGGCATGCTATCCTCTGCGCCCGCGATTTTATCGGCACTGAGCCGTTTGCGGTACTGCTGGGGGATGATATCATTGATGCACCGGCCAACCCCTGCCTGCGTCAACTGCTGGATGTCTACGAGCACTACAAAGGCAGCGTGCTGGCCCTTGAGCAGGTGCCGCTGGAACAGATCTCTTCCTACGGCTGCGTGGCGGTTAACCGGATCACTGATCGGGTCATGGAAGTGACCGACATGGTGGAAAAACCGAAGCAGTCTGAAGCCCCTTCCGACCTGGCGATCATCGGCCGCTATGTCTTGACCCCGGCCATCTTCCCGATTCTGGAACAGCAGCAGCCGGGTCGTGGTGGAGAGATCCAGCTGACCGACGCCATCAAGCGGCTGTCTCAGGATGAGGCGGTGTATGGCTGCCTGTTTGAAGGGTTACGTCATGACTGCGGAGATAAGCTGGGTTTTCTGAAGGCAACGGTGGATCTGGCACTGAAGCGGGATGAGTTTAAGGATGAGTTTACCGCCTACCTGAAACAGCGGCTGGGGTGTTTGGTCTAGCAGGGGCGAGGCAGCCGCCTCGCCCTATTTTTCATTCAGCAGTTTTTTAATCAGATTTTCGATTACCTTGCCTGCCTGATCTGAAAAGCCCATGACCTGTTCGCGGACCAGGCCGTTTTTATCAATCACATACAGCACCGGCAGTGCCCGCACCCCATAATCTGAGCTGATCTTGCCACTGGCCATCACAATCTGGTAGGGGATGGCTTGACGTTCCGCGTACTCCTTGACGGTCCGCTCGCCTCCCTCATCCACACTCATCCCGACAACCACCAACCCCTGCTTGCCATACTTGCGATGCAGTTCAGCCAGGTGGGGGATTGATTCACGGCAGGGAGGACACCAGGTTGCCCAGAAATCCAGCACCACCACCGAACCTTTTAACCCTTCAGTGGAGACCGGCTGACCTTTGATGGAGAAGGTCTTGAAGGCGGGTGCCGGCTGCCCGCGACGCGGAGCAGCCTCAGAGCTGTACGGACTCAAAAGCAACAGAAAGGCTGTGACAACCAGTGTCACAGCCCTGAAGAATCGTTGATACAACCGTGGGGACATACCTAGAGGGCCTTGGCAATCAGGGCATCAAGTTGTGACTTGGGAACCGCGCCAACCACCTGATCAACCACCTTGCCACCCTTGAACAGAATCAGGGTAGGAATACCACGCACACCGTACTTGCCGGGAGTGGCCTGATTGTCGTCAACGTTTACCTTGCCAACCTTTACTTTACCGGCATAGTCGGCAGCAACGGAGTCAATCAAGGGAGCTATTGCTTTACACGGGGCGCACCAGGTAGCCCAGAAATCTACAAGTACCGGCAGGTCTGACTGCAGTACGTCACGATCAAAATTGGCGTCTGTAAGGGTAAGAACAGCATCGCTGGCCATGGTAAGCCTCCTTAAGCTAGGTTAATGTATTCAACTTTTTGAATATTACCGCGTTTCAAAAAAAATGCAAGCAGGAAATCCTGTAGAGATGAGCTGATGACGAAAAGCTGTTGACGCTGGTAATATCCAGCCCTTACAATACCCGATCAGAAATTTTATAGCAGCGTTCCGTTTCTACAGAGGAGTTTTGGACACTATCCAATGACAGAGATCTCTTTTTATCTTACCCTGGCGCTGTACGGCATTGCCGCACTGGCCTATCTTGTCTGCCTGCTGCGTTCTACTCCCTGCCAGGCAGCCATTGCCCGCCGGATACTTATCATCGGCTTCCTCACCCACTGTCTGGCGGTTATCCACCGTTTTATAGCTGCCGGACACCTGCCGATCACCAACATGCATGAATCGCTTTCATTCTTTGCCTTGTCAATTGTGGGCATCTACCTTTATTTTGAAGCTCGCTACAAAGTGAGCAGCCTTGGATCATTTGTGGTGCCATTTGCCCTCTTGATAACGCTGGGAGCCGGTCTGGTACCCACAACCATCAAACCGCTGAATCCAGCCCTGCAGTCAGCCTGGATCTATTCCCATACCATTTTGGCCTTTGGCGCCTATTCGTTTTTCACCATCTCCTGCGCTGTGGCGATTCTGTTTCTGATCCAGTCGCACTTTTTAAAGAAAAAACAGCTGAGCAACCTGTTTCTGAAGCTTCCCTCGTTGGATATTCTGGACGAAATCGGCTACCGCTGCCTGGCCTTTGGCTTTCCAATGCTGACGGTGGCAATCATTACCGGCGCCATCTGGGCCTCCCGTGCCTGGGGCAGCTACTGGTCATGGGACCCCAAGGAGAGCTGGTCACTGATCACCTGGTTCATCTACGCCGCACTGCTGCATGGTCGCCTGACCACCGGCTGGCGTGGCAAGCGGGCTGCCATCCTGACCATAATCGGCTTTCTGATCATGCTGTTTACCTTCATCGGGGTAAACCTCTGGCTACCCGGCCTGCATAGTTATACCTAAAGGACTCTGACCATGAACATCATTGTGGTTGGCCTGTCCCATAAAACAGCCTCGGTTGATATTCGCGAAAAAGTCGCGTTTTCCCCCAACAGTATTGAAAAGCCGCTGCGTGAACTGGTGGCTCTGGAAGGCATTGTTGAGGGGGTAATTGTCTCGACCTGCAATCGGGTAGAGATCTATGCCACCACCCGTGATATTGCCGGTGGCATTGCCCGCATCCGGCGCTTTATGGCCGACTATCACCACCTGGCCCATGACCTTTTGGAGCCACATCTGTACAGCTATCACGGCGAAGAGGCGATCCGCCACGTCTTCCGGGTGGCCTCCTCACTGGATTCCATGGTGGTGGGAGAACCGCAGATCCTGGGACAGATCAAGACCTCCTACGGCTATGCTGCCGAGTACAAATCTTCCGGCATCATCTTAAACCGCTTCCTGCACAAGGCCTTTTCCGTGGCCAAGCGGGTGCGTACTGAAACCAGAATCGCCTCGTCAGCTGTCTCGGTCTCCTTTGCCGCTGTTGAGCTGGCCCGCAAGATTTTTGGCAGCCTGACCGACAAGACCGTACTGCTGATCGGCGCGGGCGAGATGTGTGAACTGGCTGCCCGTCACTTCCTGACCAACGGCGCCAAAGGGGTCATGGTCACCAACCGCACCTTTGAACGGGCGCAGAAGCTGGCCGATGAATTCAGTGGTGAGGCGATCCGGTTTGAAGAGCTGTTCCTGCATCTGCACAAGGCGGATATCGTCCTGACCTCCACCGGCGCCCCCCACGCCATCATCACCCCGCCTGACCTTGAAGAGGTGATCAAGCGTCGCCGGATGCGCCCGATGTTCCTGATCGACATTGCTGTGCCCCGCGATATTGACCCGGCAGTTAACGAGATGGATGCGGTCTATCTGTATGACATGGATGACCTGCAGCAGGTGGTTGCGGCCAACCTGGAAGGCCGGATGCAGGAGGCTGACAAGGCCGAGGCGATCATTGCCGAGGAGATTATCCAGTTTTACAAATGGGTGGGCACCCTTGAGGTAACCCCCACCATCGTAGCTCTTCGCAATCGCTTTGAAGAACTGCGCAAGGCTGAGTTGGAGCGTACGCTGACAGGCTGGAAAGATGCCCCGCCCGATGCAGAAAAACGGCTGGATGCGTTGACGGGTGCCTTTATGAACAAACTGCTGCACCAACCCACCATGGTGCTTAAAAAAGCTGGTCAGGGAAATCGCAATGATCTGTACCTGGACGCCCTGCGGGCCCTGTTTGATCTGGAACTGGGCAGTGCTGACACTGATGATTCACTTGAACTTGAAGAATAACTGATCATAAGGAGAGAACAGACATGGCACCAAAACGCCTTCGCATAGGAACCCGCGCCAGCCAGCTTGCCCTTTGGCAGGCCAACTGGATCAAATCGGAACTGGAGCGGCTCTATCCCGGCATTGAAGTAGAACTGCTTAAGATCAAGACCATGGGAGACAAGATTCTGGATGTGCCGCTGGCTCAAGTCGGTGGCAAAGGGCTGTTTGTCAAAGAGATTGAAGAGGCGATGCTGCGGGGCGAGATTGATCTGGCTGTCCACAGCATGAAGGATGTGCCGACCGAGTTTCCTGATGGCCTGGGGCTGGTGGTGACCACCAGGCGGGAAGACCCCCGCGATGCCTTCATATCAGACGGTGTCAAGTTCAGCGAACTGCGCCAGGGGGCCCGGATCGGTACCAGTGCCCTGCGACGTCAGGCTCAACTGCTGAAAGCGCGGCCAGACCTTGAAATGGTAATTATCCGCGGCAACGTGGAAACCCGCATCCGCAAGCTGAAAGAAGACCATCTGGATGCCGTGATCCTTGCTGCTGCCGGCCTGAACCGACTGGGCTTTGCAGATGTGGCCACTGAACTGCTGGATGTGGATTTCTCCATCCCGGCCATCGGCCAGGGCGCCCTGGGACTGGAGTGCCGTCTGGATGACGCTGCAACCATTGAGGCGCTCTCCTTCCTGAACCATGCTGATACCGCCGCCGCTGTCTCTGCGGAACGGGCACTGTTGAAACGCTGTGAAGGTGGCTGCCAGGTACCGATTGCTGCCCACGGTACGGTTAATGGTGACACCCTGACCCTGGTTGGCTTCATCGCCTCAGTGGATGGCAAGCAGACCGTACGGGACAGCATCAGTGGTTCACCAGTAGATGCGGTCAAGATGGGGGTTGAACTGGCTGACCGGCTGCTGGCAGCTGGAGGCAAGGCGATTCTGGAAGATGTCTACCAACGTGAAATTGCCCACTAACGTTCTACACGGTCGCCGGATACTGGTGACCCGTGCTGCAGAACAGGCGGCTGAGTTTACTGAACAGCTGCGCCAGCGTGGCGCTGTAGTTGTGGAATGCCCTACGATTCAACTGGTGCCACCTGAATCCTGGACCGCTGTGGATGCTGCTATCCAGGATCTATCCAGCTTTAACTGGCTGATCCTGACCTCGGTCAACGGGGTCAGGTTTTTCTTTACCCGCTTGCAGGAGCTTGGGCATGACATCCATGACCTGCGGCACTGCAAAGTCTGTGCAGTGGGTCCCAAAACCGCAGAGGCGCTACTGGAGCTGGGCATCACCCCTGCTCTGGTACCGGAACAGTTCACCGGCGAGGGCGTTGTGACTGCTTTTAAAGAAGTGGATCTACAGGGCAGGCGAATACTGTTTCCCAAGGCGGATGGTGCCCGCGACCTGATTCCGCAGCAGTTGCGCAGCAGGGGGGCAGCGGTAGTTGATCCGGTGGTCTACCGCACTATCATCCCCCAGAGCCTGCCTGACACCGCCCGTCAGGCCCTGGAGCAGCACCAGCTTGATGCTGTTGTCTTCAGCTCCCCTTCAACAGCCCGTAATCTGACAGCATTGGTGGGCGGCATTACCCGGCTGGAAGAGATGGTACATGGTGTGGCTGTTGCCTCCATTGGTCCGGTGACAACCAAGGCCTGCCTGGAGCTGGGGCTAATGGTTACAGTTGAACCGGAACAGGCAACGCTGGACAGCCTGATCCGTAAACTTGAGCAGCACTTTGCAAAGCCGGAATAGGTACCGCTGGCTACACTGGTTTTCCTTAGATAGCCACCCTATGTTTACAATTTCTGCTGACATGCTATAATGTAGCGAAATTCACTACAGAGGTGTGCTATGCGATCAGTCATGTCAGTCAGCTTTCCCGAACAGGTCTCCCATGAGCTTGAATCATTTGCCATAGAAACGGGGCGAAGCAAAAGCGACATCATCAAAGAATCGGTATCGCTTTACCTCTGGGATGTTCGTTTTAATTCACTGAAGAAGAGCATGACCAGCCGGGCTAAAAAAGTTGGTATCGTTACCGAAGAAGATGTCTTCAAGGCGCTCTCGTGAGGGTTGTCTTTGATACCAATGTCTATATTGCCGCCTTTGTTTCAGACGGTATCTGCGCCAGGCTCGTCCGACGTGCCCGCAAACGTGAATTTGAGTTGTTACTCTGCCACATTATACTCCACGAGTTTTCTTCCAAGCTAAAGATAAAGTTTCGCTGCACCTCCAAAGAGATTGAACAGGCCTGCTCATTGATTTCTGAGGCTGCTGCCGCTGTACTGGACGGGGGAGATCTCTCAGCCCCTGCCTGCCGAGACCGGAAGGATGACCCGATACTGGCCTGTGCTGAAACGGCTGCTGCCGACTACCTGATCAGCGGTGACAAGGACTTACTGGTTATGGAACAGTATGGGAAATGTAAAATTCTATCTCCCAGGGATTTTGAGCTGTTATTTTGACAAGCAATACAAAAATGGGGCCGGTTAAGATACTTTGGTCTGCATAAGTAGCATATACCGTTCCCGTAATTTGCCGACACATGATCCCTACCCAAACACTCCATTATGAACTCTCAAATCAAAACATTGTTGCGCCGTAACTAAAACTTCATACTCAATATATTAGGACATGGTGCTGTCCTATGGTTATGATAAGCTACAGATATGGAATCAACTCCTTTAACCATAGTAGCCCAAGCTGGTATCGCGGCATTTGGCTGTTCAGCCATCTGGCTGGTAGGCCATAAAAAATCAAACATCCGAAGATGGGGCTACGTTACAGGACTCTGCGCACAGCCATTCTGGATCTATACTGCCATCAGCAATAAGCAATGGGGCATTCTGTTACTGAGTATCTGGTATGGTTATGCATGGGGACAGGGGTTCTATAATTATTGGATAAAACCGGGAGAAGCTGATGTCAGACAAACTTGATTCGATGCTCGAAATCCTGTCGAGGCTGAACTCAGGGCAGCAGGTTACTACGAATGACATGACGGAGTCCTTCAACGTCTGTTCGAGAACAATCCGCCGATATATACATTCTCTCTGTAATGCAGGTTTTCCCATCGTGTTTGCAAATGGCACCTACAGATTTGCTGATGGTTATCAGTTACTCAAAGCATCTCTAACTGACGACGAGATGTTATCGTTAGCTCTTGCCAAAACAGCCCTAAAACCTTCGAACACCCGCCTTGCTCATGGCATTGATCTACTTAAGGCCAGGATGTCAGGTCATGACATATCTGCCGCTACGCCCCTCTGTTCCAATAATCCGGTTCTCGAAAATGATGGCGGATATTTCAGGATGCTGCATGGCTCAATCCGAACCAGGACTCCCCTTATCATCAGCTATACATCCTCAGACAATGGACAACACATAACGCGAACCATAGAGCCTCTGTATCTCTTCTGCAGTTCCGATGCGTGGTATCTTCGTGCATGGTGTCGAACTGACGAGGCTAACCGGACGTTTGCAGTCGACTGCATTACAGCAATATCCCAACTGCCGGACAACAGATTCTACTGCCCTCCGATCGATGCTGAAGAGGAACTTTCAAACGGATTTGGCACCTACCTAGACGGAGAACCGGTCAAGATAGCAATTCGATTTGACCGAGAGGCGGCACCGCGCTTTCAACGGCGTAAATGGCATAAAAGTCAGGTCGTTGAGACAGGTAAGGATAGCAGCATAGTGGTTACTTTTTGTGTCAATGGGATAGAAGGGGTCAAGCGCTGGCTATATCAATGGCTCCCCCATGCGGAAGTTCTGGAACCGGCAACACTACGCAGCCAAATTGCGCAAGAACTCAGACATGCTGCCAAGAGACATGGCAACACAAAGGTAAGTAAGCCATGAACAATCAACTGGATTTCTTACGGCAACCAAAACATCTGAGTGTGACATTGCATGAAGCAACGGTCTGGGATGACCAGACACAACAGACTTGGGCTGTAAATCTCACCGTCTCTAATTTTGATCAGTCAGTTTGTGGCTGGGCCTTCATGGATGAGCAATATATTGAGCTGAGGTTTGAGTCCGTAGACTCAGGAGCTCCACCCGCATTCCTGACAGGAATTGTACCGCATATTGAACCTGATAACAATCAACTGTACGAACTGGCTCACTTTTGTCCAATGTCACTACATACCCTGGAAGCACGGCTGCGGACATTCCTTTCAAGCTGCTTCTTCAGTACAGTGGCCCTTCAGGACATAAACACTGGCATCTGGACAAAGAAGGCGACCAGATTCAACTACCAAGGACAGCCCCACATGTTGTCAAAAGGCAAAAACAGATTAAAAAGAATAGCTATATGAACTGGCAAACCGTTCTTGAGCTTAAATGCGAAGGCGGCGTCTGCAACCAATCAGGAGTTGTTCCAGAATTTACGAAGAACTTTACAAACATTACTATGGAGAGCCAATTGAAATGTCAGGCGATAATGTCACTCAAATTTTAGAAGAGACCATTGTGCAGTTCCTCAAGGACTTCGTTAAAAACCCTTATGACTGCTACACAGAGCATGGCCAGCATGCCCTGTTTTTTGCAAAGCTGTACAATGCACTGCCAAATGAGAAGCTGTATCACATGATGGAGGTGGCCTCAGGCCATCAAATACGGGTCTGTACCATCCAGAAAGAGTACCCAACCAAGGTGGATCTTGGCAAAAAAAGGCGTCAGAACTGGGATATCGCTATTATTCAGCCTCCTGGTGCTTGTGTTGAGAGCTATGACAAACTGGATCTCTCAGCAATAGTTGAGTTCGGCATGAACGAGGGACTTGAACATCTTGTCGACGACTTCCTGCGGGTTAGTCACCCGGAGGCAAATGCAGACCACCGCTATATTGTGCATCTCTACCGACTCTCAGCGGCTTCAGATCGAATTTCTGGCAGAGATTGGTCAGTTAATGCGCGGGATATCAAGCATATTGACGACATATCGAAGTTGCTGCAAAAAATGTCCGCAGGTGGTGACAGCATCCTGACTGATGAACTGATAGCGAATGCTCTGGAGACCAGACCACATGAGAAGCAAAAACACTGCAAGCAGATAACAGCGTATCTTGCGATCGTGGATAGTGCCGACATACAAAAAACGGAGATTTTAAAATTTTATGCTGGCACGATGAGCAGCCTGTTATGATTGTTACGATCCATCGCGGCACCCATGAGATAGGTGGTTCCTGTATTGAGGTACGACACGACGATACCAGGATTGTTCTGGACATTGGCATGCCGTTGCTTACCGCAAACAGAGAACGGTTTGACATGCAACAGTATCAAAGCATGTCAGGACCGGAACTGGTAGCTGCAGGTGTTCTACCCAAAATTTCTGGTTTTTACAGGTGGGATCTGGAAAGCAAGGCAGTGGATGCACTCCTGATATCTCATGCGCATCTCGATCATTATGGCTTTGCGCAATATGTACGGGAGGATGTCATCTGCTATCTAGGTGAAGGCACCAGACAGTTGATGGCGCTTTCAGCCCTTTACTCCAACCAAGGATGGCTCCCATCCAAATTTTCACCCATTACAAGCACAACTCCCGTCACGGTCAGCACCATAAAGTTCACCCCATTCCTGGTTGATCATTCTGCCTTTGATGCCTATGCCTTCCTGCTTGAGGCTGAAGGGAAGCGGTTACTTTATTCTGGTGATTTTCGAGACCATGGTAGAAAGTCCTATTCTATTTCAAAGATGCTGAAGGCAGTTCCACGAGGTATTGATGCCCTGCTGATTGAAGGGACCATGCTGGAACGCAATGAACGCCCGAAAACCGAGCAACAGATAGAAGATGAATTTTACCAACTCTGCAGCTCAACTTCAAAACTAGTGTTGGTTGCTGTATCGGGGCAGAATATTGACCGGCTTGTTTCTATCTACAAGGCGGTCAAACGTAGCAAGCGCATGTTGGTCATAGACCCATATATTGCAAATGTGCTGGAAACCCTCTCCAAAAGAGCACAATTACCTCATCCATCTCCCGCCTATGATGATGTGAAAGTCTATTTTCCCTCATCAATCACTCGAAAGCTCAAGCGTACTGGCAAGGAAGATCAGTTCATCAGGTACGGTAAATTCAAGCTAACACCGCAGCAACTGTCAGACAGACAATCAGAGGCCGTCATGCTGATCAGACCTTCGGTGCTGGACTATCTTAAGAAGATCAAAGATATAGATGGTGCGAAGGTAGTCTGGTCACAATGGGGGGGCTATCTTGCTGAGACTTATAACAAGAAGCTGCTCGATTTTATTCATGAGCACAGCATGGAACTGGTCACCATCCATACCAGTGGTCATGCTTCGGTCGATACGCTAAAAAATATGGTTAAAACGGTAATGCCCAAACGAGTAATCCCGATTCACACCAATACTCCTGAACTGTTTCAGGAGATCTTGAGTGACGCGGAGGTCGCGGTTGGTGGAGACGGAGTAGAGATTCAGCTCTAATTTATGCTGTATTTATGAAGAATATTATAACACAAAGGCCCCACCGCTAACCGGTGAGGCCTTTGTGTACCAACGCAAAAATAAATACTATTACTTATCCCTGCAGCACCTGCAGCATCTTCTCCGCCACATCCTGTCCGCTGATGTTGTAGCTGCCATTGGCCAGCTGTTGGCTGATATCCTGCACCTTGTCAAGACGTACATCACCACTGGATGGCTGAACGCTGGACAGCTTTTCAACCATGTTGGTTAGTTGAACACTAAACGGGCTTTGCACCCCGGCGCTTGCCTGTGCCGAACGGCTGGCCTCACTTTTTGCGGTCTTCATAACCGGCTGGGCACCAAAAATTGCAGTTGTTGAGCTATCTATGCGCATGGCCTGTCCTCCATTACTAATCCTTTCGGCAGCCTTTCCAAAAACCTTAAATCGCAAAATGCATATGTTTCAAAATATCATTGAAACTTATTCCGATTTCAGATTAAGGGTTGTCACACTTCCAAATGTTGCCAATGGTTTGTCAAACGCCTTCTGATCTCCCACCACCACCAGCTTGAAGGCATCAGGGTGCAGATGCTTACGGGCTGCCCGCAGGATATCTTCGCGAGATACCGCAGCAATCCGCTCCCGGTAGCGATCCAGATAATCAGGCTGGTAGCCATAAAACTCAAGACGAGCCTGTTGGGTCACAATTGAGGCCGGGGTGGTAAAACCGAAAAGAAACGAATTGATAATCGAATCCTTGGCCAGCTTCAGCTCCTGCTCGGTGACCGGCTCGTTACGGATACCGGCAATGATTGTTGTCATCAGCCCGATGGTTTTTAGCGTGGCCTCGGCCTTGGTCTCGGTCTCGGCGGTAAAGCTGCCGACAAAGTGACGCCCCACATCAAAATGGCTGCCCACATGGTAGGCAAGGCCTTGATTGGTGCGGATCTCCATCATCAGACGGGAGGTGAAGCTGCCTCCCAGTATAAAATCAAGCACCCGAATGGCATACAGGTCAGGATCATCTTTGGTAATCCCCAGATGACCCAATCTGATTACAGACTGATTGACCTGTTTGGGGGCATACAGCACTGCTGGAGTAAACTGCAGCCTTACCTGAGGCACCTCAGGCAGCTGCAAACGTCCCTCCTGCTTGACCTCTCCAATGAGACGATTCAGTGCCGTAAGCATGGCTGTCCGGTCAAAATCACCGGCAACAGTCAGGATCATGTTGTCAGGCCGCACAAAACGTTGATGGAACGCCTGCAGATCACTGCGCTTGATTGCAGACACCGTTGCTGCAGTCGGCACAGCTCCCAGCGGATGCCCTGCATAGAGCGCCTTTTGCAGTTCTCTATCCCCAAGCTCTTTGGGATCATCATTCTGGCGCCGGATCATTTCAAGCGCCTGTCGTTTAGCCACCTCCAGACGTTTTTCATCAAGACGTGGCTGAAACAGGACATCAGTAAAGATCTGCAGGGTACGATCCAGATTTTTTGTCAGGCTGGTCAGGGTGACCGTGCCCAGATCAGTACCAAACGAGCTTTCCACCGCAGAAGCCATATACTCCAGTTCCCGGTCCAGTTCCGCTGGAGTCTGGCTTAGCGTACCACCACCGCGCAGTTGGGAGCCGGTCAGGGAGGCCAGACCACTCTTGCCTGTCGGATCATACACCGAGCCGGTATGGATCAGGGCAGAGACCGTTACAATCGGTAGTTCATGGTCCTGCAGCAGATAGACCGGCGTCCCGTTCTTCAGCTGCACCCGTTCTGCCTTGGGTATGGAAAAATGCAGTGCAGGAAAGCTCATACTGCGTGGATTAGCCGGTTCTGCCCCATAGGCCGCTGAAAGGCCAAGCAGGCTGATGATACAGACAAACAGCAGACGGATTTTCATTACTGGGCACCTCCCGGCTTTTTCGTGACAAGGGTACCCACTATCCGGTTTTCGCGGGTAAAGTACTGCTTTGCCACCCGCTGGATATCAGCCGGGGTAATCTTTGCCAGCTTGGCCCGGTAGGTGGTCAGGTAGCGCCAGCTGCCGGCTATGGCCTCATACTCGGTCAGATTCCTGGCCAGACCGCCGTTCGTCCCCATCCGACGGGCCTCTTCAAACTCAAGCTGGTTCAGTACCTGCTGCAGTTCACGCCCGCTTACCGGCTCTTTTTTCAACCGCTCCAGCTCAGCCAGCACAGCCTGCTCCACCTCAGCGGTCGTATGGGGGGCACGGGACGAGGCATACAGCACAAACAGATTGGGATAGCGGTTACCGGGGGCATCAAAGGTCGAAATCTGGGTTGCCAGTTGTTTCTCCAGCACCAGTGAACGGTACAGACGTGAGGTGCGGCCCTGTCCCAGAATGGCGCTGATCAGATCAAAGACATAGTCATCGTCGCTGCCAATGGCAGTTTTATGAAATCCGATCACCAGCTCCGGCTCTGCATCACCAATCACCTCAACCCGCCGCTCACCTTGCTGCGGTTCTTCCTGAGTTGCGACCTCAGGTACCGGCGTGCCAGGCTTGATATCGCCAAAGTAGCGCGCCACCAGCGCAATGGTGTCAGCAGGTTTAATATCCCCTACCACCGCCATAATGGCGTTGTTCGGGGCATAGTAACGCTTCAGGAATGACTCGGCCTTGGTGCGGGAAAGCTGCCTGATATCCGAGGTCCAGCCGATGGTGGGCTGGCCATAGGGGTGGGCCTGATAGGCAGCAGCCACAAAGGTCTCCCACAGCTTGGCCGAGGGCTCTGCATCGTAGGAGCGGCGGCGTTCTTCCATCACCACCGAACGCTCGGTATAAAACTCCCGCAGCACCGGATTCTTCATCCGGTCGGACTCAATCGCCGCCCACAGTTCCAGCTTGTTGGCAGGCAGAGAAATCAGATAGGTGGTACCATCCCGGCTGGTAAAGGCGTTGTAGCCGGAACCACCGTTGCGGGCATACAGATCAAAGAATTCATCCTTGATCACATACTGTTCAGCCTGCTTCTCATATTTTGCCAGCTCAGCCCGCAAGGCGGCAAGCTTCGCCTTGTCTGCCTTGTTTCCTTTGGCTTCTTCAGCCAGCATCAGCTGGGCGGTCTGCTCAATCTTTTCCAGCAGCGGTGCCTCGGCAGCGTAATCCCTGGTGCCCAGGGTTTTGGTCCCTTTAAACAGCATATGCTCCAGCAGATGCGCCAGCCCACGTTCATCACTGCGTTCATGGACACTGCCCACTTTGAAACGGATCCAGGCTGAAACCGTGGGAGAACTGTGTCGCTCCACCATCAACAGCTTCAGACCGTTCTGAAAGGTATGCTCGACAACCTTTTCTTCAAGGGTGGCTGCCTGCAACGGCAACGCCATACAAAGAGAAAAAATAACAACAACAGCATGTTTCATGCAGCCCATGGTTCCAACTCCTCTAAAACAGTGAAAACTTGACATAGCGTCCCGGGTTTTTCTTGATGTCTACCATCAGGGCATCCATGTTATCTACGGCACGGTTTAACTTCTCATAGACCTCTTTATCGCTGATCAACTTGCCTGCGGTTCCCTCTCCAGCCTTGATCCGGGCTGTTACCACCTCAAGATCTTTCATGGAATTGTCAGCTCTGGTGATCAGCGACAACCCTTTATTATACAGCTCCTTGTCATTGATCAGCATGCCCAGGGTGTTGTCTTTTGATGTCAGGCGGCGGTTCAGCTCCCGCACATCATCAGCAGCCTGATTGCTCTTCTCTGCCAGACTGACCAGCTTGGTATAGAGCGTCTTGTCGTAAATGAGCCGGTTTAAGCTGCCATCCGAGGTCTGGATATCATACAGGGTCTTATCAGCCCTGGTCAGGATCTGCATCAGTTTGTCGTACGGCTCACCACTGCGGGCCAGCTTGCCCAGGGTACCCTGACCCCGATTGATGGTGCCAGCCAGGATATTCAGCTCACTGGAAAGCTGCACCGCATTAATATACAGCTTGGTATCGGTAGCCAAAAGCCCCAGGGTTCCTTTACCGGACTGTACGTTATCCACAATACTGTTCAGCTTTTCAAAGGTAACCCCTGCCTTCTGGGCCACATCATCCAGGGTATGTACTGCCTTGCCGTTAAACTGGCTGACCGGTCGCTCATGGTACCTGGCAGAAGGCAGGACATCCACGTACTTTTCCCCCATCAGGCCACGGGTCTTAATGGTGATGATTGAATCCGGCCCGATCTTCTTATGGGCCTTTGAGTCAACCTCGGCAACAATCAGCACTTCGTTGGTGTCACGGGGGTTTTCAAATCTGATCTGCTGCACCACCCCCACATCAACCCCTGCCAGCCAGACCGGAGCGCCTTCTTTGAGCCCCATCACGTTCTTCATGGTAATCTTGATGGTGCTGGTGGGAATAAACAACTTGGTCTTCTGGCCCATCAGCAGGATCGCCCCTGCAGCCAGCAGCAGGGTGATCAGAATGAACACTCCTGCCCTGACCTGAGCCCAACCGATCTGATTGCTTCGTTCCATAGCTAACCTTCCTTACTTACAAGCCACTTACTCCAGATCCCTTGGTCGCACCGTCCAGACCTTGATCCCCTGTTCCTTTGCCACCAACCGCAACCGCTTCAGGAACCGCTCATCATCCTTATCCCGCACAATAACCAACACAGCAGGTTTGCGCCCGGTACTTTGTGCATAATACAACGCCTGCCCAATGGATTCTGCCCACTTGGGAGCATACTCCACCTCAACCGCATACTCGTTGGTCAGGCAATCAACCCTCGTCTTATCAGATAGCCGATATTCCAGTTCACCAGCATGTTTTTCACACCACCAACGCTGATAATCCTTTTCATGCAGCGGCTTGTGGGCGCAGCCTGCGATCAGCAGCAGAACAAGCAGTAACAGGATGAGCTTCATGGCCAGCGATCCCCTTTACACAAACAGCGACTTGTCCGTCGGTTGCAAAAACTCCTGCACATTGGGCAGCGGGCAGGCCCGCAGCTCACCTTCAGTCCCTTCAAAGGCAAGCCGTGATTCATGGATCAGGGAAAAACGCTGCGAGGTGGCAAAGGCGGTGGGCAGATCATGGGTTACCATCAGGGTGGTCTTACCCGCCTCCTGCAGCCGGTTCATGAGGGAGACAATATTGTAGACCCCGATCGGATCAAGGCCGGTGGTGGGCTCATCAAAGAAGATATACTCAGGATCAGCGGCCAGGGCACGGGCAATGGCCACCCGCTTCTTCATACCGCCGGACAGTTCTGCCGGGTAGAGGTTTAACGCCGGTTCCACCCCCACAAAGCGCAGCTTTTCCCGCACAATCTCTTCAACCTCGGCCTGGGATAGCCGCCCTTCCTCAAACAGGCGATAGCCCACATTCTCTCCCACGGTCATGGAATCAAACAGCGCGCCCCCCTGAAACACAATCGCAATCTTCTTGCGCTGCTCGCGGTACTCTGACTCTGTCCGGTTGGTAATCTCCATACCGTTAATGCTGATTTTACCCGATTGCGGATGGATCAACCCCAGGATCAACTTCAGGATCGTGGTCTTGCCCGAACCACTCACCCCCAGAATGGTGCGGTTCACCCCACGCTCCAGCAGCAGGTCAAAGTCAGTCAGGATCGTCCGGCCTCCGACTGAGTAGGAGACTTTTTCCATCCGTATGCAGGACTCTTCTGTGTGCATAGGTCAGGGCTTCATGGTCGTTTCAACCATCGGTTCAAACGAACGCTTGCGATGGTTGATGAATGCATCAAACTGCTGCTGAAATACCGCCATCTGTTGCGCTGCATGATCTCAAAATCAGCGTTCATCTCTTCCGGTGTCGCATCGGTCAGCAGATTGGGGATTGATTTAGTGGGCATGATAACGTTCCTTCAGCTCAAGATACAGCTCTGACATCTCAAACAAAGCAAAGTAATCAGCAACCCGCTGCCAATCCAGCTGATCGCCGTACACCAAAGTACGGGCTACTCAGGCCTGTTCAGGTTTCAGATCACGGGACATCAGCTCCAGCACAGCCTGTCGGGCCGGCTTGTTACCGTAGAGAATTTCGTACACTTTCTGGGTAATCGGCATCTCAACCCCCAGACGCCGGGCCAGGGCATGGACTGATTCAGCTGACTTAACCCCTTCGGCCACCATCCGCATTTCCG
Organism: uncultured Geobacter sp.; assembly: GCA_964576485.1. Classification (GTDB taxonomy): domain Bacteria; phylum Desulfobacterota; class Desulfuromonadia; order Geobacterales; family Pseudopelobacteraceae; genus Trichlorobacter. The sequence continues at coordinate 3,507 of CAZNWF010000013.1, read as the reverse complement.
CCATGATCGCCTCCAGCGTTTGGCCCTGGCCCAGTTTGACCCCCACGGTACGGTTACGGGAAAGATCACCGGTGCAGGTCAGCACCAGATCCCCCATGCCTGCCAGACCGGCAAAGGTTGCATCCTGCGCCCCCATGGCCCGCCCCAGACGCTTCATCTCTGCCAGACCACGGGTAATCAGGGCGGCCCTGGTGTTGTGACCAAACCCCAAGCCATCACTGATACCGGCTGCAATGGCGATCACGTTCTTAACCGCCCCCCCCAGCTCAACACCAATGGCATCATCACTGGTATAGACCCGGAAAACCGGATTACTGAAGGCAGCCTGAACCGTATGGGCAGCGGTTTGATTGGTTGACCCGGCAACAATCAGAGACGGCAGCCCCAGCGCCACCTCTTTGGCAAAGGTCGGGCCGGACAGGGCAACAAAACGCCCCTGTACCGCCTCACCCAATACCTGGCTGCAGATCTGCGAGACCGTACAGAGGGTGCCCAGCTCAATCCCCTTTGAAGCACTTGCCAGCACGGCGGTAGGGGCAATCTCGGTCAGCAGATGGGCAAGCACGCCGCGCATGACCTGGGTCGGGGTTACCAGCAGCACCAGTTCTGCGCCCTGTACCGCCTCTGCAAGGCTGCCGGTATACTGCAAGCCTGGGTGCAGCTCAATGCCGGGTAAAAAAAGATGGTTGATCCGGGTTGCAGACATTCCGGCAACCAGTTCAGGCTCATAGGCCCACAGTGTTGTACCATGGCCATTTGCAGCAACCACATTGGCAAGGGCAGTACCCCAGCTCCCTGCTCCGATCACCCCGATCTTCATTCCCACTCCTCATCATCATCGTAGGCAAGATTCTTGCGCGGATCAAACCCCTCAACCAGGGCCTGTCGTGCCATCTCAATGCTGTCAAAACCCAGGCGCCTGATAAAGGGATGTCGACTCAGTGACAAGGCTGACCCGGCCAGACTCAACCCTAGGGCAAGCACCTTCTGCACGTTCTTTTTACGACAATCAGTCTGTACCATGAAGTCTGCGGTTAATAGCAGCCGACGCAGCAATGCCGGTTTATCCGGCTCCATCAGCTCTGCGCAGAAACGTTCAATGACCAGCTGTTGTGTCGCTTCTGAACAACTACCCAGTGGAACGGTTCCGCACTGTTCTGCAAGTTCGTAGATCAATGGATCGGTAAAAAGCCAACCTTCAAAAAACGGCTCATCCAGCAGTTCTTCACAACCCGACAGCAGCGAGGCCATTCGCTCAATCAAGCCATCAAGCAGTTCCACCGGAAAGCCCGGCACATAATCAGCAGGTCGCAGGTCGGTATCCCCAAACAGGTAGCGACAGGCATACAGGTCAGGCGGCAGATAAAAACTGCGCTCTATGCTCTGCAACATGGCATCCCGCAACAGATTGACGACATAGGGCAGACCAACCGGAAACAGTCCCTCTTCTGCGTTAACCTCATCCTGGTAGTCATCATGCTCTTGCCGGTTCTGGAAACGGGATGCCACGGCATGGCGCACGCCGTCATGTTCCCCCAGCTGTAGCACCAGACCGGCCAGGCTTCCATCAGCAATCTCCCAGGAAAACCAGACCGTGCGTACTCCGTAACAGTCCAGCGGTGCAGCCTGTGACGAAACCAGGGCAACCGGTTCTGCAAACAGGGCGCCTAACGGTTCTGGCTGATTAATGCCAAGGAACGCCAATCGCCGGATACTGCGGCTCACCTGTTCCTCAAGCCCTTCAACCGTCAAATACTTTAGAGACTGCAGTACCGTTACAGCACAGCCGTGGCGCAGGGTGCCTAGGCTTTCCACTGCCAGGGTTGCCACTTCGCTATACTCAAAATAGGCCAACATACGCAGCAACGCCGCAGACTCAGCGCCATGATCAGCCCGGTTGCCAAGCCTGCGGATCAGTTGATCACGCAGCATCTCATCCGCATTCAGGAAGCGGTCCATAAAACGGACCATACCCCAGCTCCCTTCCTGCAGACAGGTATCAAGAAAGCTGTTCAGGGTGGCACTGCTTACATCATCGCGGGAAAAAGGGGGGGAGGAGACATCAATACCGTAATCCTGCAGGATTTCCAGCAGCGGTAGTCTGCCTTCATCCGCAAGATCACGGCGTTTGAGGGTTAACGCCACCAGCTGGTCCAGCCAGGAGGTGGCATCAAAGAAATCCAGCATACAGGTATAGCGGTAGAGCCGTTCATGATCCTGCTCACGCCAGAGCCGTCGCACCAGCGGTGGCAGGGCCCGCCGACCGGATTTTTGCAGACGGCGGCCGATCCGCTCCAACTGGTCGCGGGTTAACTGATCACGGGTCAGAAAATCAAGCAGCCGGATAATCCGCCGCCGTTCACGATAACTGGTATCAAGCGTACGCAGACGGGTAACTGCTGTCAGCTCCATTGGCTCAGACTTCTTCTTCACCTTCCGGCTCCAGACCTTCGTCATCATCCCGTTCTGCCAACTTGGCAACGGCAACGATCTTTTCCTGCTCTTCAGTCACCATTACCCTGACCCCCTGGGTGTTACGGCCAATCACCGAAAAACCACGTATTGGCACCCGCAGGATCTTGCCCTGGTCAGTGATGACCATCAGCTGGTTTTCATCAGTAACCTGCATTACGCCCACCACCAGACCGTTACGGGTGGTGGTCTTGATGGTGATCAGGCCTTTGCCGCCACGGGATTGGCCACGGTACTCGTCAAGGTCGGTCCGCTTGCCAAAGCCGTTCTCGGTCAGGGTAAAGATGGTAGAACCGGCTGCAGTGGGGTCAACCACCTCCATACCGATTACTTCATCCCGGGCCTCAAGGTTCATGCCCCGCACACCGCGGGTAACCCGACCCATAGGACGGGCATCCGCCTCAGGGAAGCGGATCGCCTTGCCATGGCGTGAGGCCAGGAAGACATCCTTCTGGCCATCGGTCAGGGCAACGGAAATCAGCTTGTCCCCTTCATCAAGGTTCACCGCATTGATACCGGTGGTACGGATGTTGGTGTATTCCACCAGCGGGGTCTTCTTGACCACGCCGTTGCGGGTTGCCATCAACAGGTACAGGTCTTCACGGTTCAGATCCTTGACCGGCATGATCGCCGTAATCTTCTCCCCTTCCTGGACATTGACCAGATTCACCACCGCCTTACCCTTGGTGGTACGGCTGCCTTCCGGGATCTCATAGACCTTGATCCGGTAGACCCGGCCCATGTCAGAGAAAAACAGCAGGAAGTCTTTGGTGGAGGCGATGAAGAGCTGCTCCACAAAATCCTCTTCACGGGTCTTCATCCCGGTCTTGCCCTTGCCGCCCCGACGCTGTGCCCGGTACAGATCAACCGCGCTGCGCTTGATGTAGCCGGTATGGGAGACCGTTACCACCATTTCAGCATCTTCAATGGTGTCTTCCAGCGAAATATCGGCAGTCTGATGTACGATCTCGGTGCGGCGCTTGTCGCCAAAACGCTCCTTGATCTCGGTCAGCTCACCCACAATGATCTTCATGA
>CAZNWF010000012.1:0-43921 GCA_964576485.1 uncultured Geobacter sp. | reverse complement strand
TATCAAACACTTCCCGTACCAGCTCGGACAGGCGATGCTCAGATACCACGCCGGTACCAAAGGCATTAACCATGATTGAAACCGGCTCTGCCACGCCGATGGCATAGGCCACCTGGACTTCGCAGCGCTCGCACAGACCGGCAGCAACCAGGTTTTTGGCAACATAACGGCCCATGTAGGCAGCAGAACGGTCAACCTTTGAAGGATCCTTGCCGGAGAAGGCGCCGCCACCGTGGCGACCCATGCCGCCGTAGGTATCCACGATGATCTTGCGGCCGGTCAGACCGCAGTCGCCCATGGGACCGCCCACCACGAAACGGCCGGTGGGGTTGATGAAGAAACGGGTTTCGCTGTCCATCAGAGCTGCAGGGATGACCTTTTTAACGACTTCATCCATCACTCCTTCAACAATGGTTTCGTGGGTCACATCCGGGGTGTGCTGGGTGGAGATAACCACGGTATTGACCCGTACCGGTTTGCCGTTGTCATACTCAACCGAGACCTGGGATTTTGCATCAGGGCGCAGGAACTTCAACAGGCCGGACTTGCGTACATCGGCCAGACGCTTGACCAGCTGGTGGGAAAGCTGGATCGGCATCGGCATCAGTTCCGGGGTTTCATTGCAGGCATAGCCGAACATCAGGCCCTGGTCACCGGCGCCCTGCTCCTTGAACATCCCCTCGCCTTCGGTGACACCCTGGGAGATGTCCGGGGACTGACGATCAAGGGAAACCAGTACCGAGCAGGTCTCATAGTCAAAGCCGGTCTCTGAACCGCAGTAGCCGATTTCCTTGATGGTGTTACGAACGATCTCGGCATAGTTGACCACAGCAGAGGTAGTGATTTCACCGGCAATGACCGCCATACCGGTGGTGACCATGGTTTCACAGGCCACGCGGGCTTTGGGGTCCTGGGCCAGGATCGCATCCAAAATGCTGTCAGAAATCTGGTCAGCCATTTTGTCAGGGTGACCTTCGGATACGGATTCAGAGGTAAAGATAAATTTTTCAGCCATGTGCGTGAAACTCCTTTTGCGTATAAAATATAGGTTGTTGCCAGACAAAACAAACGTACTAAGCGTCGTTATTGATCCTCTGCATCAGCATGGTTCCTGCTGCGGTGGCGGATGTACAGCTGTCCGCCCAGATCAAACAGTACCAGTACCGTTACCAGCAGCAGTAACGGCCCGTTGTACCGGAAAAAGGCAAAGCAGTTAAAAAACATATACAGCAGCACCACGCCGGTCAGCAGCTTACGCACACTACCCACACCAGACTCTGCCGCCTCAGGATCGCCACCGCCTGCCTGAAACAGCACTGGCGCCAGATGGTAGCCCACCGAAGCATCCACCAGCACCAGCAGGATATTTGCAATAAACAGCGGCAGCAACAGGGGATCCATGTTCATCAACAATCACCTTCAGCAGTGATGTAATCCGGCGGCAGGTCACATCCGGACGGGATCTGGAACGGCACCGGGTAGCGGATGCCGGCCTTATGGGTGGCTGTCAGCCCTTCCGCAGTCCGCACCAGCCAGGCAAACGGGATGCCGACACACAGTTCATGGTCCTGGGTCATACCAAAGCGGCGATCACCCAGACAGGGGATCTCCACCGTGGGCTCGCCGGTCAGCGCCACCTGGGCCACAGCCCGGGAGCAGACCCCGGCATCACCGGAGCTTTTCATGGTAAACTCGCCCCCTTGGTGAAACAGGAAGGCCTGTACAAAGCGCATGGCCTGGGCTGAGTTAACATACAGCACCACCAGATCAGGGACCATTCCTTCCACCGGACGGGCCAGGGGATAGGTCAAAAGCCCTTGTACATCAGGGGCCAACCGGGGCATGGTCTGCTGCATGGCAGCGGCAGCATCCTGATCCTGCTGATAGATGCCGTTATTAACCGAACCGTCCAGCACCCGCCCAGGCGGCGTAATCAGGCCGACACAGCCAGCACCTAATACGCAATGGGCAGTCTGCTTATCTGCCCAGGTGGACCAGCCATACATCCGGCTGTAGGCGATCTGCTGACAGACTGCCAGGCGTTGCCCCCTGACCCGGATCTTCTTGCCTTCAATCAGTGCAAGATCCCTGACCATGGTGACACCAACCGGTTGTGTGACCGGGTTAACGGTCTCTTTGACAACGGCAAGAAACTGCTCAAGTTGCTCCATGGTCATGCCCTCCCTGATGTATCTAACCATATGATATTATTGCTTCTGGCGTGCCCGTGCCCGTCTCGACCCCGGCTGGGTGTTGCCCGCGCCACGGGGCAGCGGTTTTTCATGTGCCTTTTGAGGGTTGGCAATACTGACCGTGATCACCCGGTTTTCCATCAAGGCACCATCCAGACACTCAATCGCCTCGTGCAGTTGCGCTTCATCGGCCATCCGCACATACCCGCAGCCCTTTGATTTGCCGGTTGCAGGATCGGTAATAATATGCACCGAGGTCACGGTGCCAGCCACACTGAACATCCTGCGCAGATCTTCCGTGGTCGCTTCATAGGGCAGGTGCCCCACATACAATTCTTTGGCCATGAGGCTTGTCCCTCTTTCAATCCGGTTGTGTTAACTGTTCCCAGCCTGTCAGGCGTTGCATCGCCTCAGCAGCGTTCTCACCGCACATCTCATGGTCTGGCTGCAGACTGCTGCAGACCGCCGGACGTTCCGGTCTGCCAAAGATACGGCATCGGTTTTCCATCGTCAACTGAACACAGCGGACCCCGGCCGGTTTTCCGTCAGTCATGCCTGGTATGGCAGAGCTGATGGAGGGGGCAATGCAGCAGGCAGCGCAGCCGACATGGCACTCCACCATGCTATTTCTCCAGCGGCAGTCCGGCCTGACGCCAGCCGGACATATCGCCATCCAGATAGGCTATCCTGCTGTAGCCCCGTTTGGCTAACAGGGAACCAACCAGCTCGGCACGGGGACCGGATTCGCAGTAGATCACCAGAACCTGGGTCTTATCCTTGGGGAGCACGCCGGTCAATCTGAAGAGCACTTTCCAGAGCGATAGGTGAATCGCCCCGGGAAGATGGCCCATGCGATATTCCATGCTGCTGCGTACATCCAGCACGGTTGGTGGTGTCTTTGATTTAAGCTGTTTCTGTAACTCTTTAGGTTGCATTGAATCTGTCTCTAAACTCTTGAAATGTGATTTTTTCGTAAGGTCAAGGCGGGCTAGGATTCGGGCGGAGGCATAGAGCTACTATGCCGCACAACCGAATCCGAAGCCCAACGCCGAGATTGCGGAAAAAGCGCATTTCTTAATAACGGTAATGCTCAGCCTTGTATGGCCCTTCCACCGGCACACCGATGTAGTCAGCCTGCTCACTGGTCAACACGGACAGCTGGGCATTCAGCTTTTTCAGCTGCAGCCGGGCCACCTTCTCATCCAGATGCTTGGGCAGCACATAGACGCCGGTGGGATATTTGCCCGGGTTGCAGAAGATCTCGATCTGGGCAATGGTCTGGTTGGCAAAGGAGGATGACATGACGTAGCTGGGGTGGCCGGTGGCGCAGCCCAGGTTTACCAGACGCCCCTTGGCCAACAGGATGATCCGGTTGCCGGAAGGCAGGATGATATGATCCACCTGAGGCTTGATCTCTTCCCACTGGTACTGCTCCAGGGCAGCAACCTCGATCTCGTTGTCAAAGTGGCCGATGTTGCAGACAATAGCCTGATCCTTCATCTTCAGCATATGCTCGTGGGTAATGACGTGGTAGTTGCCGGTGCAGGTCACAAAGATGTCGGCCTTGTCAGCGGCGTACTCCATGGTCACCACGCGGTAGCCTTCCATGGCAGCCTGCAGGGCGCAGATCGGATCAACCTCGGTTACCCAGACCTGGGCAGACAGCGCACGCATGGCCTGAGCCGAACCTTTGCCCACATCGCCGTAGCCGCAGATCAGGGCTACTTTACCGGCAATCATCACGTCAGTGGCACGCTTGATGCCATCAACCAGTGACTCGCGGCAGCCATAAAGGTTGTCAAACTTGGACTTGGTAACGGAATCGTTGACATTGATAGCCGGGAAGGCCAGTTCGCCCCGCTCATGCATCTGATACAGACGGTGTACGCCGGTGGTGGTCTCTTCGGTGACACCCTTTATTTGAGCCAGACGGACTGAGTACCAGGTCGGATCGACAGCCAGCTTGGCCTTGATGGCGGCAAACAGGATTGTTTCTTCTTCTGAGCCGGGGTTGTTCAGGACGCTGGCATCCTTTTCAGCCTTGGCGCCCAGATGCAGCAACAGGGTTGCATCACCGCCATCATCCAGAATCATGTTGGAGTAGCCGCCATCAGCCCATTCAAAAATCTTGTGGGTATAGTCCCAGTAATCGGTAAGTGTTTCACCCTTAACGGCAAAGACCGGCACACCAGAAGCTGCAATGGCAGCAGCAGCATGGTCCTGGGTGGAGAAAATGTTACAAGATGCCCAGCGGACCTGGGCACCCAGGGCGGTCAGGGTTTCGATCAGTACGGCGGTCTGAATGGTCATATGCAGCGAACCGGTAATCCGGGCCCCTTTCAGTGGCTGTGCTTTCGCAAACTCCTCACGGATCGCCATCAGGCCCGGCATCTCGGTTTCGGCTATTTTAATCTCTTTACGGCCCCAATCGGCCAGGCCAAGGTCAGCTACAATGTAATCAGTTCCCATCTTCATTCTCCTTTAGTTGTTTGTGTACGCCTGTATCAACAGCACCGCTTCCTGGCCCTGTAGTGGCGGAACCTGTGCAATGGCAACGGTGCCAAATTCTGCGTCCTTCAGCCAATACCGCAACTCTTCTTCTTCAAATCCCAGCCATTGATCAGCCAGTTGCTCGCGGGCCAGCTCCCGTTCATGGCGGGCCAGATCTGCCAGCAGCAGTGAACCGCCACCCACCAGTACCCGCCTGATCTCGGCCAGCACTGATGGCGGATCAGCCGCATGGTGCAGCACCATGTTCAGGATGGCGCAATCCACGGAACGATCCGGCAACGGCAGATGGTTCATCTCCCCCAGCCGCAGGTCAACCCCTGCAATGCCTGATGCATCCAGCCTGCGGCGGGCCTCGTCCAGCATGGCCGGAGAATGGTCAACTCCGATCACTGAACAGGCCTTTTGGGTCAGGGCAGGCAGCAGGCCGCCGGTACCAAGCCCGATCTCCACCACCTGGCTACCCTGCGGTATCAACCCCAGTAATTGCTCCCGGTAGTCCGGTACCGGCAGCAGGGTACGGGCTAGATCATCCCACTGGCGGGCGTGCTGATCAAAAAATTGCTGACTGCGCTGACGGCGGGCTTCAAGCACCGCAGCAATCTGTGCCAGATCTTTTTCCCGCTCTGGCAAGGTCTCCAGCTCTTGCTCCAGCACCGGCCTGATGGCACGAAAAAAAGGAGATTCGCTACTGGCACGGTAATAGCTCCAGGTCCCCTGGCGTTTGACCGATAATACCCCCACCTCAGCCAGAATCTTGAGGTGCCGTGAAATACGCGATTGTCCCATCCCAAGGATAGCGGTCAGCTCCTGCACGGTAAATTCACCACGCAGCAGGATCGCCACCAGGCGTAGGCGGCTGGCATCTGCCAGAGCTTTGAGAACATCAAGAAGCATAGATCAGTTTTCCTGAAACAACTATATCAACTTTTCTTGATATAACAACTTATAGGGATCGGGTCAACAAAAACTGGACACCGGTTTGTTACTCGGACTTGGTAGCGTGGGTGGTTATCTTGAGAATGGATTCCTGGATTTCCCGATTTGGAATTGCACGGTAGGAGTCAAGCAGGAGTTTTTCAGAAACAGCTAAGGGGTAAGATTCTTCTGCATCAGTGAAAAATGCTTGTACCGGCACGGAAAGGGCCTGTGCAAGTTGCTGCAGTCGATCAGTATTCAGCTTGTTGGAGCCGGATTCATAGTTTTGAATCTGCTGAGTGCTCACCCCTATTTTTTCTGCCAAATACTCCTGCGTCCAGCCTGCCTGCTGGCGAAGTTTCCTCAGCTTCCAACCAATTTGTTTGCTGGTCAAGATGGTTTCCATGTCACGCTCCGATGGATCGTAGAGTAACGATAACCGGAGAGCGCCGACACCAAGCATTGCTTTACTTAAAATCAAGTATTTCTTATAGTACCGACGGCTTAAAAATTGATATCAAGTCCGGCGGTAACTGCCCGTTGTCCACCCCCTACCATGCCAAATATTACGCAGCCGAGTTACGGCGGCGCTCCGGCTCAGGTAACATAGATCAGCTCTCTATGTCGCTGTTCGATGCCTCGGTTGATCTGAATCCACACCAGATCGAGGCTGCGCTGTTTGCCTGCCGTTCGCCATTATCCAAAGGGGTCCTGCTGGCTGATGAAGTCGGACTTGGCAAGACCATTGAAGCCGGGCTGGTGCTCTGCCAGTATTGGGCGGAACGGCGTCGGCGTCTGATCGTCATCTGCCCGGCTGCGTTGCGTAAGCAGTGGAGTCTGGAGCTGGCGGAAAAATTCAACCTGCCGTCGGTGATCCTTGAGGCCAAGTCGTTCAAAGAGGCATTGCGGAGCGGGAGCGACAATCCGTTCAGTGCCGACAGCATCGTCATCACGTCGCTTAACTTTGCCACCCAGCAGAAAGAGCTGGTGAAGTTGATCCCCTGGGATCTGGCAGTGATTGACGAGGCGCACAAGCTGCGTAATGCCTACCGTCCCAGCAACCGTATGGGGCAAGGCATCCGTTGGGCACTGGAGGATCGTAAGAAACTGCTGCTCACCGCCACGCCGCTGCAGAACTCGCTTCTGGAGTTGTACGGACTGTCCACCTTGATTGATGAGCAGATCTTTGGCGATCTACCGTCATTCCGTGAGCAGTACACCGGCAGTAGTGCCGACCTGGATGCGCTCAAACGGCGACTGGCCGGCTTTGCCAAACGCACCCTGCGCTCTCAGGTACTGGAATACATCCGCTACACCGAACGCCGTGCCATTACACGCCCATTCCGGCCGTCGGACCAGGAACAGTCGCTCTACGAAGCCATATCGAATTTCCTGCAACGCGCCGATACCTACGCCATCCCCGACCGTCAGCGTACCCTTACCACCCTGATTGTACGCAAGCTGCTGGCTTCCTCTACACAAGCCGTAGCGGGCACCCTGGAAACCATCAAACAGCGCCTTGAGACGTTGCGCTCCGGGCTGCCCGAACCGGAAAACCTGCTAGAGAAGCTGGTTGAAGGGGATGAGCTGGGGGATGATTTCCTGGAAGAAGAGGAAGAGACAGAATCAAACCCCTCCCCAACCCTCCCCTTGACAAGGGAGGGAGCCGAGATCAACAGAACGCAACTTGATGGAGAAATCGCCGAGCTGGACGGTTTCATCGCCCAGGCACGACAGATCGGTGTCGATACCAAGACCCGTACCCTCTGCACCGCGCTTGAGATCGGCTTTGATGAGATGGAGAAGATGGGGGCGTGCCGCAAGGCGCTGATCTTCACTGAAAGCCGTCGCACACAGGACTACCTGAAGACCTTCCTTGAGGCCAACGGTTTTGCCGGACGGATCGTGCTCTTCAACGGCAGCAACACCGATCCTGCCAGTAACGCCATCTTTGAACAGTGGCTCAAAGATAATGCGGATACCGGACGGGTCAGCGGCTCCAGAACTGCCGACCGCCGGACTGCCCTGATTGAGCATTTCCGTGACCAAGCCGAGATCATGCTGGCCACCGAAGCGGCAGCAGAGGGTGTCAACCTGCAATTCTGCTCCCTGGTCATTAACTACGACCTGCCCTGGAACCCGCAACGGATCGAGCAGCGGATCGGACGTTGTCACCGTTACGGCCAGAAGCATGACGTGGTGGTGATCAACTTCCTCAATGAGCGCAACGATGCCGACCGTCGGGTCTACGAGCTACTGACCGAAAAGTTCAACCTGTTCTCCGGTGTCTTTGGCGCATCGGACGAGGTTTTGGGCAGCATCGAGACCGGCGTTGATTTTGAACGTCGTATCCTGAGCATCTACCAGGAGTGCCGCAGCACCGGAGAGATTGAGGCGGCCTTTGCCGCGTTACAGGCCGAGATGGAACAGGCCATTGCCAACCGCATGAGTGAAACCCGGCAGACACTGCTGGAGCATTTTGATGAGGATGTCCACTCCCGCTTAAAGGTGAGGCTGGACCAGACCCGTCATCAGCTTGACCGCTTCAGCAAATTGTTCTGGGCCGTCACGAAAATCGTGCTCAATCAGCAGGCCCTTTTTGATGACGAAGAGCTGGCGTTCGACCTGAAGACCCCTCCGACAGCCGTTCCGCAGGGCCGCTATCATCTTATCAGCAAAAGCCGTCACAACATTGAAGGCGCCTTCCTCTACCGCCTCTCCCACCCGCTGGGCGAATACGTGCTCGACAGCGCCTTACAGCAGGAAACCCCGCAAGCTGAGCTTTGTTTTGACATCAGCAGCCACCCCACCAAGATTGCGATGGTAGAGGCGCTCAAGGGGCAGACCGGTGTTCTGGCGTTGGAGCGGCTCACGATCACCTCCTTTGCTACTGAAGAACATCTGCTGTTCAGCGCATTCCGTGCTGACGGCACCTCCCTTGACCATGAGCAGTGCGAGAAGCTGTTCCAGTGCAGGGCAGAGATCAGCCAGCCCACCGACCTGAAGGCCGACACCCAGCGGCTTGCTGCTGAAACCGAACGCTATGCAGCGGCAACCATTGCCAGGGCGCTGGAAACCAGCAACCGCCATTTCCAGGAAGAGCGGGAAAAGCTGGAGAAATGGGCCGATGACCTGGTGCTTGCCTCTGAAAAAGAGCAGAAAGAGACCAAGGCCAGACTGAAGTTACTGAATCGTCAGGCACGGCAGGCGGCAACCACCACCGAGCAGGTGGAGCTACAGAAGCAGATTGTGGAGTTGGAAAAGAAACAGCGCAAGCAGCGGCAGCGGATCTTCGACGTCGAGGACCAGATCATCGAAAGACGTGATGCCCTGATTGCCCGGCTGGAACAACAGATGACACAGAAAACAACACGGGAACGGCTGTTCACCATTGGCTGGGCAGTGGTCTAACCGGAGGAGCTTGACAGTATGAGCAAATATGACGACCTGACCGCCAAACTGCGGGAGATATTCCAGATTGACCGGCCTGAGCTGGACTTCGGCATTTACCGGATCATCGGAGCACGGGCCAGCGAGATCAACGACTACCTGGACAAGCGCCTCAAGGCACGGGTGCAGGAGTCACTAGCTCAGGCCGGTACTGCCGGCCTTGCGCAACTCAAGAAAGAATTGGCCGATGCAATCAAGGGAGCTGAAGCACTTGGAGTGCCAGCAGATAATGTCCCCAAGGTGCAGGAGTTGCGGCAACGGATCGCCGAGCAGGGCACGGGGGCAGCGGAACATGAAAATGCCGTCTTTTCCCACCTGCTGACCTTCTTCTCCCGCTACTACGACAAGGGCGACTTCATCAGCCAGCGCCGTTACAAGGGGGATACCTACGCCATCCCCTACGCCGGTGAAGAGGTGGTGCTGCACTGGGCCAACAAGGACCAGTACTACACCAAGAGCGGCGAGAACTTCGCCAACTACAGCTTCAAGCTGGCCGATGGCCGCACCGTCAATTTCCGTCTAGTGGCCGCCGATACTGCCAAGGACAACCGCAAGGACAACGACAAGGAACGCTGCTTTGTGCTTCTGGAACAGCAGACCCGCCTGCTGGTTGATGACGAGGGAGAGGAATACGAAGAAGAGCTGCTGCCGGTGGAGGAGCAGAACGGTGAACTGCTGATCCGTTTTGAGTACCGTTCCATGCCCAAGGGAACCAAGCAGGATGCCCTGGTGAGCAAGGCGGTACAGGCAGTGCTGGAGGAACCGGCAGTGGTAGCACGCTGGCCGGAACTCTCACGCCGTGAACCGACCGAGAAGAACCCGCAGCGCACCCTGCTGGAAAGGCACCTGACCACCTACACCCAGCGCAACACGGCAGACTACTTCATTCACAAGGACCTGGGCCGTTTCCTGCGGGGCGAGCTGGATTTCTACATCAAGAACGAGGTCATGCACCTGGATGACGTCCAGCATGCAGAGAAGTTTGCCGACATCGAGAAAAACCTGCGGATGATCCAGTGCCTGCGAGCCATTGCCCTGGATCTGATCACCTTCCTGGCCCAACTGGAGGATTTTCAGAAAAAGCTCTGGCTGAAGAAGAAGTTTGTGGTGGCAACCCACTACTGTATCACCCTGGATCGGGTGATCAAGGATGCCCCGGAGTTGCTGGAGGCCATAGCTGCCAATGAAAACCAGTGGGAGCAGTGGGACAAGCTGGGGATGCTGACGGAGGGGATTAGCCGCACCACAGACCACCTGCAGGCACACCCGTTCCTGATGGTGGATACGGCGCTGTTCGACCTAGGCTTCAAGCACAAGCTGCTGGGGGCGATTGACAACCTGGATGAGTCACTGGACGGTCTGCTGATACACGGTGATAACTTTCAAGGGGTTTCTTTGCTGCACGCAAAATATTTGAACCACATAAATACCGTCTACATCGACCCTCCGTATAATACGGACGCATCGGCGATTATCTACAAAAATGGGTACAAAGACTCCTCATGGTTGTCGCTCATTCAAAACAGGCTTGAGGCTGCAAAGCGCCTAATGAAGGATGATGCCCTGATTAGCGTAGCAATAGATGATCAGGAAGCATCACTGCTGATTCAAGTCTTAAATGCATCTTTTGGGAAGCAAGTTGGCGTGGCAGTCGTAAAGTCTAATCCGCAAAGCCGAAAAACGAAGGGTAAGTTTTCGCCTGTGCATGAATACACCTTATTCTACGGCAAAAGTGAAAAGTCATTGCCGTACACCATCGGCTATAGTGCCGGCAAGGCAGCTAGATACCCCCTTGAGGATGAACAAGGTAGATATTCCTGGATGAATTTTATTAGAGCAGGGAACAATGACCGTAGAATAGATCGACCAAAACTCTATTATCCGATTGCGGTAAGCTCTTCAAATAAAATTCGTATTCTAAAGATGGAATGGGATGAGGATAAGCAGGAATATGAATTGCACGAAACACCGAGGGAAGACGAAGCGTTAGTGTACCCTATCAAAAATATTGATGGAGAGCTTATTGAGAAAAACTGGCAGCGAGGCCACAAGCGAGTTGCAACAGAATACGATGAATATCGCGTGCGCCGGGGCTCAGACGGCGAAATTACTATCGACTTCAAGACACGAATGGATGACGAAGCGGCACCGGTCACTTGGTGGGATAAAAGAGAATATGCCTCCGCCAATTACGGTGCTGCTGAATTAAAAGAGCTCTTTGGCGATAAGACCTTTGATTTCCCCAAAGCAAAAAAACTTGTAGAAGATGCTCTTCGAGCCTGCGGCGCGGCTGAGCTCGAGAGCGTCACTCTGGATTTCTTTGCAGGTTCTGGTACGACAGGGGAAGCAGTCGTCAACCTGAATCGAGAAGACAATGGTAAACGCAAGTACATCCTCGTCGAGCAGGGTGAATACTTTGATACCGTCCTGAAGCCCCGCATCCAGAAGGTGGTCTATTCTGCCGACTGGCGGGATGGCAAGGCCACCGCCCCGGCAACTGGCATCTCCCATGCCTTCAAGGTCTTCAAGATTGAGAGCTACGAAGACACCCTCAACAACCTGCAGCTTAACCGCAGCGAGGCCCAGCAAAGCTTGCTGGACAGTCTATCGCCTGATGCCCAAGACGATTACCTGCTGCGCTACCTGCTCAACATCGAATCCCAGGGTTCGATCCTGTCGGTGGATTCCTTCTGCAAGCCGTTCAACTGCACCCTCAAGGTGGCGGTGGATTCTGCCGGGGCCTGTGAAGAGCGCACCATTGATCTGGTTGAGACCTTCAACTACCTGATCGGCCTGAGGGTGAAGCAGATTGATGCACACTTGGATCGAGGTTTTGTTGCCGTTACCGGCACGCTACCCACCGGCGAGAAGGCCCTGGTGCTGTGGCGCGATTGTGAACAGGTGGGGTACGACGAGCTGGAGCGTGTCTGCGACAAGTACGCCATTAATCCCCGCGACAGCGAGTTTGACGTGGTCTACATCAACGGCGACCACAACATCCCTTCGATCATCACCGGCACTGAGGAGGAAGGCGGCATAACCAAGACCTTGAAGATCCGCCAGATCGAGCCGGAGTTTTTGAGCAGCATGTTTGGGGGGGAATAGACAGAGCGGCCGGACTGGCCGCCCTGCCTGAGAGTTGGTTGTTACTTGGCCTTGATGGCGGCGTATAGCTCTGCTGCGGACTTGTTAGCAAATACCTGGTCTTTCATCGCAAGGTAGTCAATCGGCTGTGACATGGTCTCTCTCAGGAAAAGAGCGGCTTTGGTTATCCCCATGCGCTCAATAATGGTTTGCACCGCTTCATTTTTCACCTGGCTGCCGGTTGGCAGAGTGACAGTTTTTCTAGCCGGGTTACGCATGGTCTTTCTCCTTCAGCAGGTCAACGGTGAACTGTACAGGATTGATCGCCTTAACAAGGCCGGTGTATCTGCGAACAATCCTGTCGTCACAGGTTAT
Organism: uncultured Geobacter sp.; assembly: GCA_964576485.1. GTDB lineage: Bacteria > Desulfobacterota > Desulfuromonadia > Geobacterales > Pseudopelobacteraceae > Trichlorobacter. Next base: position 31,394 of record CAZNWF010000012.1, on the reverse strand, counting down.
GAAATATCCGCACTTCAGCTTTTCAGCACAGGCCAGATGCAGCGCGTCAAGGCCGGATATTCCGTTAGATGATTCTATCTGCTGAGCCCTGTTCAACAGTGTCGGACTAACAGTCTGGATGACCTTGGCCCTTGCGAGTACCGATGACACGAAGACGCGCCGCTCCTCAAAGGGATTGCGGGCGTTTTCGAAAAGCAGCACTTCTGAAGAAACCAGGGATAACGCTGTACTTTCTATCATGGCGAGGATCGTAATCATGGCCGATGATTCAAGAAAGATTCGCGGCTGGGACTGGTCGTCAAACACCCTGTTGATACAGCTTGTATCCAGATAAATCTTCATGGCCTCACTATATAAAATCGTTTGCGACTATAGCAAGCTAATTGAATGACTGAAAAGAGAACATCCATGAACTTCCATAAACAACTGGTTCTCAACCGCTGGATGTACCGTTTCTTCAAGGGTGGCAGCCTGCAGATCCTCAAAGAACGACTGGGGGATGACCGCTTTGAGGGGATTGACGAAGACGGCCAGACGCTCTTCTTCCATGAACTGACCCGCAACCTGTTCAACGTGGATTGCATCAGCATCGAAGACCTGCGCCGCTACGATCTGAATGTCGTTGCCCATTGGCAGCGGATTACCCGCAGGCGCAACCGGCTGGAAGAGACCGAGCTGAAGATGAAGTACTTCCAGTACCTGTCACTGCTGTTCACCGAGATCTATCTGGATTGGTATTGCAACCGTCAGGATGAACTGCTGGCAGGCTTAAATGACGAGCTGGCAGCATACAACGCCCAGAACACAGAAGAGCACCGCTTTCGCCCCTTTGATGGTGACGAGCTGAACAAGCTGGCCTTCTGGAACGCCACCGGAAGCGGCAAGACCCTGCTGCTGCATGTCAATATCCTGCAGTATCTGCACTATTTTCAGCAGCGCTACCCAGGGAAGCAACCAGACAAGATCATCCTGCTGACACCGAATGAAGGGTTGTCGCTCCAACACCTGAATGAGCTGGAACTGTCCGGCTTTCATTTCTTCCGGCTGTTTGACAAGAACAGTAACCCCTTCCAGGGCACCATCGAGGTCATCGACATCAACAAGCTGGGCGATGAGATGGGGGACAAGACCGTTGCGGTGGAGGCGTTTGAAGGCAACAACCTGGTGCTGGTGGATGAAGGGCACCGGGGGACCGGCACGGCAGCCGGGGCCTGGATGAGCCGCCGCGAGGTTCTTTGCCGGGGCGGATTTGCCTTTGAGTATTCCGCCACCTTCGGGCAGGCCGTTGCCAGGGGTTTTACCGTTGCCAAAGCCGAAGAAGACGCCAGAAAGAAAAAGGCCAGGCTGCTGTTCGGCACCACGGCATTACGCAGGCTGGATGCTGATCAGCTCCGGCAGTTGGCCCTGACCAGCGATGAAATCCGCAAGGCACGCACCCTGGCCACGCGAGAACTGTATGCCAAGTGCATCCTGTTCGACTACTCCTACAAGTTTTTCTATGACGACGGCTACGGCAAGGAATCGCTGATCCTTAACCTGGCCAACGATGACGACCCGGAAATACGTGATCTGTACTTCACCGCCTGCCTGCTCTCCTTTTACCAACAGCAGTACCTGTGGGAGCGCAACGCTGAGAAGCTGGCCGACTACAACCTTGAAAAACCGCTCTGGGTGTTTGTGGGCAACAAGGTGAATGATGAGGATTCCGATGTGATGGATGTGGTCCGTTTCCTGGCCGGCTTCCTGAACAACGATAGCCGGGCAAAGGAATGGATCAAAGACCTGATTGACAACCGGGCTCGGCTTTTGGACAGCAAGCAGCGTGACATCTTCCATGATCGCTTCCTGCCGCTGCTTGGCCAAAACCCCGATGCGGTCTACGCCGACATCCTTAAAAAGCTGTTCAACAGTGATTCACGTCAACGCTTGAAGCTGGTGAACATGAAGGGCTGCAGCGGTGAACTGGCTCTGCGGGTGGGCGATGAACCGTTCGGCCTGATCAATATTGGCGATGACGCGGCCTTCTACAAGCTCTGCGAGGAACAGACCGACTTCGATACCGAGGCAGATGAGTTCGCATCATCACTGTTCGGCAGCATCAACCGCAAGGACAGCCGTCTGCATATCCTGATCGGCTCACGCAAATTCACCGAGGGCTGGAGCAGTTGGCGGGTTTCTACCATGGGGCTGCTTAACATGGGGCAAGGTGAAGGCTCTCAGATCATCCAGCTCTTTGGCCGGGGGGTGCGGCTGAAAGGGCAAAACTACTCATTGAAGCGAAGCACACCGGGAGGGCGTCCCAAGGGGTTGCACCTGGAACGGCTGGAATCTCTCAACATCTTCGGAGTCCGGGCCGGTTACATGGCCAAATTCAAGGAGTATCTGCAGGAAGAAGGCGTTACCCCCAGTGATGAGATTATCGAGCTGGATTTCGAGACCCGGCCCAATCTACCCAAGGACAAGCTGAAAACGATATCGCTGAAGGACGGCTACAAGGATAACCAGAAAAACGGCTTCAAGCGGAACTGCTACCCGGTACTGTACGAGATACCTGCTGAATTTGCCGGAAAGATCAAGGCACCGCATGTTGACCTTGATCTCTATCCGCGTCTGGAGGCGCTGAGTACACAGAGCAAGGGCAGCGAGGCCACCACCGCAAATGTACGCCATAAAGGTAAGCTGCCGACAGCAGCCATGGCGATGTTTGATTTTGACCGCATCTACCTGGCGGTGCAGGATTTCAAGCTGCAACGCAGCATGACCAACCTGCGGCTGGATCGTGCCGTCCTGGAACGATTCTGCACGGCAGATAATGGCTGGTATACGCTCTACATCCCCGAAGCCGAGCTTGCCATCAACCGGGTCGCGGATATACGCAAGCTGGAAGATATTCTGATCAGACTGCTGCAGGATTACACGGAGCGTTTCTACAAAACGCTCAAGAATGCCTATGAAGGGCAGTTCTACGAGGTCATAAAGGTACGGCATGATGACGACACCATGCTGAAGGTCTACCACTTCGATATTCAGGATACCGACGATGGCAAGATTTATCTGGAGCGGCTGGAAGAGCTGAAGAAGCTGGTGGCCTCAGGAACGCTGGGTGAAGTCCGCTCCTGGAACGGCGGCGGCCAGATGGTTGCCATCTGCTTTGACCGGCATCTGTACTATCCGCTGATGTCGATACAGGGAGACGTGCCGCTGAAGATGCGTCCACTGGCCTTTGATGCGCCGAGCGAGATCCGTTTCGTACAAGATTTGGAGGCATTTTATACCTCACCCAAGGGCCAGGCTGCCGTTGCCGGACGCAGCCTCTACCTGCTGCGTAATGCCGACACCAAAGCCAAGGGGCTGGGCTTTGCCCTGGCAGGTAATTTCTACCCTGACTTCCTGCTCTGGCTGGTGGATGACGCCAGCGGCAAGCAGTGGCTGAGTCTTGTCGATCCAAAGGGCATTCGCCAGATGGGTTTGAATGATCCCAAGTTTGGCCTGTACAAGGAAGTGAAGGTGTTGCAGGGTAAACTGGCTGATCCTGATCTGGTGCTGAACGCCTTTATCCTTTCGGCAACACCGATCACGGATCTTATCAACGTAACCTGCACGGAGCAGGAGCTGGAAAACCGCCATCTGCTGTTCATGGGGTCGGGAAAACAGGCCGCCTACCTGGAGAAAATGTTTAAAAAAATACTCTGAAAGAAACCAGACGTTTCCCCTCAATCGTCGGAACAGACATGTGCAATCAAGAACTTTTCATCTGACAGCCGGGTTGCGCACGATCTGTATCTTTTTCCAGTAACCGGTTCTGAAACGCAGTAGCCAGACCACTGCCGTACAAACAACAAAACAGGTTGCCAGGGCCCATTCAGCCACCAGACCCGGCATGGTGCGATCGATCAACCAGAGCAGGACAACAAAGATGGCTGAAGCAATGGCAAAGGTACGGGCTATCCAGCGGGTCTCACCTGCCGAGGCCAGCACGCAGCCGATCATGACATTGGCTGCGTCAAAGATGCAGTAGATAGCCACAAACTTCATCAGCAGTGTGCCGGTTGCAATAATTGCGGCAGACTCCGGACTGTTGCCGGCAAAGATTGCGTAGAGTGGCCCTGCTGCAGTGGCAAACAGCGTGGCCATCAGCAGCATCCAGATCTCACAGACCGCCAGGGATTGCCAGGTAATGGCCGGCACCTGATCATCCTTGCCAGCGCCCCGGGCGTGCCCCACCAGAATACCGGCAGCCTGCCCCAGCCCCAGGGCAGGGAAAAAAGCGATGCCGTTAATCCTGAAGGCGATACTTGATGCTGCCAGCTCCACGGTGCCAAGCCGTCCCACCACCACCAGAAACAGGGTCCAGGCGGCCAGCTCGCCACTGATCCGCAGTCCCATTGGTGCAGCCAGCGACAGAAATCGGCGAAACTCCACCCGGTTCAGGCCGCGGGCAGCCTGATTCCTGAATCCGCCTGATCGTGCAAACAGGAAGGCGTACAAAAGGGCTGCAATCAGTTGGGCTATTACAGTTGCAAGGGCAGCACCGGCAATCCCCATCCGGGGCAGGCCCCATTCCCCCAGCACCAGGCCCCAGGCCAGCAACCCATTGACCACCAGAGAGATAAAGGTAACAGCAGTGACCAGGGCAGGGCGACCGATGCCTGAAAGCCAGCCAGCCAGGGCGCTACCAAAGACCGGAAAGAAGGAGCCGGCCATGCAGATCCAGAAATAGGTCTGTTCATCCCGAGCCACCTGTGGTGCATGACCGGTTAGCAGAAACAGCTGCGCCAGCGGCCAGGCCACCAGCAAGGCCACAATACCTGAGGCCAGGGCGGTATAGATACCGAGCCAGGCAGACGAAACAACTCCCTGGCGATTACCACGCCCATGGTTGTGGGCCACAAAGGTACCGGCATACCCGGCAGTGCCAAACAGGAACCCCTGAAACAGGATAACTGCCATGCTGGATGGGCCGATTGCCGCAAGTGCCTGGCTGGAATCGTAGGACAGCACAATGGTATCAAGGATCTGCATCAACGTGATGGCAGAGGTGGAAAGGATCATCGGGCCTGCCAGCTTCAGCAGGCGGGGGATATGGTTAAACCTGAGGCGTTGTTTCATAATCTGTCGGGCCTTTTAAAACTACTGCGTTGCGCGTTACTATCGAAACTAATCAGGGCTGCCCACCAGCTGGAATGCCCCCCAGTAAAAGGGATGGGGATATTTTTTCAGCATGGTCCGTTGCGCCTGCCGCAGGGCGGCTGCCTTGGGTCTGCCAGTGGCCATCAGACGATAGAACTCCGTCATCAGCTCGGTGGTCTCCCGGCTTGGTACTGACCAGAGGCTTAAGACCACGGTTCTGGCACCAGCCAGAATAAAGGCCCGTTTCAGACCGAAGACCCCTTCACCGGCCTTGATATCGCCCACACCTGTTTCACAGGCAGAGAGGGTGACCAGATCAGTCCCCGACAGGCGCATCCCCAGAATCTTTTCAGCAGTAATCAGACCATCGTCCTGCCCCTGGGCCAGCGAACGATTCACACCGGCCAGCGCAATGCCGGAACGGAGCATCGGGTTGGTCAGCCTTGTTTGCGCTGCGTCAGTAGCAGGCTTCATCAGCTGCACAGCCTTAAGGCCTCTGGTTTCACTACCGCCGGTTGCCTCGTCCTGCAGGAAAAACCCGTGGGTTGCCAGATGCAGTATCCTGGGCTGTGATTGGGCAAGCAGGGTGGATTCAAGGGCCTGTCTACCAACAAGGTTTTGCACCGCAAGCTGCATTCCCTGCCTGAGCAGTCCGGCAATGGCATCGGTCTCCACCTTGGTATCGGGCAGTCTGCTGAACTGCAGGGAGGCAAGCTGAGCGAGCAGCTCCCCGTGAGGGTGGCCAGCTTCACCGGTATGCAAGGTCAGGTCATAATCAGGATCCGCAAACAGCAGTGCCGTTCCTGTGTTGGTTGCGGAAGTAGCGAAACGGACCATGTCCCGACCTGAGCCAACATAACTGACCGCATACTGCTCCAGCAGGTAGGGTTGGCCTTTACCACGTAGAATTTCAAATGGCAGCAGGTGCAGTCCTGCATCAGGGCTGATGACCAACGATGAAACTCTCTGCAAAGAGGGAAGTAGAGGCGCTATCAGCTTGCTGTAGAGGTCAGCGGCCACGCCAACAAGTTGTGCTGGATCAGCCTTGCTGCCACCGGCCTGTGCGGCAATCTGGCGACGGTAGTCCGTAATTGCTTGGTTAATGCTGCTTGAAGGTCCCAGATCCAGCAGCTGTACCTTTGTATCCGGCTGGTTACTGACAATAAAGGCAAGGTAACGCAGGCCACGGATCTCAAATGGCTGATAACGCCAATCTTCAACCAGCGCAAAATCAACATAGGCTGCATTCCTGGGTAGCAACCTGCGCAGTTCATTGCTGCTGAAGCGCTGTGATGAACCGGCCTTGGCATAGATGGCGCTGCCTCTGGTCAGCGCAGCTTCCAACTGCTCTTTGCGATACTCAAGCAGCTCAATTTTTACTGCATGGCTCTGGGCTAAACGGGGATTAGGCTGAACCAGCTGCAGACCTGCCAACTGCCTGCGGACCGCAACCAGCTCTTCAAACTGTCGCTTTAAGGCAGGGTCATCGGTCTTGTAGAGCGCATCCAGATAACGCCCCTGAGATTCCATCACGATCCCCTTCCAGCGCAGCCAGATATCCAGGGCGGCGCGCGCAGCGTCAGGCTCCTGTGCCAGCACCTGCCGGGTATGGGCCAGATACTGCCTGACCAGCGCCATTTCATCCCGCAGGTAGGTCAGCTTTTGCTGCTCGGTCAGCAGCAGGAAAAGGTCATCCCGCTTCCGCTCTTTGATCCTGAGCGCCTCCCCCTGCAGCCGGTGGGCCTCCTGATGCTTGCCCTGCAGACGCAGGCTGTCTGCCAGGTTTATCATCCTGGTGGCGACTTCAGGATGGTTTGCTCCGGCCGGGCCTGACATGCTGTCTGCCAAGATTGCCCTGAGCAGTTGCTCAGCAGCTGCATAGCGGTCCTGCAGCAGGTAGTTGACCGCAAGATTGTTCCTCTGCATCAAGGTGTTAGGATGTGTACTGCCCAATGCCTGCTGGCTGATGAGCACGGCCTCCCGTTGCAGAAGCTCAGCCTGTTGATAGCGCTCCCGGCGCTGATAGAGCAGTGCCAGATTATCCAGATAGATGGCCAACTCTGGATGCTGGTTGCCATAGACCTTGCGGCTAGACTCTACGGCCTGACGCAGCAGCGGCTCTGCCTCCTTCTCACGGCCATTGTCACGGTAGATCATCCCCAGATTATTCAGCTCACGCATCACCCTGGGATCGTTGTCTTTAAGCAGCTGACGCTTGATCTCAAGCGCTGCTGTTGTCAGTTCTGTTGCCTCCTGGACTCGCCGCATCTTCAGATACAGACCCGCAAGACCGGACATCCGGTCTGCCAGAAACAGGCGCTTGCCATCCATGGAGAGGTTCATCCGTATCGCAAGGGAATCTGGTTTTGCCTGTTTTAATGCCCATTCGTATTCTGCCTTTAAGATCGGCTCTGCCTCTGCATAACGCCCCTGATCCTGATAGAGCATGGCGAGGTTTCCGGAAATTGACAGCACCGCTTCGTCATCCTGCGGCTCCATCTGTTTCAGGGTAGTAATCGCCTCCTGGTACAACTGCTCTGATTCGCGATATCGTCCGGTCTCGCGGTACAATCCGGCCAGATTTTGCAGGGCCGCTGCATAATCATGGGGCTGCTGTTGGCGTTGCTTGCGATTGATCTGCAGCGCCTGCACAAAATACTGTTCAGATTCACTGAATCGCCCCATCTTGCGTAAAACAGAGGCTACCGTATCCATGCTCATGGCAATCTCTCGATGGTCTGTGCCAAAGAGTTTTTTGGAGGTTACCAGCACCCGCTGCGCCTGCTTCAATGCCTCATCATAACGCCCTGATGCCTGCAGTTTCTGGGCATAGCGACGTTCTACGGCCAGATCACTGATCTCTTCATAGCTGGCAGCCAAGGCGTAGATCGGTCCGGTTAACATGGCCACTATCAGCAACAGCAGCATGGATCGCATTGTTTTCACCTCTGGCTTTTCATTCGTGCAGGATGTGGTACAGTCGGTTGTAACGTCTATACTAACCCCATCATGGAGGTAGTGCTATGAAACGATTGAGCTGCTGGTTTGCAACACTGGTGATTACCCTGCTGGTTCTGCTGCCAGCGCTGGTATTTGCTGATCCAACCGATACGATTAATAATGATCGCCGTTCCAGGATGCTCCGTCGTGGTGTCCCTGCTGCAACAGCTCCGGCAGAAAGGCCAGCAGTTGCAGAACCAACAGCAGAAACCCCTCAAAATGTTTCAGATGATGCCACGTTCGGCTATACCAAAGAAAACCCGATCAAAATGGGCGGCGCTGACCTGTCTGAAGGGATTGCCGGTTCAAAGTATTACCTGCGTTCTCTGCGGGACAAAAACAACAAGCCGTTTAACGTCAGCCGGATCGGTAGTGTGGGGCAGGGAGAAGACGGTCATATCATTGACCTCTATCAGCTGATTGATTCAGAGGGGACCAGCTTCAAGCTGTACGTTGATGTATATCACCCGGAAATCCATCCCAAAGAGGCAAAAACACCCAAAGGGATGACCAGATAGCACGTTATTTTCTGACGCTACTCTCCGGCAGGGCAGTTTCGGGCAAACAAAAACAGCAGGCTGGTCAGCAGCAGGCCAGCCACCGGCAGGCTGAAGGCTGCCCGAAACCCCTCCAGCGTATACCCGCCGTAATGGGCAATGACAACCCCCATCCCCTGCTGGGCAACCGCCGCTCCCATCAACACAAAAAAGTTAAGCGACGTCAGCCCGGTCCCCACCATGGTTACCGGTATACTGGCCCGAATGATCGGATAGATCATCACACCGGTTGAAACCGTCAGCCCGATTCCCAGAAAATAGATCGGCAGTGTCCAAAGCGGCAGCAGTGTCAGCCAGCCCAGAAAGCCGGTCATAAGGCCGCTCAGACAGAGCTGACCCACCAGCAGGGTGCGGCTGTAGGAATGAAAGACCGTCCGGGCGATCCGGTCAGTCAGCATAGAGCCGATGATAAAGCCGACTGAGGTCCACATCAGCATCTTGCCTGCCCCTTCCCGCGTCAGGCCGATCAGATGCATCAAAAACGGCCCGCCCCATAACCCCTGCACCGCCAGATAGTTGCCGTACCAGCAAAAGGCGATGGCAGCCAGCAGCCAGAAAGAACGGTCACGGGCGATAGTTCCCCAGGCAGCCAGCATGCCCGAAGGAGCCGCTTCTTTTTTAGCTACCCCCCCGCCTGCATCAGGGGGCGTATCCCGCACCTTCACAAAAATCAGCACCGTCACCACTGCTTGCAGCACCGCGATGACCAGAAATGACGAACGCCACCCCATATACCCTACTGCAAAGGCCAGCGGAGCGGTTCCGGCCAGATTGCCCAGGTTGCCGGCAGCCACCATCAGGCCGGAGGCCTTGCCGAACTCCTGTTTGGTGTACCAGTGGCTGAAAATGGTAAAGGTGGCCATCAAGACCGCAGCCGTACCGATGCCGATCAACACCCGACCAGCCATGGCGGTTGCCAGAGAACCGGCCTGGGAAAACAGCAGCCCCCCCAGGGTGGTTAACAGACCACAAGCGGAGATCACCAGACGGGGTCCAACCCGGTCAATCAGTGGCCCCAGCGGAATCTGGGCCACGGCATAGACGTAAAACAGGATGCCTGCCAAGCTGCCCAACTGTTCCGGTGTCAGGGCCAGATCACGGCTGACATCAGCCGATACTACAGCCAGTGAAACCCGGTAGAAATAGACCAGGATATACATCAGGGCCAGGGTAAAAAAGAGGCGCCAGCGTAGATTATTAAACGTACTGTTGTGGGAATGTGTTGGCATTATCTGTCCTGTAATTCCTGCCAGCGGAAACAGTCAACCGTGTGGTCATGCACCATCCCCACCGCCTGCATCATGGCATAGCAGATGGTGCTGCCCACAAAGCGGAAGCCACGTTTTTTCAGATCACGGCTCAGGGCATCAGACACCGGTGTGCTGGCGGGTACTTCTTTGATGCTGCGCCAGGCATTCTGAATCGGTCTGCCATCAACAAAACGCCACAGATAAGCATCAAAGGAGCCAAATTCTTCCTGCACCTGCAGAAAAGCGCGGGCATTGCTGATGGCCGATGCCACCTTCAGGCGGTTGCGAATAATACCGGGATTTAGCAGCAGCTCGGCCTGTTTCTGCTCATCAAAGCTGGCCACCACTGCTGGATCAAACCCGCCAAAAGCAGCACGATAGGACTCCCGCTTGCGCAGCACCGTGATCCAGGACAGTCCGGCCTGCGCCCCTTCCAGGGTCAAAAACTCAAACAGCAGTCGGTCGTCATGCACCGGGACGCCCCACTCCTGGTCGTGGTAGTCGCAATAGAGCTGGTCATCACTGACCCAGGCGCAGCGGATTTGGTGGCGCATCATTTTCCCTTTTTTGTGCGGTACTGCATTAGCGGTGAGTCTGTCCCAGCAGGATACCGGCGGCCAGGGCGCAGATCACCACCAGGCAGAAGCAGGCAAAGCGCCAGTCTTTTTCCCGCACAAAGATCAGGCCAGCGGTAATAACCCGCATGATCGGCGTGGCCAGCAACGCCAGCAGACCGGCGGTAACCAGGCGGGTGGCAACTGCTTCGTTGCCCAGCAGCATAACGCCGATACCGGTGGCAATCAGCACAGCGGCAATCAGTGAGCCGATCCGTAGCAGGCGGGCCAGGGTCAGCTCAATCGGCTCATGGGGTGAAGGAGTCTGTATATCGGACTTGTCTGTGGTCATTTCAGTCCCCGGTAGATCATTTCAAAGGCGGTGTAGATGATGATCGGGATAAACAGCTTGCGGATGGTGGATGACTTGAGCCGCACCATCAGCTTGGCCCCCAGAACCGCCCCCAGCAGCACCCCCAGTACCACCGGTCCGGCGATCATCGGCTTGACATCGCCACGGGCAAAGTAGACCACGGCACCGGAGGCGGCAGTAACGCCGATCATGAAGTTTGAGGTGGCGGTGGAGGCCTTGAACGGTATCCGCATGATCTGGTCCATGGCCGGAACCTTGAAGATACCGGCCCCGATCCCCAGCAGACCTGCTGCAATGCCTGAAAAATACATAATGATCAGCCCCGTAATGGTGCCGGTTACCTGATAATCAACCCGCTTACCCAGTTGACGGTCGACATAGGAGCCTTGCAGTTGCAGCTTTTGTGAGAGCCGGTCTGGCAGCACTCCTTCCGGCAGCTCATTCTTGCGGGTCTTGAACATGTTGTAGCCGGAATAGGCCAGCAGCAGGCCGAACAGGATGTACAGGAAACGTTGGTCAAGGTACCCCGCAATCAGTGCGCCGCTGAGCGCCCCGGTGGAAGTCCCCATCTCCAGCCAGATGGCCACCCGGGTGTTGGTCAGGCGGTCCTGTAGAAAAGCCACTGCTGCACCGGTGGAGGTGGCGATGATCGAGACCGTTGAGGCGGCAACCGCAGTCTGCATCGGCACATTAAACAACAACGTCAGGACCGGTACAATAATAATACCGCCCCCCAGCCCCAGCAGGGAGCCGAACACACCGGCGGAAATTGCAATCAGAAAAATTTCAAGCGTCTGTAAAAGCATGGAGATCTCGGCAGGTGAAACAGGGGAAGTGCTACCGGACAAATCCGGCTGGTTTAAAGGGTGGCACCGGCCCGGTGCCACGTTCAATGCTGCTATTATGCCGCTGCATTACCTTCAGATGCTGGGTGACCTCACCGGGCAGCAGAATTCTTTCCTTAATAAAGTACTCGCCCAGCCGGGGCTGGCTGTGGTGCTGGTGCCTGACCAGAAAGGCGGCCTGTTTGGGGCTTAGTAATCCCAGAGCGACCGCTTTTTCACCGAACACGCCGGGAATATCGGTGGCTGCACGGACAACGTGAATATCCTTGTCCGTCAACCAGCCCCAGGCCTTGGCAATTTCACCATAAGGTGGGCGCTGGTCCCGCTGCCAGCGCATGCCGCGCACCAGATCCTGCCAGGAGATTTCAGCGGCAAAATACAGAAATTGGCCGAATTTCAGCTTATAGGTGGGAAAAACGCCGCTGTAATACCGTTCATGTTCTTTTTTTGGGATTTTTTCCACAACCGGACGCACCGGCTTGACAATCGTTGGCCGGGCATAGCTGCTGAAGGGGTTTGAGGGCATGGATGATGTTGGTCCGGCAGCCTTTTTCTGGGCTGCGGCAAGATGTTCGATCAGGATATCCCGTGCCGATACCAGGGAACTGACCGCTTCGCCGCAGTGCTGCGCCACACTCTGGGCAGAATCCGGGTGGAAGGTCCGCACCCGGCGCCGGAATGCTGATTTTACCTCGGCAGCAGTAACCCGCCGTAGATCAGCGGCCTCGCCAAACAGTATTTTTACTGCGTCTGATGGATGCATAGGCGCTTGTACTCCTCATCAGCAGAATTTTAAATCGTAACAAAACGTGCTGTTTTTTGACCATCCATTTGTACTCCGGTCCCAGGCACCTGACAATAACCGACATTACCTTTTGATTCAATCGGAACTACCATGAACAAGGCCGAACGACACGTGCACCTGGTAACCCTGCGGCAGCAGGGGGCTGGACGGCTAGTGGTTGCCCCGCTGCTGGTAAAAGGCCTTTTCAAAGGTTGTGACCGTGGTCAGATCTTCGAAACGGCTGATGGTGACAATCACGGGACGGCCGGTATCATCATCTTTTCCTTCCAGACGCAGGTAGTCACCCTTTTCTTCCAGCGCCCTGAAACCGTGTTGCTTCAGTCTGGCCAGCGTTGCTGCCACCGTATTCCCCTTGAAAATCAGTGCAGTGCCTGCCAAGGCACGCTCATGCTCATAGAGCAGTCCGACACTCAGCAGAGGGGCTGCGTCGTGTAGCTGGTACAGCTCAACGGCAACTCCTTCCAGGTCGGCCACCTTGTCAGGCGCACCCAGGATAGCGACCACCTCTGACTTGGGCATCAGCACGCTGATCCGGTCCAGCGTAGCGAGTTCGATGGCAAAGGAGGCGGTTGTACCGACAAGCAGCGCCATGCCGGAAAAGAATAGGGTTAGACAGGCTTTCATGGGGATCTCCCTCTGTGGTTGTCAGGTATTTCTTACTGATACGGAACGTTACTGGAAAAGGGTGTCAAGGACACCGATCAGACCGGCCGGGTTAACCTTGACGCCGACCGAGGTGGTGGTCTTTTCCTGTACGCGGGTGCCGTCAGGGGTAACGTAGTTCCGTGACGAGCTTGATGAGCTCTCTTTTCCGATCGTCGCGGTTTGTGAGAGGGCCGCAGCGGCTCCCATCTTGAGCAGCTCTTTCGTCATAACACCCTGATCCATGGCTGCACTAGTGTCTGATCCGGGGTAGGCTGCTGCGTCAACTGGTGCATGCACCGGGGCTGTCGCAGCTGAGCCGGACAGCGGCATCAGGCTGACGGAAACCGCCGGGGGGGTAAGAATATACGCCTCGCCGGTCTCCTCCTGGTTTGAGATGGAGTTCATGCTGCTGCCCATCCCCATTGAGGCGTTTTTGAAGAACAGGCCCGAGTTGACGCCGGACTGGATCGCCTTGAGATAGACCCGTTCTTTTTGATACTGATTCATAATGACCACATCCGCCTGGCGATAGTTATCCTTGACCAGCGTCAGGATATGGCTGCGATTTCGCTCAAGGGAGACCCGCGCCGGGGTGACACCGGCAAACTGCCCGTCGGCGTAGATCCGGGCACCGACCGGGTTGGTCGATACCGGGATATCCTGTTTCAAAACCGGCATGCTGCAGCCTGCTGCAAAGACACTCAGTAACGAGCCGAGCAACAGCAGTAAAAGGTGTCTCGTTGTTCTGGTCATGGTGTTCTCCCTTACATAGAGCTGGCTTGGATAGATTGATCAGAAGATCAAACAACCGGATAGAGCTGTTGACCCGTATAGCATATGAGCTTTAACGCCGGTTTTCTGCTGTTGTTTGGTTGCAAATTGCAACGATATCAACATGTTAAGAATAAAGATCAAGGAAAGAGTAGCATGGCTTAGGGAAACAGTACAGCAAAGCCTGTTTCCCCAGCTCGCTTTTTGCGGATTAGCCATTAAAATTCGCAACCACCTGATTATAAGAAAGCGTATTCTGCCACCACGAGGGGACAGTCTTCGCTTCGGTTGTCATGACGGCTCTCCTGTGCCTGAAGTTGCTTCTCGCATGAATCAGATGTGTCTTCAGTCACTTACAGGCTACATTGTACAACTGAACCCGTCAGCTTAAAGGGAGGCTGACCACCTGTGGCACACCTTGAAAAACAGCTTGATTTGCCAGGCTGACCGGTCTAGTGATTGTAAAACAACACAAGGAGCAACGCTATGGATTCTAAAACAGTATTCAAGGCATTGGTTGTGGAAAAAACGGAAGACAAGCAGTTTGTACGAAGCATCCGGGAGCGGATGATTGAAGAATTGCCGCCCGGTGACCTGCTGGTGCGGGTCCGTTACTCCTCGCTCAATTACAAGGACGCCCTGTCAGCCACCGGCCATCCCGGCGTGACCCGCCAGTTTCCCCATACGCCGGGGATTGACGCTGCCGGTGAGGTTGTCAGTTGTACAAGTGGCAGATTTTCTCCAGGCCGGCAGGTTCTGGTTACCGGCTATGATCTGGGTATGGAGACCGACGGCGGATGGGGCGGTTATATCCGTATTCCCGCTGAATGGGCCGTACCTCTGCCTGCCGGTCTTGACCTGCATGAGAGCATGGTGATCGGTACTGCCGGATTTACCGCTGCCCTGTCAGTGCTGAAGCTGGAGCAGGCCGGTGTCAAACCGGGCAATGGCGATGTGCTGGTCACCGGTGCCACCGGCGGGGTGGGCAGTAGTGCGGTAGCCATCCTTGCCAAGGCAGGCTACCGGGTGGTGGCTGCCACCGGCAAGCGTGCTGATGAACCGTTCTTGCGCACCTTGGGCGCGGCAGAAGTGATCAGCCGCGAACAGCTCACTGAAGGGGTGGAACGTCCCATGCTGAAAGAGCGCTGGGCCGGTGTGGTAGATGTGGTTGGTGGCGAGATGCTGGTTGCAGCACTGAAATCAACCCGCTATGGCGGTGCAGTAACCTGTTGCGGCCTGGTGGGATCAACCGATCTGGCTATGAACGTCTACCCCTTTATCCTGCGCGGTGTCAGCCTGATCGGGATTGATTCGGTCAACTGCCCGATGGAGCCACGCCTGCAGGTATGGGAACGGCTTGCCGGTGCATGGCGTCCAGAACATCTGGCAACGGTTGCAAACGAAGTAACGCTGGAAGGTCTTGAAGAAAAGCTGCAGGCCATCCTGCAGGGCAAAATACGGGGCCGTGTTGCTGTTGCAGTGCCATAAGCACCCGTCACCTGTCTGCGTCAAAGAACTACGTATACCGGAGGAATCACCATGAAGATCGTCAGTTTGCTGGGAAGCCCCAGAACCAACGGTAACAGCTCCACCATCGCCAACCACCTGCTAAAGACCGCTGCCGACCTGGGCGCAGAAACCCAACGTTTTGAACTGAACCGCCTGGCCTATCGTGGCTGTCAGGCCTGTTATGCCTGCAAGACCGGACGGGAAGACTGTGTACTGAATGATGACCTGACCGAGGTTCTGGCCGCAGTACAGGACGCAGATGCCGTGGTCCTGGCTACACCGGTCTATTACGGCGATATCACGAGTCAGTTAAAAGGGTTTATTGACCGCACCTTTTCCTATCTGGTGCCAAACTACCTCACTGCACCGCAACCAAGCCGCCTCACCCCCAAGAAACTGGTCTTTGTCCTGACCCAGGGCCACCCTGATGAAGCACTTTTTGCGGATGTTTACCCCCGCTATGAACAGTTCCTGAAGTGGATGGGATTCAGCGAGATCAGTCTGATCAGGGCCTGCGGCATCGGTCCCGGTTCTGTGGATGCCGTGCCAGAACAGGTCTTGCAGCAGGCAGAGGCAGCTGCAGGTCAGCTTGTGGCCGGTTAACGTTCAATCATTGCAAAGATAAAGCATTGTGCAAGGAAACACTCTATGGAGACACTGGAAGCGATCAGGACCCGCAGAAGTATCTGCAAAGGCAAGGACGAAAGGAACTGAAAAACTGCTGCGACAGGGCTATAACATCGGCAGAATCTGTTGCAGGGCGTTGCCGAGATTTTTACCGGCTTTGCCACTGTTGGCGGCCAGGCGGGCCAGCTGAGGGATGATACGGGGTTTTTTAAGACAGGTGAATAGTACGCGGGGAATACTGATCCGTAATTGATCATCGGTCAGCTCATCCAGCGAAAAGCCCAGCTCTTCAGCAGCGTCATCACTGATGGCGCGCAGCCCTAGAAAAGGGATGCCTGCAGCGGTGGCAACCTGCGCAACTGCAGCGCTTTCCATCTCCAACACCGGGGTTGGAAGGTTATCAGACAGTGTCTCGGCACAGGCGCTTTTGGTAACGATCCTGCTGGTGGTAATGAAGCTGCCCTGCCAGGTTCGCAGTCCCCTGTGCTGCAGTTCCGCGGACAGCCGTGCCGTAGTCAGTTCGCTTCCCGGCAGGGTCACTTCGTGCAGACCGTTTTCGTTGTCGGTGAAGAGCTTCTTGCAGAGTACCAGATCCGCCACCTGTGGGCCAGGTCGTAGGGCACCACAAAAACCGGCTGACAGCACCAGACTGGGCCGGGTTTCAGCCAGCAGCAACCGGGTTGCGCGGATCGCCGCCGCAGTGCCCATACCGCCTTCTACAACGCAAACCTGACGGCCTTCCAGCACGCCGTCATAGAGCGGAATGCCGTCCACTAGCCGTTGTTTGACCTGCTTCAGACGCTTGACCAAAGCCACCCGTTCTTCAGGCAGTGCCACGACAATCCCTGTCAGTTTGTTGGTATCATGCATGATGACTCTATACGCCGATTCAATCCAGCTGAAAACCCCTTGATCAAAATTCTGGACATTTTTTACGAACTGCTGTAATAGAAACGATCTTCCTGGAGAGGTGTCCGAGTGGCTGAAGGAGCACGCCTGGAAAGTGTGTGTACGCTAATCCCGTACCCAGGGTTCAAATCCCTGCCTCTCCGCCATACTATTCAAAGGGCTATGCACTTAAAAGTGCGTAGCCCTTTTTCGTTGTGCCAAAGCTCAAGGAGCTAATGTCATGTGCCCGTTTTAGCGGGTTAAGGTATGCGGGATTCCTGGCGAGACTCCATCGGCAGAAAAAATTCCAGAGGGTGCCTGAACAAGCGTTGCCCAATACGTGGCATCAACGACCAGACTGCACTGAAATGTACCCCCCGTGAACGCATGGCCACCCAGAGCGCCAGAAAAAAGCTGACCAGCAGATTGATCAGGCCGATCAGCATGACGCCTGCTACTGCAGACAGCAAAACAGATGGCTGCAGCACGAAGTTGAACGTCACCACGGCGTAGCCGATATTAGCTGCAGAAAAGGCGATGTGACGGATATCCAGTGGCAGACCCAGCATCTGACCAACTGCCGGAGTAACCCCCAGCATCAGACCGAAAAACAGGTTGCCGGTCAGACCACCGGCGTTGCTGCTGATATAGCTGCCGATCCGTTCGGCGCCAGCTGTGCCAGATATTCGCTGTAACCAGGGCAGCCGGGCAATCCGTGGACCAACCTGGCTATGGGCAGACAGGTTGTCGATATAGCCGGAGATCAGGCCGGTCACAAACAGCCAGATCCCGGCAATGGCGGCATAGAAGAGTGAAAGCGTGGTAAACGGGTTAAGCTCCTGTGCCAGAGAACGGGCCTTTTCCAGAGATACCGGCTGGTACTGTAGCAGACCAGCCACCAGGCCGATTACCAATGCCAGGGGAAAAGCCACGCCAACATTACCCAGCACTGCTGCAAACTGGCTGCGTGCTGTGCTTACCATCAGTTCAAGCAGCCGTTCCTGATCCCGCAGCCTGCCCCTGGTTTGGGACACGGTTGCGGCAATGGCGGCAGCGGTCATGGCCGGTTGTTTGGTGGCAATGGTGAAGTGCAGCAGGTGTACCAGTAAAAAACCGCCGCCATAGATCAGGCCGTTCAACAACCCCTGGCTGAGGATAGGCAGATGCAGCCCAGCCCCTTTGATTTTTACCAGCGCCAGCAGGGCAATGATGACCCCTGCTCCGGCTGCGGCCCGCAGCATCCCCCACCATTCTGTGCGGTCTGAAGCGATATAATGCTCACCGGTGCGGGCAGCGTTTTCAGTCACCAATAGTGCAACCTGGCCGGCCAGATCGGCAAAATGCTGCCGCAAGCTGTTACGCCTCAGTTCACCCAGTACGGCATCAGCCAGAAAAGCGCTCCAGCGCTCCACCACCAGGCTGTCCGGTACGGTCTGCACCCGGATCGCCAGCACTTCAACCAATAGTTCCAGCCGCTGCAGGTGCTGTTCAAGTCTGGTCAAAAGAAAAGTTAGCGACATGCTGGTCCCGGCCACCGCTGTTGCCTGCTGGTGGGTACGGCGTACTACGTCATGGCACTGGTCAACCAGTACCAGCAGGTGGCGTTTATCCCCTTCATTGGGGGAGGTCTCATTCTCAAGCCGCAGCGCTTCAGCAGTGAACCAGGCCAGCTCTTCATGCAGTGCCAGAAAGGGTGAGCAGCCTGTCTTGAGCAGTGGCAGAACCCGCAGCAGTTCCGGCTCAAGCCCCATGGCACAGATCCGGTGGGACAGCACCAGGCAGGCCTCGCTCAGTTGCTCCAGCATCCGTGGTGAGGGGGGCGTCAGCAGTTGCCAAAAGGCCAGCTGTTTTTCAAGGGGGATCATGCTCAGCCAGATCGGATCGCCGGGGCGATGAAACAGCAGCCGGATACAATCCCGAAGTTCAGCAGGATCTGCCAGTTCCGGCAGGACACGGTGCACCAGCTTGCGGTGTAGTTCAGAAAAAAAACCGGTGTTGGGCAACAGGCCTGATTCGCTGTAAAGCGACAGCTGTCGGCGCTGTGCAAACAGGGTAAGCAGGGCGGTACGCAAGCCATCGCGGTAGCGGGGAATCTTCAACAGCTGCAACATCCGGCACCAACGCAGCAGGGCCTGATCGCTGTTGCGGCTGCGGTCGGGCCGAACCGTATCAAACAGCTGCACTAAAAGCGGCAGAGGATCGTCAATAGCCACGGTCAGACGTTCCAGTGCCTGGCTGGTGGCATCGACATTGGTAAGCGGTTCAAACGGCTGCTGCATTACGGTTCAACCCTCCGGGCAGGAGCCTGATACCACTGTTCTTTGGGCACTATCTTCGCTTCAGGTGGATCCCCCAGATAGTGGGGTGACATAATCTGCACACCATACTCGTTAAACACATCCTGAATATTGGCGTGCAGGGTACTTAATACCTCGGCACGCTGGGTTGGTCCTGTCCTTAAAACCTGACAGGCCAGACGGTATTCGGGGTAGTAGTCGGACAGGGCGGTCTGGAAAACCCGTGGGCCGGGATCAGCCTGCACGCCGGGGGTGCGGGTTGCTGCCTCAATCAACATGGCATGCACCTGGCGCCAGGGGGTGTCATAGCCGATGGTCACGCCGGTCTCCAGAATAAAGCCATCCCCTACAGTGCGGGAGTAGTTGCGGGAGACATTGCCAAGGATCAGGGCGTTGGGCAGAGTTAACTCTTCACCAAGGCCGGTGCGGATCCGGGTGGTGAACAGCCCCAGCTCCATGACCGTCCCCTGGTGGCCGGAGATCTGGACATACTCACCGGCCCGAATGGTGCGGGTGTACATCAGGATCAGGCCGCTGGCAGCCTGTCCCACCAGGCTGGAGGCCCCCAGTGAGACCATCAGGCCGATCAGCACCGAAAGCCCCTTGAACGCCTCGGTGCCGGAGCCGGGCAGGTAGGGATAGGCCATTACCAGGGCAAACAGCCAGATACCGGCCGAGATCAGGCGGCGGGTAGGGCTGACCGTGTCCCGGTCCAGCCAGGCAATCTCCAGCTTGCCCTGTTCAACCCGTTCAAAGACTGTCTTCAGCAGATCGATGATAAACTTGGCGATCAGGAAGATCAGCAGCGCAACCATCAGATCAGGTACGGTGCGAACAATGGCTCCGCCAAAGCGGGCTGCAAGATCAAGCAGGTACTGGGTCAGCCGCTCTCCCCAGGGCCGGGTATAGGGGAAGCGCCCCAGGGTAAAGCCCAGCCAGTCATAGAACAGAAACAGGACCAGCGCCCAGTACACCAGGGTAACGGCCCGCCGCACCAGTTGCAGTAATCGCTCCCGGTTCATCAGGGATTCGCCGCCCACACTGAGGCGTTCTGCATGGGTATGGGCAAGCGTTGCCAGACGGAAGGTCAGCCATTTTCTGGCCCGGTGCAGCAGCCAGACCAGTAGAATACATGCAAAGCTCGCAGCAACGACAAAACCGGCGGCACGTAACAGAATTTTGAAATCGCGGGCCTCTTTGGTTTCACTGACCACCAGCTCCAAGGCTGTTGCAGCATTTTTTGCTGCCTGCTCCAGGGACTCCTGTTTAAGTGGATCAGCATCTTCAGGGACCATGGTAAAGGCCAGTATCCCGTCCAGCATAATAGAAACGCCTTGGGGAATCTGTTGCGTCGTGACCTTGCCGCTGTTGCTGGAAGCCAGCATACGCCGCAACACTTCAGTGGCCCGCTGGGCCCGCTCTTCAACCGGAACCCCCAGCAGCGGAGCGCGAAATACCACCACGCTGCGGTTGAACACTTCAACCGTAGCCGTGGTTTGGAGCGCGGGTTGCGTGCCGGCTGGAGCTGCGTGGGCTGTCGCCAGCAGGGTGCCTGTGAACAGACAAACAGACAACAGGATGCGGATTAACTGATGGAGCATGGGCGGGTAAGCCTCCCTGGACACAAGGTACGCAGAGTTTAGCACAGCCCGGTGGCACTGCAAGCACGAAGCGGTTGATTGTTGAGGACGCTCTGTGCCTTGAACAGAGTTTTGACAAACGCGTGGCAGTATGGTATGCAGACAACCTGCTCAATCCTCAGCATGTTCTGTTTGTGGACGGAGATGATAGCCGGGTCCTGCGCAACGGCAGGCTGTGAACCCCGCCAGGTCCGGAAGGAAGCAACGGCAGCGGCTGTCGCTGTGTGCCGCAGGTAAACCCGGCTATCATCTCCGTCCACAACTTGTTTGTACTGCATGTCCACGTTCAGGAAGTCACCCGTGTCCTACGAAGTCCTTGCCCGCAAATATCGCCCACAAACCTTTGCCGGATTAACCGGTCAAGAGCATGTCAGCCGAACCCTGCAGAATGCCATTGATACCGGCCGGGTAGCCCATGCCTTTTTGTTCAGTGGCGCGCGCGGGGTAGGCAAGACCAGCACGGCCCGCATCCTGGCCAAGGCCCTTAATTGCGAGCAGGGCGTTTCACTGGAGCCCTGCAACGTTTGCCCGCAATGCAAAGAAATCACCGACGGCAGCTCCACTGATGTTTTTGAAATCGATGGCGCCTCCAACACCGGCGTGGATGATGTCCGTGAACTACGGGACAACAGCCGCTATCTTCCCTCCCACAGCCGTTACAAGATCTACATCATTGACGAAGTACACATGCTCTCCACCAACGCCTTTAACGCCCTGTTGAAGACCCTGGAAGAGCCGCCACCCCACGTCAAGTTCATCTTTGCCACCACTGAACCCCACAAGCTGCCGATTACCATCCTTTCCCGCTGCCAGCGCTTTGACTTTAAAAGGGTACCGCTGATCAAGATCGTGGGCCGCCTGCGGGAGATCGCTGACCAGGAAGGGATCGGTATCAGTGATGCTGCCTTGGCCCTGATCGCCCGCAAGGGGGATGGCAGTATGCGGGATTCCATTACCTGTTTTGATCAGGTGCTGGCCTTCTGCGGCAACACCGTGGCTGATGAGGATGTGGCTACGCTGGTTGGGGTGGTGGACCGCCGCCTGCTGGCAGAACTTTCCAGTGCGGTCTTTGCTGGCAACAGCCAGGGGGCGCTGGAAGGTGTTCGCCGGGTGGATGCCTTTGGCTATAATGTACGCCAGTTTACCCAGGAACTGATCAGCCACTTCCGCAATCTGCTGATTATCCGCTCAGTTCCCAAGCCGGGCGAAATCCTTGATCTGGCCGAGGCTGAACTGGAAGAGCTGAAGCAGCAGGCAGGTGAGCAGAGTGCAGCTGACATCCAGCGCCGCCTGACCCTGCTGGTCAAGGCTGAAGGAGAGATGGCCCACGCCTCATTCCCACGTCTGCTACTGGAAATGGCCCTGCTGAAGATGGCGACCCTGCAACCGGTGCTGCCGATTCAACAGCTACTGGATCGGATTAAACATCTGGAAACCGGCATCGCCCAGACAACTCCGGAGCTGTGGTCAGCGCCGGTTGTGGCGTCGCAAGCAGCAACCAGAAGCGCAGCGCCATCCCGCCATGAGCCTGCTGCTGCACCTGTTGCACCAGCAGCGGCGGTATCGGCTGGTGGTAGTGGTGGTGGCTGGGAACGTTTTGTCACCTTCTGCCTGGAGCAGAAACCAGCCCTGGGTGCCCTGCTTGAGCATGGCTCACCCCTGACCTATGCCCCGGACCGGATTGAGATCGGTTTTCCCGAGGGTTCCTATTATTTGACCAGCCTGCAGGATGCCGACAACAAAAAGGCGGTTGACGCCTTGGCTGCCCAGTTTATGCACCAGCCAACGATGGTCAAGATTGTATCGATTGCGCCGCTTGGCGACGGTACCTCACCCTGCTCGCTGGCTGAAAAAAAAAAGCATGATGAAGAACAGCGACGGGAGTCAATTCAGCGGGAAGTAAAAGAACATCCGGTGGTACAGGAGGCGTTACGGGTGCTGGGTGGTGAAATCGTTGAGATAAAAGAACTAGCAAACTGATTAACGGAACATCGTTTCAGATGACACTAAAGGAGGAGCTACACAATGTCTAAAGGTTTGGCAGGAATCATGAAACAGGCCCAGATGATCCAGCAGAAGATGGCAAAACTGCAGGAAGAGGCAGCCCTGAAAGAGGCGTCTGCAACAGCTGGCGGCGGCGCTGTAACCGTGGTGGTGAATGGCAAGAACGAGATTAAATCACTAGTCATAAAGCCTGAGGCGGTGGATCCCAATGATGTTGAGATGCTGCAGGACCTGATCATTGCAGCGGTAAACGAGGCATTGAAAACAGTGCATGCAGAACTGTCCGGGGAGATGTCAAAAATCACCGGTGGCATGAGTATTCCCGGTCTGTTCTAACTGCCTGGCTTTTACTCGTGCTGTAATTGAACTGGCTGATTTCTATGGAAGTGTGCAGACGTCGGGACTCCCTTCGTCTGCATATTTTTAACCACACTATAATTATAAAAAATTGTTTTATCTGGCTCTTATTCTATGCTACAACATGCCCCAACATTGACACGGCTGGTGGGAGAACTGAAGAAACTTCCCGGCATTGGCGAACGTACCGCCCTGCGCCTGGCGTTTCATCTCCTTAAGTCACCCCAGAATCTCGGTTCCCTGGCAGAGGCGCTGGTTCAGGTCCAGGAACGGGTTTGTGCCTGTTCCGTCTGTTTTGCACTGACCGAGCAGGACCCCTGCCCAATCTGTACTGGCGGACGTGACCGCAGTGTGATCTGTGTGGTTGAAACCTCACAGGATATGCTGGCCCTTGAGCGGAGCAACGCCTACCACGGTAGCTACCATGTGCTGCAGGGGGCGATTTCGCCGCTACACGGAATCAATCCCGATGATCTGAGGATCAGGGAGCTGCTGACACGGATTGAGCAAGGGAAGGTTGACGAGGTAGTGATTGCCACCAACTTTACGGTGGAAGGCGAGACCACCGCCCTCTATCTGGCACGACAGCTAAAACCGCTGGGTGTCAGGGTTACCCGGTTGGCCCACGGCATTCCACTGGGCAGCGACATTGAATTTGTGGACCCTGCCACGGTGCAGTGGGCCATGAAGGGAAGAAGCGAACTTTAGTAGCCGGTACATAATTTGAAAACCAAAGGCAATGGCACGCGGATAAAATCTGATTTTGGCTGTTTTTGCGGATTTTAAAATAAAGTAAAAATCTGCGTAAATTCGCTCAATCCGCGTCATCCGTGGCCTATCATCAATGGCCTTTATCAAGTTATTTAGTACTAACATCAACAGGAGGAGCAGCATGAGCAAGAAGATGGTCACCATCGACGGTAACACCGCCGCAGCCCACGTGGCCCACGCCACCAACGAAGTTATTGCCATTTACCCGATTACCCCGTCCTCGGTGATGGGTGAGATCTCCGACGCCAAGAGTGCCGTGGGTGAGAAAAACATCTGGGGTAACGTCCCTTCAGTGGTTGAGATGCAGTCTGAAGGCGGCGCTGCCGGTGCCGTACACGGCGCTCTGCAGGCTGGTGCTTTGACCACCACCTTTACCGCTTCCCAGGGCCTGTTGCTGATGATCCCGAACATGTTCAAGATCGCTGGCGAGCTGACCTCCACCGTCTTCCACGTCTCGGCCCGCGCCATCGCAGCCCAGGCACTGTCGATCTTCGGTGACCACTCTGACGTGATGTCCTGCCGCTCAACCGGCTGGGCTTTCCTCTGCTCCAACAACGTGCAGGAGGTGATGGACTTCGCCCTGATCGCCCAGTCCTCCACCCTGCGCAGCCGGATTCCGTTTCTGCACTACTTTGATGGTTTCCGTACCTCCCACGAAATCCAGAAAGTGGTTGAGCTCTCCTTTGATGAGATGCGCGCCATGGTCGACGACAAGCTGATCGCCGAGCACAAGGCACGGGGCTTAAATCCTGACAAGCCGGTAATGCGCGGTACTGCCCAGAACCCGGATGTCTATTTCCAGGGTCGTGAGACGGTGAACCCCTTCTACCCGGTCTGCGAGAAGATCGTACAGGAGGAGATGGACAAGTTTGGCAAGCTGACCGGCCGCAAGTACAAGCTGGTTGATTATGTTGGCGCCAAGGATGCCGAGCGTGTGGTGGTGGTAATGGGCTCCGGTGCTGATGTGGTGCAGGACACCGTTGAAAACCTGGCTAAAAAAGGTGAGAAGGTCGGTGTGGTTAAAATCCGCCTGTATCGTCCCTTCCCGCTGGACGCCTTCATCAAGGCTCTGCCCAAGAGTGTCAAAAAAATTGCTGTTCTGGATCGCACCAAAGAGCCTGGCTCACTGGGCGAGCCGATCTACCTGGATGTCCGCACCGCCATCGGCGAGGCAATGGCTTCCGGCAAGCTGAAGATGAAGGGTTATCCGGTCATCGTTGGCGGTCGCTACGGTCTGGGCTCCAAAGAGTTCAATCCGGCAATGGCCAAGGCGGTTCTGGACAACCTTAAAAGCGCCAAGCCAAAGAACAAGTTTGTGGTTGGTATTGAGGAAGATGTCACGGGCAGCAGTCTCAAGGTTGATTATTCCTTCACCAACCCGATGCCCGGTACCTACGAGGCGATGTTCTTTGGCCTCGGTTCCGATGGTACGGTTGGCGCCAACAAGAACTCGATCAAGATCATTGGTGAAGAGACCAACAACAATGCTCAGGCCTACTTTGTGTATGACTCCAAAAAGGCCGGCTCCATGACCACTTCGCACCTGCGTTTTGGTAAAAAGCCGATCCGTGCTCCGTACCTGGTGCAAGAGGCAGACTTTGTGGCCTGCCACAACTTCTCCTTCCTTGAGAAGTACGACATGCTGGCAAAAGCCAAGACCGGAGCTACCTTCCTGCTGAACGCCCCCTTCTCTGCTGAAGAGGTCTGGGATACCATGCCGAAGGAAGTGCAGCAGCAGATCATAGCCAAGAAGCTGAAGTTCTACGTGATCGACGGCGTCAAGTTGGGCAATGAAATCGGCCTCGGACCCCGTATCAACGTGATCATGCAGACCGCGTTCTTCAAGATCTCCAACATCATCCCGCTGAAAGATGCGGTTGATTCCATCAAAGGCGCCATCAAGAAGTCCTATGGCAAGGCTGGCGAGAAGGTGCTGGAGATGAACTACAAGGCGGTTGATGCCGGCTTGAACAACTTCTACGAAGTGAAGGTGCCGACCAAGGCCTCCAGCAAGTTGAAGATGGCTGCCGCTGTTTCTGCCAAGGCTCCCAAGTTTGTAAAAGATGTTACCGGTGTGATTGTTGCCGGCCTGGGCGATCAGCTGCCGGTTTCCAAGATGCCTGCTGATGGTACCTTCCCCACTGCAACCAGCCAGTACGAGAAGCGTAACATTGCAACCGAGATTCCGGTTTGGGATGAGAAGCTCTGTATCCAGTGCGGTATCTGTTCCTTTGTCTGCCCCCACGCAGCAGTACGGATGAAATCCTTTGACGGCAAACTGCTGAAGGATGCACCCAAGACCTTCAAGTCTGCTGATTGCAAGATCAAGGGTCAGGAAGGCAAGAAACTGACCGTACAGGTTGCGCCGGAAGATTGTACCGGATGCGGCGCCTGTGCCCACAACTGCCCTGCCAAAGACAAGACCAACGCTGAACACAAGGCTCTGGATATGACCTTCCAGCCGCCGTTGCGTGCAACTGAGGCAGAGAACTTCGAATTCTTCCTGAAGCTGCCTGATGTTGATGCAAGCACACTCAAGCTGGATACCTTGAGCAACAACCAGCTGGTTCGCCCGCTGTTCGAGTTCTCCGGTGCCTGCGCCGGCTGCGGCGAGACCCCCTACCTCAAGCTGCTGACCCAGCTGTTTGGTGACCGGATGATCGTGGCCAACGCCACCGGCTGCTCCTCCATCTACGGCGGCAACCTGCCCACCACCCCCTATGCACAGCGTGCTGACGGACGTGGTCCGGCCTGGTCCAACTCGCTGTTTGAGGACAACGCTGAATTCGGTTACGGTATGCGTCTGACGGTAGACCAGTTCACCAAGTCTGCCGCTGAATATCTGGTAACCATGTCTGAGAACAAGGCCTTTGCTGCAAATGCCAAGCTGTTCAAAGAGATCCTTGCTGCTGATCAATCCAGCCAGGCAGGCATCGAAGCCCAGCGTGGCCGGGTGGAGAAGCTGAAGGCTGCCATCAAAGGCAGTAAAGATGCCACTGCCAAGCTGCTGACCCCGATTGCTGATTATCTGGTCAAGAAGTCGGTCTGGTGTATCGGTGGTGACGGCTGGGCCTATGACATCGGTTTCGGCGGTCTGGACCATGTCATCGCCTCCGGCAAGAACATCAACCTGTTCGTGCTGGATACCGAGGTCTACTCCAACACCGGCGGTCAGGCTTCCAAGTCCACCCCGCTGGGCGCCGTGGCCCAGTTTGCCGCAGGCGGCAAGCCGGTTTCCAAGAAGGATCTGGGTATGATCGCCATGTCCTACGGTTCGGTCTATGTGGCCACCGTGGCACTGTCTAACCCGGCCCAGTGCGTTAAGGCCATGCTGGAGGCAGAGGCGTACGATGGTCCTTCCATCATCATCGCCTACTCCCACTGTATTGCCCACGGTATTGATATGACCGCCGGTGTGGATGCCCAGAAAAAAGCCGTACAGTCTGGCTACTGGCCGCTGTACCGCTACAACCCAGCCCTGGCTGCAGAGAACAAAAACCCGCTGCAGCTTGACAGCAAGGCCCCGACCATCAGCTTCGAAGAGTACACCAATAACGAAAACCGTTACCGGATGCTTAAGAAGGCCAACCCCAAAGGGGCAGAGGCGATGATGAAGAAAGCCGGTGAGTGGTCCAAGGCTCACTTTGCCTACTATCAGAAGCTGGCAGCATTAAGCTTTGAAGAGAAATAACGAGAAGCAGTAGTTTCTCTTAATAAGTAGTGCTACAATTCAGCCCCACGGGAAACCGTGGGGCTTTTTTTGCCCATCAGTACTGCCACAGGAGATGTCATGAACCAGCAGGCCCTCTCATCCTTCATCTGGTCGGTAGCCGACCTCCTGCGTGGAGACTACAAGCAGTCCGAATACGGCAAGGTCGTACTGCCGTTCACCATCCTGCGCCGCCTTGATTGTGTCCTTGAAGAGACCAAAGAAAAAGTCTTGGCTGAATTTGCTGCCAAACAGCAGGCAGGGATCAACCCGGAACCATTTCTTCTTCGCATTGCAGGTTTGAGCTTCTACAACACGTCTCCCCTTCATATGAAAAAGCTGATGGGAGATCAGGATCACATCAAGGAAAACCTGTACAGCTACATCCAGGGCTTTTCGCCGGCAGTCAGGGACATCTTTGAGCGGTTCGACTTTTACACCCAGATCGAGCGGCTGGCGAAGAACAACCTGCTCTACAAGGTAGCTGAGAAGTTCACCGCAATCGACCTGCATCCCGAAGCGGTCAGCCCTTACCAGATGGGACTGGTATTTGAAGAGCTGATCAGGAAGTTTGCCGAGATCTCCAACGAGACCGCAGGAGAGCACTTTACCCCCCGTGAAGTCATCCGCCTGATGGTTAACCTGCTGTTCATTGAAGATGATGATGCCTTAACCAAGCCGGGTATCGTGCGGACGATCTACGACCCCACCGCCGGCACCGGCGGCATGCTCTCCGTTGCAGGTGAACATCTGGAGGAGTTGAACCCCCAGGCCCGTTTGACCATGTTCGGCCAGGAGCTGAACGACGAGTCCTACGCCATCTGCAAGGCTGACATGCTGATCAAGGGGCAGGATGTTGCCAACATCATTGCTGGCAACACTCTTTCCGATGATGGTCACCCGCACCGTAAGTTTGATTATATGCTTTCCAATCCCCCGTTTGGGGTTGAATGGAAGAAGGTAGAGAAGGAGGTCCGCAAGGAACATGAACAGCAGGGCTTCAACGGGCGCTTTGGGCCGGGTCTGCCACGGGTGTCCGACGGTTCCATGCTGTTCCTGCTGCACCTGGTATCCAAGATGCGTCCAGCCAGTGAGGGAGGTAGCCGCTTTGGCATTGTTTTGAATGGTTCGCCGCTCTTCACCGGCGGTGCCGGCTCTGGAGAGAGCGAGATCCGGCGTTACCTGCTGGAAAACGACCTGGTGGAGGCCATTATCGGTCTGCCAACCGACATGTTCTACAACACCGGCATCTCCACCTACGTCTGGATCATCACCAACCGTAAGCCGGAACACCGCAAGGGCAAGGTGCAACTGATCGACGCCTCCGGCTTCTGGCAGAAGATGCGTAAAAGTCTCGGCAGCAAGCGCAAGGAGCTCTCGGACGAGCATATTGCAACCATTACCAAACTGTTCGGCGACTTCACTGAGTCTCACCAGGACGGTAAGCCGATCAGCAGGATCTTCAAAAACCAGGAGTTCGGCTACCGCACCATTACGGTCGAGCGTCCTCAGCGGGACGAACAGGGTAATGTTGTGCTGGGTACAAAAGGCAAGCAGAAGGGCAAGCCCCAGCCGGACAGCAGTCTGCGTGATACAGAGAACGTGCCGCTGTCAGAGGATGTTGAGGTGTACTTCAAGCGAGAGGCGCTGCCCCATGCGCCGGATGCCTGGATTGACCAAGAGAAGACCAAAGTAGGGCACGAGATACCCTTTAACCGGCATTTCTATGTGTTTCAGCCGCCTCGTGAACTATCTGCCATTGATGCTGATCTGAAGCAGTGTACTGACCGGATTGTAGAGATGATCAAGGGGTTGCGTGCATGATAAACGCGGTTTTCGTATACAAAAAGAGCTTGCATTCAGAGGGGTTTGTGGTAGAAGATGAATTTAACAAAACCTCCCAAGCCTATCCGGCAGCTTGCTGTCGTGACGCTCAAACCGGGGGGTTACTTTTTTTCTGGGGTAGGGGTTAATCATGGCGATTCCCTTTATCAAGCCTGCCACTACCCATAAAGAACAGGTGGCACTACTTCAGCAGCGGGGAATGGTTATTGACGATCCTGCTGAAGCTGCGTTCTATCTCCAGCACCTCAATTACTATCGCCTGGGAGCCTACTGGCTTCCTTTTGAGGCGGACCACTCCACCCACCAGTTCAAGCCTGGTATCTGCTTTTCCGATGTTCTCAATCTGTATATATTTGACCGTGAGTTCCGGCTGCTTGTCCTTGACGCTATTGAGCGGATCGAGGTCTCAGCCCGTAGTCAGTGGGCGTACTATATGGCACATCATCACGGCCCCCACTCTCACCTCGATTCATCTCTAGCCTACAAATTGCAGTATTGGCAAAAAAACCTCAATAAACTAACTGAGGAAGTCAACAGATCGGATGAAGTGTTTATTCAGCACATCAGGGCGACCTATAGCGAACCGCTGCCCCCGGTTTGGGCGGCTTGTGAAGTCATGTCGCTTGGCCTTCTTTCCCGTTGGTATGATGCCCTTAAACCGATGAAGACCCGCAGTGCCATAGCAGCAGTCTACGGGATAGACCAAAAATCATTGCAGTCATGGCTGCACCATCTTTCTTACGTGCGAAATATCTGTGCTCATCACTCACGTCTTTGGAACAGGAAGTTTTCGATAATACCAGACGCCCCCAAAAGCAAGCCTGCGTCTCTTGTGCAAGAATTCATCTCCAGTAGGAAGATATACAACACCTGTCTGATTATCTTGCACCACCTTGACCAGATTGCGCCTGGTCATCACTGGAGGGCCCGGTTTAAGACGCTGGTAGCCAATCATAACATCAACACATGCATGATGGACTTCCCGCAGGACTGGCAGCAGCGATCCATCTGGCAGGACGTGCAGCCATGAGTTTCCCACGTTACGAGAAATACAAGGACAGCGGCGTGGAGTGGCTGGGTGAGGTGCCGGAGGGGTGGGAGGTAAAACGGCTCGGTTATTATTTCAATGAACGTCGTGAAAAAGTCAGCGATAAGGATTTCGAACCGTTGTCAGTTACAAAAAACGGGATAATGCCACAGCTTGAAACAGCAGCAAAAACTGATGATGGCGACAATAGAAAAAAAGTCTGTGCTGGGGATTTTGTAATCAATAGCCGTTCCGATAGAAAGGGCTCTTCTGGAATGTCGATGCTCGATGGATCGGTTTCCTTGATAAATACTGTGTTAAGGCCTGCTGAGGCTGTTAACTCTCAGTTTATACATCATCTTTTGAGGAGTGAACCATTTCAGGAAGAATACTACCGCTTTGGCAAGGGTATAGTTGCAGATCTCTGGAGTACTAACTATTCAGAGATGCGCAATATTTTGTTAGCTATGCCAGCATTGCCCGAACAACAAACCATCGCCGCCTTCCTCGACCGCGAGACCGGCACAATTGATGCCCTGGTGGCCGAGCAGGAGCGCCTGATCGAGCTATTGAAAGAGAAGCGCCAGGCGACCATCTCCCATGCCGTGACCAAGGGGCTTAATCCTGATGCGCAGATGAAGGATTCGGGGGTTGCGTGGCTGGGTGAGGTGCCGGGGGGGTGGGAGGTTGGGGCGCTAAAACGTTTTTGTAAGCTTGTCACTGATGGTGCGCACGTATCTCCAGAAACAGAAAATGGTGTTTACTATTTTGTTTCGACGAAAGACCTAGT
>CAZNWF010000011.1:0-45259 GCA_964576485.1 uncultured Geobacter sp. | reverse complement strand
GCATTTCAAAACAATATCAGCAGGTTAAGCTAAATTGATTTTTGCGAGGGCATCAATCGATGATCTGGAAGATGTGGCGATGTTTTCCAACCTGCTGGGGGTTAATGCCGCCATAGAAGCAGCCCATGTGGAAGGGGCCGGCAACGACTTCCGCCTGCTGACCGACGAGATTCACAGCCTGGCCAGCCGTTCGGCCGACGCAGCCAAGCGGACCGAACAGATGACCCGCAGCTCGGTGCAACTCTCCCACAGTGGCGAAGAACTTTCCCGTGACATCAACCGGCAGTTAAAAGGGGCGGTGAGTGGCGCCCGCTCCATCAGCCAGTTGACAGACGAGATTTCCCAGAACACCATGGAACAGGCCAAGGGAATTGACCAGATCAATCAGGCGGTGGCCCAGATCAACCAGGTTACCCAGAAAAATGCTGATAGTGCGGCAATTTCATCTGAAGCGGCCAAGGGGCTGGAACAGCAGGTAAAGAAACTTTCCAGCATGGTTCAAAAATTCAAGCTTGAGGCGCCATCGGCAACGGCCTGACTTTTAAGCGGCACAACCAGCTACAGGCTGCAGCAGGGATACCTTAGACGGTGTCCCTTTTTTCATTTTCACCAGCCCCGCAGTACCGGCAGGCCTGCAGTTTCCAGGGGTAGACCCCGCCGCAGGCCGGGCACTTTTTGAAATGCCCCGGAACTGCGTCGGCAGGCTTCTGAAACCAGATGATCAGCACAAAAAACGGGAACGGGGCAGAAAGCAACCCCCACAGCAGTGGATTTTTCCCCCGTGTGTGGGCCAGCCAGCCCCCCAAGAGACCCGGCAGACCAAAAAACAACCCGATAAACAGATATTCTGAAAATCCCATAGAAAAGCCTCCTGCCACACGGTACTGCAACTGGCCCTGCGCAGGCAACCAAGAAAAAAGCGCGCCTTGCATAGACAGCATTTTGTAGTAAACTCCTCAACAGATTCCAGACAATAATGGCACCATGAGCGTAAAAAATGATCCTCAGGCAGTTTCAGGAGCAGACCGTCATGGGTAACAAGAACTCAATGCTTCTCTCTGGTACATGCGCTGCCGTCTTCCTGGCCTTAGGCGCCTGTCCCGCCGCCCTGGCACAATCTTCCGGTGATCTGACCGAGCTGTCTCTTGAGGCGCTCATGGATATTACGGTCACCTCGGTATCAAAAAAACCTCAGAAACTTGCTGATGCCGCTGCCGCAGCTTTTGTTATTTCGCAGGAAGATATACGCCGCTCAGGTGCAACCAGTATACCAGAGTTGCTACGGATGGTACCGGGTGTACAGGTTGCGCGAATCGATGGAAGTAAGTGGGCGGTTTCCATCCGTGGTTTCAATGGCCGTTTTGCCAACAAACTACTGGTTCTCAAAGATGGCCGCAGTATCTATACCCCGCTTTTTTCCGGTGTCTATTGGGAACATCAGGATACCCACCTTGAAGATATTGAGAGGATTGAGGTTATTCGCGGACCTGGTGCAGCCCTGTGGGGAGCTAACGCGGTAAATGGCGTCATCAATATCATCACCAAATCCTCAAGCGATACAAAAGGAGGACTGGTTTCTGCCGGTGGTGGCAGTACTGAAAAAGGTTTCGGCACTCTGCGCTACGGTTTCGGACTAGGTCAGGATACCGACCTGCGTCTGTATGGCAACTACGCAAACCATGGACCAGGCCAGTATGCAAATGGCAACGATGCCCATGATGCCTGGCAGAACGGCTCCAGTGGTTTTCGACTTGACAGCAAGCTGAGCGACAAGGACAGCCTGACGGTTCAGGGTGATATTTTTTCCGGTTCCTATGATGAAACCTATACGCTATACAAACTCCCCTCTCTCGCCGATCCACGTTATTCCTGGATTCAGGACAGCACAGCCTCGACAATCAGCACAAACCTGCTGACACGTTGGCAACGCAGTTTCTCTGACACCAATAGCCTGTCTCTACAACTCTATTATGATCATTACCAACGCAGCATGACCGTGCTGGATGAAGTCCGCGATACCGCTGATCTGGAGTTTCAGCATCGTTTTGCTTTAAGTAGCAGCCAGGATCTGATCTGGGGGCTTGGTTACCGCTACAGCCATGATAAGCTGAATCAAACCCCCTATATTTCTCTTGCCGACTCACAGCAAGGGGTTAGCCTGTACAGCGCCTTTATCCATGACGAAATTCATCTGGTGCCGGAAAAACTGTCGTTAATTCTGGGCGCACGTTTTGAGCATAATGAGTATACCGGCTTTGAGATACAGCCCAATGGCCGCCTGATCTGGACTCCCACCCCGCAACACTCCTTCTGGGCCTCTGTCTCCCGCGCCGTTCGCACCCCTTCCCATGGTGACCGGGATATCCAGTATCGCTTCAGGACCTTGTCACCGCTGCAAACCGGCCTGCCTGCACCGATACGCCTTGAGATTGACGGCACTAAAAACTTCAAATCCGAGACGGTGATTGCCTATGAACTGGGCTACCGCACTGAGCTATTACAACAACTGTCCCTGGATCTGTCACTGTTTGTAAACCAGTACGACCATTTAAGGGTACGGCAGGAGGGGATAACAGGAATCGAAGCGACAAATCTGGTACTGCGCTATCCGCTTTCAAACGATATGCACGGTCATACCTATGGCGCTGAACTCTCTGCCACCTGGCGCCCCTATGACTGGTGGCGGCTGCAGGCCTCCTACAGCTATCTCTGCGCCATCATGCACCTTGATAATGGCAGTACCGATGATGTCAACCGGGCAGATGCCGCTGCCGGTTCACCCCGCCATCAAGGTTCACTCCGTTCCGGCTTTGATCTGGGCAAGCAGGTTGAACTTGACCTCTGGATGAGGGTAACTGATCAGGTGGCGTACATTGATGGGGAAAAAATACCCGGCTATCTGACCATGGATGCCCGCATTGCCTGGAAGCCAACGAAAAAACTGGAGCTTTCACTGGTTGGTCAAAACCTGTTTCAGCGCCGTCACCCTGAATACATCCCTGAATTCATCAATACGACCGCTTCAGAAGTGCCACGCAGCGTATATGGCAAGCTGACCTGGAAATTTTAACGACCATGCTGACTCTTCGTCCAGGATATGTTTGTTTTTACTACTTGTCGGTACTGTTGTGCCTGCTTGGCCATGTGCAAACAGTACAGGCAGGTACCGGTGAATATCAGATCAAGTCAGCCATGATCTATAACATGATCCGTTACATGGATTGGCCTGAAGATACCTTGCCTGCCTCTGCCTCCCAGATAACGGTTTGTATCGTTGGCAAAGGTGGCTTAGGCATGGCTATTGGCAGTCTGCAGGGAAAACAGGCAAAAGGAAAGAACCTTACCGTACGTCAAAGTACTCCATCAAACGCCCCATCGGGATGTCAGGTGCTGGTAGTGAGCGATCTTGATGCAGCCTCCACCGCAGGACTGTTGGAGCGAACCCGTTCCAGTGCAGTGTTGACGGTTGCCGATAGCGAGAATTTCGCCCGCATGGGGGGGGTTGTCGGGTTTATCCTGCAGGATGGCAAGGTCCGGTTTGAGATCAATCAGACTGCGGCCCTACGTCACCGGATCAGGATCAGCTCACAACTGTTAAAGCTTGCCAAGATTGTACAGGACAGCCCGTGAAACAGATGATAACAACATATCTGGCAACTCTTTCTATCCGGCGCAAGCTGATGCTTTTGATCATGACCACCTGCGGAGTCATCCTGCTGGCCACCACGGTGGTATTTGTCATCAAGGAATCCAACGAAATTATCAGTCAGCAACATAACGACCTGTCTTCACTTGCTAATATTCTTGGCAAGAACATCTCTGCGCCACTCATGTTCAACGATCCCCAGTCTGCGCATGACACCATGGCCTCACTATCGGTCAAGTCTGACATCCTGGCGGCCTACATCCTTAAAACAGATGCCACCATTTTCAGCCGCTATCTTGCGCCAGGGGTGAAGACAGCGTCGCTGGCCTTTGAACAGCTTGGTCCCTATGAGCATCCAGAGGCCTACCAAAATCTGCTCAAACAGATTCAGGCACATAGCAATCGGCTCTTTCAGCTCTCTGATCAGGTTAGCCTGGTCATGCCCGTCACTCTGGAAGGGCAAGTCGTTGGTACGGTAGTGCTGTTTGCAGACATGCGTGAATTAAGGACCCGTCTGATTAGCACGCTACTGGCTGCTGCACTGATTTTAACCCTTGCATCCATTG
Source organism: uncultured Geobacter sp. (assembly GCA_964576485.1). Lineage (GTDB taxonomy): Bacteria > Desulfobacterota > Desulfuromonadia > Geobacterales > Pseudopelobacteraceae > Trichlorobacter. Next base: position 41,047 of record CAZNWF010000011.1, on the reverse strand, counting down.
CGGCGTACCTGTTGTCCATGCGGCTGCAGGGCATCATCTCTGACCCGATTCTTGATCTGGCAGAGGCCATGAAACAGGTTTCAGGGTCCAAAGATTTTTCTCTACGGGTCAGGAAGCCGGGAGATGATGAAATCGGGCTGCTCTATGACGGCTTCAACGAGATGCTGCAGGAAATAGAAGAACGCAATCTGACCCTGCGTCAGCGGCAGGAACATCTGCAGCAATTAGCCCATTTTGACACCCTGACCCGTCTGCCTAACCGGGTTCTGTTCCATGACCGCTTACAGCAGGCCATCCATTTAGCTCAGCGGTGTGATTATAAAATAGCTGTTATGTTTATTGACCTGGACAACTTCAAGGATATCAACGACACCCTGGGGCACCGTACCGGCGATCTGCTGCTGCAGCAGGTTGCAGAGCGGATGGAGCTGACGCTGCGTGATAGCGACACCGTTGCCCGTCAGGGTGGTGATGAGTTCACCATCTTTACCCAGAATATCAAGTCTGTGAAAAATGCCTGCAGGGTAGCCCAGAAGCTGCTTGACCTGTTTAAGATCCCCTTCAGTCTGGATGACAGACAGATAGTCGTTACCTGCAGCATTGGCGTTACGCTCTTTCCTGATGATGCTGACACCATTGACAGCCTGCTGATGAATGCCGACATTGCCATGTATCATGCCAAGGCGGATGGTAAAAACGGGTACCGTCTCTACACCAGTGAGATGAACCAGCAGGCCAGTGATCGGATAGCCCTGCAAAACGACCTGCGCACAGCCCTTGATCTGCAGCAACTGTTTGTGCAGTATCAGCCAAAGTTTGATTCATATTCCAGCCAGATTACCGGTGTTGAGGCATTAGTCCGCTGGCAACACCCTGAACGGGGCTTAATTCCCCCCACCCGTTTCATCCCGCTGGCTGAAGAGTCCGGCAGCATTGTTGCCATAACCGAATGGGTGCTTACAACAGCCTGTCAACAGGCAACATCCTGGTACAATGACGGTTACGGAGCCATCAGTGTGGCAGTTAATCTTTCTGCCTATAGCCTGAAGCGTAACAATACACCTGCCATGGTTCAGCAGATTCTGACTGAAACAGGATTGCCACCGGAACTGCTGGAGCTGGAGCTGACCGAGTCAATGCTGATTGAAAACGACCGCCAGGCGGAAGAGACCCTGCGTGATCTGAAAAAACTGGGGATTATGATCGCTATTGACGATTTCGGCACCGGCTACTCATCCCTCTCCTACTTGCATCGTTTCCCGATTGACACCCTGAAGATTGATCGATCGTTTGTCTGGAATATGAACCGCAGCCCGAGCGATCTTGCCATTGTGGTTGCGATTATAGCCATGGCCCACAGCCTGAATCTGAAGGTGGTGGCTGAAGGGGTTGAAACAGAGGAACAGCTTGCAGTTCTGAAAAATGCAAGCTGTGAAATCATTCAGGGTTATCTGCTGGGTAAGCCTGTGAGCGCCGATGAGATTACAGCGCAACGTGGTCAAATGTAATCGCGTTGCAAAACGGCCTTCATAAATGCCCCGGCTGCAGGCGACAGACTTTTGCCCTTACGCCAGGCGAGATAAAAGCTGCGATTGATCTCCAGACCTGGCACCAGCAACTCCTTCACTGTTCCGTTTGGTAACTCATGCCCCACCGCGAGGGTTGAAACAAAAGCAGCCCCTGCCCCGCTCAGCACAGCGCGCCGTACCGCCTCGCTACTGCCAAGTTGCGCGACCACCCGCAGTTGGCGCGGGTCAATACCGTTTTTCTGCAGCGCGGCATCTACCGCCATACGGGTGCCCGAACCAGCTTCACGAATCACTAACGGCACCTGTAGCAGCTGTTCATGCGATATCGTACCAGCATAGCGGCCAGGTCTGGCAACCAGTATGATCCGTTCAGTCATCACCTCCTGCATACTGATGCGGTCATCATCAATCTGTCCACCCACCATTGCCAGTTCAACCAGATCATCCTGCAGCAACCGGGTTACCTCACGGGTATCTCCCTGTTGCAGCTCTAGTCTGACACCGGGACAGGCCGCGGTAAACGTTCCCAAAAGATCAGGGATCAGACAGGCAGCCGGAATGGTGCTGGCCCCAACTCGCAAGGTTGCCTGCAGCAGCCCCTGAAATCTTTTAACCGCATCATGCGCCTCAACACACTGGCGACAGATCTGGGCAGCATACTCGTAAAACAGACGCCCAACCTCGGTCATACTCACCTGGCTTGCCGAGCGGTCAAAAAGACGCACCTGCAACTCATCTTCCAGCGCTCTGATATGCTGGCTGGCAGTAGATTGAGCCAGACTGACCGCCTCGCCCCCTTTTGAAAAGCTGCGTGTATCGGCAACGGCCAGAAATACTTCTAACTGTTTCAAGGTCATATGATCACCTATTGAAAAAATCGATATGCACTAACGTTTCTTTATCAGATTATCTATTTGCAAGACAACTCATCTTCTTGCTATCTAAATATATTCAAATTTTTGCATACAAAGGAGATCTACCATGTTCAAGAAGCTTGCACTCTCGCTGATCCTCACTCTGGTGTCTGCTACCGTTGCCCTGGCTGCCAATTATATTGAGCCGCAAGAACTGAAGGAACTGTTGGACAAGAAAAAACCGGTGATTCTGGTCGATATCCAGCCGGCTGCTGATTTTGAGAAACAGCACCTGCCCGGTTCGATTGAAACCAATGCGTTTCCAGCCAAGACTGATGAAGAAAAGGCCCGCCTGGACAAAGCGCTTGCCGTTATCAAGGCCTCAAAAGATCCGGTTGTTGTTGTTTGCCCCCGTGGTAAAACAGGGGCAAAAAACAGCTATAATTATCTTGAATCAAAAGGTATTTCTGAAGATCGCATGACCATCCTTGAAGGTGGCATTTATGAATGGCCCTACAAAGAGCTGTTTGTGAAAGGCCGTTAACAAAGACAATGACGACTTATGATTGTTCAGCGGTCATGACAGACATGGCCGCTGCCTGCACTTCCTGCGGAGAATGCGTCCGTCCCTGCAACTTTCTGCAGCAACAGGGAACACCCGCTGCCATTGCCGGACGCGGCGATGCCGAAAGCAACCTGCTTTCGGCATTTGGCTGTTCATTATGCGGTCTGTGTGATGCGGTCTGCCCCGAAGCTCTCTCCCCTTCAGAGATGTTCCGCTCCATGCGTCAGCAGGCTGCCAGCCGTGGTCTGGTTAATCTTAAGCCCTATGCCCCCTGGCTGAGCTATGAAACCCTGGGGGCGTCTGTCCTGTTTCAGCGGGACTTGATTCCTTCTAACTGCAACACCGTTTTTTTCCCCGGCTGTTCGTTACCAGGCACCAGACCGACTGCCGTCCGCGAACTGTTTACACGTCTGCGCATGATCGAACCAACAGCTGGACTGGTGCTGGACTGTTGCGGCAAGATCTCCCATGATCTTGGACTAACCGATCGCTTTACCATCATCTTTAATAAGCTCACTGAACGACTGGGGGGCAAAGGGATCACCCGTATCCTTACGGCCTGTCCTGGCTGCAACAAGGTGCTAAGCAGCTATGGCGGCACCACGTTTCAGGTGGCAAGTATCTATACTGTTCTTGCCGAACAGAGCCAGCCACCCACCCCTGATCTGACAGCAGTGGTTGCGATCCATGACCCCTGCCCTGCCCGCTTTGATGCGGTCCAACAGTCAGCTGTCCGTCAACTGGTTCAATCCTGTGGCTACCGTATTGAAGAGCTTGCATCCCATGGAGAACGTACCCGCTGTTGTGGACAGGGCGGCATGGTGGAAGGTTGTGTACCCGGCACGGTTAAAAAAGAGGCCGCCCTGATCGGAGCTGAAGCTGCTGGACATCCGGTGATCTCATCCTGCGCAGCCTGCTGTGACACACTATCTGCCAGTGCCAAGACCGCTCACATTGCTGACCTGCTGACCGGTACCCCTGTTTTTTCAACCAAGCCGGTTTCATCGGCCAGACGCTGGTTTAATCGACTGAAATTACGATTTGCGAGGTTATCATGAAGCTGCAGATTTTCTGTGTTGCCCTGTTACTCTGTGTTTCAAATGGCTTTGCTCAAGCAGATGAAATCCAGATTTCCCACTTTGCAACCGATGGAATCAAAGGCTGGGAATCCAAGAGTTTCAAGGGCACCACAGACTACAAGATCGTACAGGAAGATGGGCGTACCGTTCTCAAGGCGCACGCCAAAGGTGCTGCTTCAGGCCTGACAAAAAAGCTTAAATTCAGCCCACAAACCTACAGATATCTCAAGTGGAACTGGAAGGTTGCAGGAACCATTGCCCAAGGCAATGAAAAGACCAAGCAGGGTGATGACTATGCCGCTCGGGTCTATGTGGTCTTTCCCGGCAGGTTTTTCTGGCAGATGCGGGCCTTGAACTACATCTGGGCCAACAAACTGCCAAAAGGTGAGTTTGTACCCAACGCCTTTACCTCAAACGCCATGTTGCTTGCCGTTGAATCAGGACCGTCAAAGGCTGGCCAGTGGGTAACGGAACAACGTGACATCCTGGCTGACTTCCGCCGCGTCTTTGGCGAAGACCCGCCTGAAGCCGGCGCCATTGCCATTATGACCGATACCGACAATACCGGTGCCGAGGCCACTGCCTGGTACGGTGATATCAGCCTTTCGACAACACCATGAACAAAAATAAGACCATTATCCTGCTCATCGGGCTGCTGCTGATCGTACTGTTCTTTTACTTTGATCTGAAGCAGTACCTGACCCTTGCAAGCCTGAAGGCAAACCATCAACTGCTGCTGACGTTCTACGCAGAGCATGCCCTGCTGATGGTGGCTGCTTTTATGGCAATCTACATCATCCAGACCGCATTGGCACTGCCTGGTGCAACCATCCTGTCCCTTTCAGCAGGCGCAATCTTTGGGCCGCTGTTGGGGACGATCTATGCGGTCAGTGCTGCTTCAGCTGGAGCCACCCTTTCCTTTCTGGTTACCCGCTACCTGCTGCGGGATGCCGTACTTGCGAGGTTTGGCAACAAACTGGAGGGGATTAACCAGGAGCTGGAAAGACGGGGACTTAATTATTTGCTGTTCCTGCGGCTGGTGCCGGTCTTTCCGTTCTTTTTGATTAATCTGGCAGCCGGTTTGACTCGCCTGCCGCTCAGGATATTCATGCTGGGTACTTTCATCGGCATCATTCCGGGCGGTTTTGTCTTTGTGAATGCCGGTGCCAGCCTGGCCAGTATTAGCCGCTTGTCTGACATCGCCTCACCACGTGTACTGGGCTCCTTTGCCTTGCTGGGACTATTTGCCCTGATTCCGGCCCTGTATGCGAAGCTGAAAGCCCGCAGATAAAAAAACGGGACGGATTGCTCCGCCCCGTTATACAGAATATGGCTCTTTTACTGCTGTTTACTCGGTTATCTTGTGGGCTCCACCTTCAAACTTTACGTTGGCATTCAGTACCTTGATATTGGTGAACCCTTTGGCTTTCAAGGTTTCATAGGCAATACTGGAACGGATGCCGGTGGCGCAATGGACGATCACCTGTTTGTCTTTGGGAATCTCGGTATAGCGGGTTGCCAGTTGTTCAAACGGGATATGCAGCGCATCTTTAAAACTACCTCCAGTCCGCTCGGCATCTCCACGTACGTCCAGGATCACTACGTTTGGATCGTTCAGCAACTTGTTGAAATCGGCAATACTGACATCCTGTGGATTCGGTTTGCGGATAAAGGTCAGTTTGGCCGGAGCCGGTTTAGCGCCGGTCTCAACAGGGTTGCCCAGCTTTTGCCACCTTGCAAGGCCACCTGGAAAGTAGGTTGCCTTTGAAAGGGCGTAGTCGCGCATCAGTTCCAGGGCTTTGTCAATATCGGCCTGATTATCGCTATAAAATACCAGTGGAGCACCTTTGAATGACGGCCAGTTATCTTCCTTGTACTTATCAAGATCAGCAACAGGCAGGTTCAGGGCACGAGGGATATGACCAGCGGTGAACTTGTCGGCAGAGCGCAGGTCAAGCAGCAGGATATTGTCGTCTTTAACAAATTTAGGAGATGAAACAAACGGTAGCTCTGCCTTTGCCCAGGCCGGATCACCGGCTGAATAGACCCGCACGTTGGTGTACCCGTATTTAAGTGCCAGCTCAGCACCTTTCAGGGAGAACGGACAGGTGGGACCGCCGCAGAAAAAGATCAGAGTTTTATTCTTATCCTGGCCCAGCATCGGATGTGCCTTGCCTTCCTTATCCAGCTTTTCCTGCTCGCCGGACGGCAGCATCAGTGAAGTGGGGATGGTGCCGGCATGGAAACGGCCGGCTGGACGGCTGTCAAACAGCAGGTAGCCCCCTGCATCCGGTCCTTTTTCTACGAGGGCTTTAAGTTGTTCCGTTGTGATGACCGTGCTGCCTTTGGGAAGCGGTGGCAGTTTGGGCTTGGCTGCCTGTTGAGGTGCGGCTGCCACTGTTTGCGATACAGGAGCCTCGTTTTTGACCTGTGGCCCGGTTTCGCAGCCGGCCAGTAGCGATAGTGCAAACAATGAGAGCATACCTGCAGTCAACCTGATACGGATGTTCATAACACCTCCTTAGGGGATTTGATCACAACGCCAACAAAACAAATTGTGATTTACTATTAAATTGAAAGTAATTTACGGTGTGACAATTGTCAAGCGATATACAAACACAGCTGCCAAGTATAACCGTATATATTTACTTATGAATATCTATATTATAGAATATTTGTCTACCGAACTTGTCTACAAAAGACCCCCTGTCATAAATGCATGATCCGCACCGTTTTTTGTAAGAGTCTCAACAGAAAGTGAGATTGCACACATGACTTTTGATCCATCACGCTGGAGCCGCTACACTGTTGATGATACCTCCATCTGGCTCTGTCCGGACAGACCATCCTGGTTTGTGCCGAACAGTGCCGGTGACCGACTGCTGTGTAGTGGCGATACAGCAACCGACAGCGCCTTCCTGCAACGCCTGCCTGATCCGCCATCCAACCGGTACGCGGGGCGGCAGACGCTGATGACGGAGCAGCAGCCTTTGCACGAACTCTGGCTGCATATTACCGATCGCTGTAATCTGGCCTGCAGTCACTGCCTGTTCTGCTCCGGCCCGGACCAGACACAGGAGCTGTCGCTTGAGCAGATAACTGATCACCTTGAGGAATCTGTCTTGCTTGGCTGCCGCCTGTTTGCCCTGACCGGCGGAGAACCGCTGGTGCATCCTGACTTCAGGCAGATTATTGAGCAGATACTGGCAGTAGCGGATAGCAAAATCGTGATCCTTACCAATGGTCTGCTTGCTGCGCAGCGGCTGCAACCTGAGTGGCTCCGTGACCGACTGCACCTGCAGATCAGCCTGGACGGCAGGCCTGAGCACCACGATGCCCTGCGGGGCAGCGGAGCCTTTACTGCGCTTGAACAACAGTTGCTCTGGCTGCGTAGCCAAAGTTGGCGTTTTACCCTGAGTTGCTGCGTTACCACCGATAATGTTGCTGACCTGTCCTGGCTGGTTGGTTACGCTGCTGATCAAGGGGCAGCAGCAGTGCATCTGATGTGGCATTTTATCCGTGGTCGAGGCACATCTGAACAGCATCTTCAACCGTTGGAACTGTTGGAACCACTGCTTGCTGCCCAGGCGATTGCCGAACAGCGCAACATTACCATAGACAACATTGAAAGCCTGAAGGGCCAGATCTTCTCACCACCCGGCACCATTCATGACGGCTCCAGTGCCGGTTGGGAGGCAGCGGCGGTCGGACCGGACAATTGTCTGTATCCCTCTGCCGCCACGGTCGGCTTTGATGAGCTGGCCACCCCGCTTGATCATGGGCTTGCCCGGGCCTGGCAGACCAGCCCGGTGTTGGCCATCATCCGCCAGCAGAGTGTTCTGCAGCTTATTGACCCATGGCGCTGCCTGTTGGGGGGCGGAGATTTTGACCACTGCTGGCATCATGTCCAATCCGTCATGGGCGCCGATCCTTACCAGCCGTTGTTTGAACAACTGGCCCTGCGGTTGATCAGCCAGGCGGCGAACAGACTGCCTGAGCCAGAGATGCCCGGCCTGCGGCTCAAGATGGGCGAACTACTGGTCAGCTGTGGCAGCCACGGCCCGGTGACGCTCTGCCACACTAACTGTCTGCTGTCGCTTGATACTGCGCTGGACAGCCGTAGTCAGGTGGGCAGCTACTACAGCACTGCTGCCGGTGACAAGCGGCTGGAGATCCTAAACCCGGTGGCCTATGACCAGCAGATGCTGGCCCATATCCCGCCAGCCTACCGCTTCCGCGGCTATGGCTGCGGTAGTCCGGTGCTGGATGCTGACATCAAGCCGGGTGAGCGGATTGTTGACCTGGGCTGCGGCAGCGGTGTGGAATGTTTTATTGCCGCTCGCCTTGCTGGAAAAGAGGGGACGATAACCGGTATCGACATGCTGGATCCGATGCTGGAGCTGGCGCGCATGGGGGCAGTTGAAGTACAACAGGAACTTGGCTATAGCAACCTTCAGTTTTTAAAGGGGTTTCTTGAATCACTTCCTGTTACCGACAACTCACAGGACCTGGTGATCTCCAACTGTGTGCTGAACCTGTCAGCTGATAAAAGACTAACCTTTGCCGAGATCCTGCGGGCACTCAAACCCGGTGGCAGACTGGTGGCCGCTGATGTGGTCTGCGAGACTGAACCGGATGCCGCCATTCTGAACGATGAAACCCTGCGGGGCGAGTGCATCAGCGGCGCACTGTCCCAGAAAGACCTGCTGGGGATTCTGCAGGAGACCGGCTTTACCGGCTTTAAGGTCCTTAAAAGGCTGCCGTACCGGGTGGTGCAGGGGCATTTGTTCTTTTCTCTGACCTTCATCGTGTACAGACCTGAGCAGAATGAAGCATCGGTCAGCGTGCTGTATCCAGGTCCGGCAGCTTCGCTACGCACTGCGTCGGGCTGTCTGCTGTTGCCCGGTCAGACGGCACAGATTCCCCGCTCAGATGCAGAGCTGCTGGGGGATCAGGTCTGGCAGCTTGATGCAGATGGTTTTGTCACCAATCTTGCAATGGAGGCCGGGGCAAATTGCGCCCTGCCGCCTGAGGCGCGGACCAAGACGACACTACCGGCGGCTGAGCGGCAGCAGTCCGGCTGTATGGTTTGCGGCACAGCCCTGGTCTACCATCCGGTTGAGCAACCGGCAACCTGCCACTACTGCGGCAGGCTACTATCCAGCAATGCCACCTGCGAACAAGGACACTTTGTCTGTGACGAATGCCATACCGGTGATGCCCTGGAGCTGATTGAACGACTCTGTGCAGCCTCCGACACTGTTGATGCGGTTCAGCTCTTCAGCAGCATCCGGCAGCATCCCTCCATGCCACTGCATGGCCCCCAGTACCATGCCCTGGTGCCGGGGGTGTTACTGTCCTGCCTGCGGGCTGCCGGTCATCCGGTAAGTGATGAACAACTTCATGCCGCCATACAACGTGGGGCAGAGGTCTGCGGCGGCAGTTGCGGATTCTGGGGGGTCTGCGGGGCAGCCACCGGTGTCGGGATCGGTTTCAGTGTGCTGCTGGAGGCCACACCGCTTAAGGCCGCTGCCCGCCAGACCGTACAGGAAATCGTCCAGCAGGTACTGGCCGAGATTGCCGGGTACCAGGCCGCACGCTGCTGTCAGCGTGACTGCTGGATCGCCCTGCGTGCTGCCCTGAGGATTGCCACCGAGCGCTGGCAGCTATCCCTGACGGCACTGCAACCGTTTGCCTGCAGCCAGATGGCCCGCAACAAGGAGTGCCTGGGCCTGGACTGCCCGCTGTGGCCGTGAGCATCAGTGTCATCATACCGGTGCTGCGTGAGCAGGAGCGGATCAATGGACTGATTGAGCAGTTGCGTAGCCAGGACAGCTACTGCGAGATTATTGTGGTGGATGGTGATGCCGAAGGTTCAACCATAGCCACTATCTCAGATCAGTCGGTTGTTACACTGACTGCAGCCAAAGGGCGTGGCACACAACTGTCTGCCGGTGCTACAACTGCAACAGGCGATATCATCCTGATGCTGCATGCCGACACGTTGCTGCCGGATGGTGGACTCAGGATGGTGGCTGAAGCCGTTGCCGATGGCGCTGCGTGGGGGGCGTTCAGGCTGGGGATTGCTGCAAAGGGATTGGCGTACCGTATTATTGAGCGAACCGTTGATCTGCGCTGTAAACTGTTTTCGTTACCCTATGGCGACCAGGCACTCTTTGTTGCCGGTGCCAGTCTGAAGCAGGTTGGCGGCATACCCGGTGTGCCACTTATGGAAGATGTTGCTATTGCCCGTAGTCTGACGCGGGCTTATGGCCGTTGCAGGCTACTGCCGCAACCTGTTCAGACCTCTGCCCGACGCTGGCAACAGGACGGATTTTTGCGACGTACCTTAAAAAACTGGTGGCTGCTGGTGCGCTATCTGGCAGGGGCATCGCCGGATTCCTTGAGTCAGGAGTATCGATGAGCCTTCAGGCTGTTATCTGTCTGTTTGTCAAACCTCCCGTGCCTGGTAGGGTCAAGACCAGACTTGCAAAAGAGTTGGGTGATGAAAAGGCCTGCATGGTGTATGTCAGTCTGGTTGAACAGATCCTGCACCAGATACGGATCAGCGGCTTGCCGCTGGCATTATTCTTTGATGGGGATGAGGCAGACAGACTCCCGATTGCCTGGTGTGCGGCAGCTGACTCCTGTCATCAGCAAACCGGCCATGATCTGGGAGAACGGATGGCCAATGCCTTCCGACTGTTGTTTGATGCCGGATATCAAACGGTTCTGCTGTGTGGCAGCGATATTGTCGGTATTGATGCCGGATACCTGCAGCAGGCGGCAGAAAAACTGGAACAATCCGGCATGGTGATTGCCCCGGCCTACGACGGTGGCTACTGCCTGATCGGCTTTACAGCAGAGTCCTTTACTCCCCAGGTGTTTGCACGGATAGTCTGGAGTACGGAGCAGGTGCTGCTGCAGACGCTTGAGCGCTGTGAACAAGCCGGAATCAGGCCTGCATTGCTGGAGCTGCTGCGGGATATTGATACGCTTGATGACCTCAAAATAGTTTGCCGCTCTCTTCAAAACATAGCACACAGCTTGACACCCCCATGAGCTGAGGTACTCTTGAAATGGTAGCAAACACGGAGCAGACCTGATGACGACATCTGCCATGCCCGATACCGTTGCACGAGTTCTCCGGCCTCAATCAGTTTTATGCTGGCTTACGGCATTTTTTATTGTCCTGTTACTGACAGGTTGCAACCGTCAACCAGTAGAAAAACCGCTTACCTACAGCAAAACACCACCTGCAACCGCACTACCGGTCTACCGCTTTGCCGTCCATCCCCTGCACAACCCGGCAAAGCTTGCTGAAGCCTATCAACCGCTGATTGAGTACTTAAACCTTCATATCCCGGAAGCACATTTTGAACTTGAAGCCTCACGGAATTACCAGGCCTATGAAGAAAAATTCCGCACCGCAGGACCTGAGTTCCTGTTACCCAACCCCTGGCAGACGATTGAGGCAATGAAATCAGGCTATCAGGTGATTGCCATGGCCGGCGATGCAAAAGACTTCAAGGGGATCTTTATTGCGCGCAAGGATAGCAAGATCAAAAAACCGGCAGATCTCAAGGGCAAGACCGTCAGCTACCCTTCCCACACAGCACTGGCAGCCTGTATTATGCCGCAGTTTTTTCTGCACCAGCACGGCATCAACGTAAATCGTGACATCATCAACAACTATGTGGGTTCTCAGGAATCCTCTATTATGAACGCCTATCTGGGCCAGTCTGCCGTTGGTGTCACCTGGCCGGTCCCCTGGCGTCTGTTCCAGCAGGACCATCCCAAAGAGGCTGCCCAGCTGCACCTGCTTTGGGAAACTCCCTGCCTGCTGAACAACTCCGTCATGGTGAGTACTCATGTGCCATCGGCCATCAGCCAGAAGGTAAGAAGATTACTGCTTGAGCTGTCACAATCGGCAGAAGGGCGTACCATTCTACGTAATATGGCTATCGCCCGATTCCATGCCGCAGACAATACCCATTATCAAAAGATACGGGACTATGTGGCTGTTTTTGAAAAACAGGTGCGTCCGATGGAGAAAAAATGATTCCTGAGAAGCTGACATGGCTGCTTTCAGGCACCCTACGCCGCCGTATGATTCTTGGCATGACCGTTATTATGGCCATTCTGATGTCGCTGTTTGTTCTGGAGATGACCCGTCGGCAGGAAACAGCCGTCTTAAGGCAGCATACCTCGCAGGCCACCTCCCTTGTCCAGAGCATCACCGCAGCATCATCGGTCTGGGTTGCCTCCCGCGATTACAGCGGACTGCAGGAAATCATTAATGGAATCGCCCGCTATCCTGATCTTGCCCATGCCATGATACTGGATTCCCGTGGACAGGTACTGGCCCATACTGACCGTGACCGGATCGGCCTGTATCTGACTGATCTCCCTGAAGACAAAGATTTTCAGATCCTGCAGAAGAGTCATCGGATGGTAGATGTGAGCAATCCCATTTTACTCGGTGAAAATACCATTGGTTGGGTACGGATTGGGCTAAGTGGCAAAAGACTTGAATCCGATATTGCGGAAATTAGAGAAAACAGCTTGTACTTTGCTTTGGTTGCCATTCTACTGGTTTCGCTATTTGCTACGGTTACAGCCAGTTATCTGACCCGTCGGCTTGATCAGATTCAAGAGGTGGTTGATCAGGTTGAAACAGGGCAGACAGATGTGCGTGTACAGCTTAGCGGCAATGATGAGGCAAGCAGGCTTGGACTCGCTGTAAATACCATGCTTGACACGTTAAAGCAGCGTGAAGAGTCTCTACGTCAGACCGAACAGCGATTTCGTTCAATGATTGAAAACGCCGGTGATGCTATTTACATCCATGATCACTACGGAAAAATACAGAGCATTAACCAGGTTTGCTGTGTTCAGACAGGTTACTCACAGGAAGAGCTGCTTGCAGCATCAATAACCGATTTTGACAGGTGCCTGGATTTTGAGACAATGCAAAAGATCTGGAGCCTTTCAAAAACAGATCCGGGCAAATTCCCCATGACTCTGGAGACCTGCCATCAACGCAAAGATGGCAGCTGCTTTCCGGCAGAGGTTCGACTGAGCCTGCTTCCTGCAGAAGCTGAATTTCAGTTTTTTGGCATGGTACGTGACATCACTGAGCGTAAACGTGCAGAAGAAGAACTACTAACGGCCAAGACAGCTGCTGAAGTTGCCAATACCACCAAGAGCGAGTTTCTGGCAAACATGAGCCATGAAATCCGTACCCCGATGAACGGCGTGATCGGCAACGCCCAACTGCTTCGTTTTACCGACCTGACCGAAGAACAGTCCCGTTACCTTGAATATATCGAAGCAGATGCCACCCATCTGGTTTCAGTGATCAATGACCTGCTTGACATTTCAAAGATTGAGGCTGGCAAGATGGAGCTTGAGCAGACCTCATTCAGCCTGCGTGACTGCATTAATGGTCTGCTGAAGCCGATGACGCCGCGGATCGCCACCAAAGGACTGAATCTGAAGACCGAGATTGACAGCACAGTACCGGAAGCCGTGATCGGTGACCAGCTCAGGTTGAAACAGATCTTGCGCAATCTGGTGGGCAATGCGGTCAAGTTCACTGAAAAAGGGGGCATCACGCTAACCGTTGAGCTTAATAAACGCACTGAACAGACCGCCTTCATACAGTTCAGCATCGCTGACACCGGCATCGGCATCCCCCATGAAGCGCTTCAAAAACTGTTTGTCCCCTTTACCCAGGCAGACAACACAGTAACCAGAAAGTTCGGGGGAACCGGTCTGGGGCTGTCGATCTGTAACCGTCTTGCCGGGTTAATGGGGGGACATATTTCCGTTGAAAGCACTGAAGGCTCAGGAAGTTGCTTCCAGGTCATCCTCCCCTTCCAGATCAATCCATCCCCGGAACGTCATCAGGAACCGCAACAACAAAGCGACGCTCCCTTTACGTGGGAAGGAGCGCCGCTCACTATTCTACTGGCGGACGATAATCAGACCAGTCTGATAATGACCGCAAAATTGCTACGTCATTTTGGCCACAGGGTGTACACCGCTGAAAATGGAGCAGAGGCATTGGAACAATGGCGTAAAGCCCGATTTAACCTTGTTCTGATGGATGTGCAGATGCCGGTGATGGATGGTCTTGAGGCCACCCGAATTATCCGAGAGGAAGAGCGTGCAGCCAATCGCCATACCTCAATCATAGCCCTTACCGCCCATGCTCTGGTTGAACAGCGTCGTCAATTGCTTTCTTCCGGTTTTGATGGCTATGTCTCAAAACCACTGGATATTGCGGCGTTACACACTGAGATGAAGCGGGTTCTTGAGTTGATCCCTTGAACAGCAGACCTTTCACCAAATGAGCCCCTCGCCACTGGATTGTGTTCTACCTGACCCTGCCGCTTCAGCTCAAGAACGCAGGCAGCTGCGCAACCCTGGAACAGCAACTGCGTTCAGATGCAGACCTGGCAGATCCTGAAGCTTTTAGCCAAGTGCTGGCACGTACCTTGACCAGCATCAATTGTTATCTGGCGCCCCCCTCCAATTACTATAACTGTCTTGATCAGCAGATAGCCCTACAGGATGAATAGCGATGGTCAGCGGACCGGAGCCTTGACCGGTTGCTCAGGCCGGTGCTGTCCCTGTTTGTTAAGCGGATTGGGCCGCTCTTGAGTCTCCTCACCGGGATCTTCTCCGTAACCGGTTGCGGAAACCTTGTCCCTGGTAGTGGTTGATTTTGGTTTTTGCGCCGGTTTTGCCTTAATCGGACGCATACCCGGCTGATGGGCCTGCGGCGTAACCGGCGGATCCTGCTGGGCACCGAAGACATAAACGGGAACTGCCAGCATACCGCAGACACACAAGATGATTGTGGTTTTCATGGCATTCATACTCCTCTTTCGGTAAGTACCTGATCCTGTGTCAGGGTGTACTGATGAATGTATCGCCGGTTGCTGGGGTTGTCAAACAGCCGCCTTTAAATTATGTGACATTGACAGGTATTCGCATTGACAAGAGGGGAATCTGTGATACATAGCGTAAACACTACATTTGAATATACGGAGGAATAAAAATGAATCGTCTGTTACTTGCAATCTGCCTGATTATTATTACAGCAACCGCAGCCCTGGCAGCCGGACCCGGCAAGTCTGAATTTGACAAGTGGGCCAAGGCCGTCAAACTGGCCGGTTACAGCTATGGCGGTGTTGACCAGACCGATCCCGGTGTCTACATGGCCGGCTAGATGAGCAGCAAAGGGGATGTGCTGGGGGTACACCTGCATCCGGCAGCAGCCTTTAAAGGGGTACAGCAGCAGGTGGTGAACAAGAAAAAACCGGAGCAGTTCAGCTATAAAGGGATGCCGGCCCTGTATGCCGACGCAACCGGCCCCGGACAGGTCTGGATTAAGTACGAAAAATCCGGCAAGGCGCTTTCCATCAGCCAGATGAGTCCAAACGGGACAAAAGGGTTGTCAAAGGCAGAGCTGATCAAGCTACTGGACAGCATGAAACCGGAGAGTTTCTTGAAGTAGTGCTGAAAAAAACGCCAGGAGATACCTGATATGAAACGTTTATCTATTATCGCAAGTCTGCTTCTGCTCAGCGGCATGGCCTGCCTGCCTGTCCTGGCGTCTGAAGCACCGGTAGCGTCGGGAAACATGCAGCCTGCCGCGCCGGCTGTTCTCAAACTTAACCGCAACCTGTCGCCCACTGCGCTGCAGGGAAAGGCCGCTACTGATCTGGTGGAGCTTTCCAACGGCAAGCGGATGAAGATAGGGGATATCCGCAGATTAACGGCGGTTGCGCAGAAAAACCGCTCACTGCCCCCCAACTCAAAGGAACCGCCAGCACTGAAACTGCGTCCTGCTGCAACCGGCGGCATAGCCCTGCGCAACAAAAACGATTTTCAGGCCGTTATGCAGCGTCCTGATAATGAAACCGTGGTGCTGCCATCCGGCAAACGGACCACGGTGGGGATGTTGAAGCTGGTGCAGCCGCAGGTTGAAGAGAGGCGTAAACAACTACGGCCGGCCGCCATCAGCAGCCCCCGCCCTGACCTGGCTGGTCCGGCAATCAGGGTTGATGCAACCACCGACTGGTACGCCCTGTTCAAGCAGCCGGACACCACGGTGCTTGAAACAAGCCATGGCAAACGGATCACCCTGGGCGAGTTGAAACAGACGCTGGCAGCTTCAGACAAGCAATCCTTTGCTGCACCCCACATACGTTAAGGCGACAAAGGAGACACCATCATGAAACCAACCGTCATCCTGCGTCGTTCAATCATCGGTCTGCTGTTTGCCCTGCATCTGATCCTGGCTGCCCCACAGCAGGCTGCTGCTGACAGCTTTGACAAGATGATTACGATCCTTGATCTGATCGCACCGACCTTCCAAGGCGTCAAGGTGCAAGACATTGCAAGCTCAAAGGAGTACATCAACTGTCTGGTACATGCCGATAACGACCTTGAGGTGGCGGTCTGTACCGATACCTTTCAGGATACCAAGCTTGGGCAGATGGCAGCTTCGGAGACAGGCATTCCATCCTGGTTCTGGGACCTGTTGGATCTCTATATTGACATCCGTACCGGCGACATCTGGGGTGCGGTTGAACACCTGGGACAGGCCGCTCTCTGTATTGTGGCGCAAGTGCTTGCAGAGGGGTACGATGTCTGTGGCCTGATTGAAGAACTGGCCGCCCTTGGTGATACCTTGCTTGATGCAGCAGCAGCGGTGGGAGAATTTCTGGCCGATGTTGGCGGTGCAATCGGCGATGCTGCGGCTACAGCCGGTTGCGCCCTGGGGATTGGAGGATGCGACAAACCGACACCGCCTGAAGTCCGCGTCTATCAGTGGGTGTTTGCACCACGGCTGCGGGATGCAATTGAGGCAAAAAAACAGGTTGATGCAACTGCCTATACGGCTCTGTTCAACCAGCTTAAAGACAATGCCTCAAAAAATCCGGCCATTTACAGTGTTCCCAGCAAGACCGTTACGGTGGGACATATCACTATGGTGGTTCCACCGGCTGCCCATTTTTCTGTAGCAGCAGTGGGTATCGCCGCAAGCAGCTTTGACAGGGCGGTTGACGCCAACTGGACCGCATATCTGGTCAACACCGCCCTGGGTGACCTTGCTGCCCAGCGCCATGACTATAACAATCCCAACCAACTCCGGTTTCTGGTCAATAGCGCTACCACAGACTTTGAGACCCTGCAGCGCAGTAATCCCAATCTAACCATCGATCAGAAACTGCCGGAACTGATCATCAACCGTTGCACGACTGATTTCAGTGAAACCAGAAAGTTTGCCCATGTAGATCGCTGGATTACCAGCCACCAGGCCCAGGCCGCCCAACTGGGCAATCCCAAGACAAACCGGGACTGGTGCAGCCAGTTGTGGGAGCAGAACAAGCAGAGTTTTATTCAGCCGCTGCGCCGCTATGCCTCTGATCATTACTGCCAGGAAGGAGGCTCCGGCTTACGCTGTGCCAGCCTGAACAACCTCCAATCCTGCACCCGTTTGATGGGTTTGGTTCAGCAACAGGGTATCTGTACCGCAACCAACCAGGTGGGCCGTGAAGCTGCAAACCTGATCAGGGCCGATTTTCAAAATCGCGGTTCCCACATCCCCTGCAGCATCAGAAACGACAGCCGGGGTATCTCGCCGGCCACGGTGGATCTGGTCTGTACCCGTCCAACCCAGGGCGCTGCCTGCACCACCACCTACCAGCGCATGTTTGCCGGGCTGCCGGTTAAACTGGTTAATTGTCTGGTTGAAGAGCGCCCTGACTACAGCGCCCGTAAAAACAATTTTTATGCCGTGGTCAAGAGTATGCAGATAAGCAAACAGTTCGGGATCGATCTTGATCCGGTTGACCCGCTGGTTGCCCATGTTGATGCCACTAAAGAACAGTTGATGGCGGCTTTACAGCAGACCGGCAGCGAACCGGGGGCAAACCGCGCTGAAACAGCCCGCATGGCCCAGAATTTGCGCTATGAGTTTCAGCATACCGCAACCATAGATGGTGAAGACACCCCGCTCTACCTGCGTGCCAGAGGAGGCACTGCCCCGGTCAGCGCGCAGCAGTCCGGCTCTGCACTGCAGGCCACCCACACACCGGCCGGTGGTTATCATGCTCCTGCCCATCAGACCGGTGGGCCAACCATTGGCAGCGGTTTTGACCGCCACGGCGGTTTTACCAACCCGGGCAATTCCTACCAGCAACAACAGCAATCCGGCATCGGCAACGCCGCTCATCAGGCTGCCCAGCAGAGCGCTGCGACCTCTCAACAGGCCCATACCCGTGCCATGACACCGCCTGCCCCTTGCAAACCTGATTTACTGGTACAGCCTCAGCTGAGTATCGGTAACAGCACAACCCAATGGGGAGGCTCTGTTGTGCTCAGGGCCCAGCAATTGCAACCGGCAGGCAATGGACTCTGCAACACCAGCATCACCTATACCGTTCAGAACAGCGGCACTGTAGCTTCTCCGGCCTTCACCAGCATGCTGTTGAACAGTGCGGCAGTAAACCGTCCCTTACCTCAGCAATGGGCCGGCATTGCCCAAGGTGCCAGCCAGAGCAAAACTGAACAGCTGCTGTTGCGTCCGGGTCAGAACAGTCTGACCTTGTACCTGGATCAGACCGGACAGTTGGATGAGCTGAACAAAACCAACAACCAGGCCAGATTACAGGTTACCCTGAATGGCACCTGTCAACCGCAGTACCAGCCCCAACAACCGGTTCAGCAGCAACCACCCCAACGGCAATTGCCACAACGCCAGCTGCCAGCATGGCAACCGGGGCTGTTTTAAGCATCAATCACAATAAACCAGATCACACACCACAAGGAGAATGAACAGATGCACAACACTCACCGTATCATCCTTGCCGCTCTTGTTGCAGTTGGACTTGCCAGCGCCACCTGGGCAGGGCCGGCTGAAAAAATTACCATCACCATTGACAAGACTGTTGAACATGTAGTTGACAGCCCCAGAAGTTCTAAAAAGCTGACTAAACCCATACAGGCCCCCAGTGGCGATATGGACGCACATTTTATCAAGGCAGACGAATACTTTGCCTCCCTCAGACCGATTAAAGGCGGGGGCGCCAGTGAAGTCCAGATTGCCAGAATGCTACAGCCAGCCTCTGATGCTTCCAAAGGAGAGGCGCAGTTTATGGACAGCCACAAGGGCACGGAATTCTGGACCCGCACCTTCTGGAAAACCCGCCCGGCCACAGCGGAAGACCTGAAACTGGGTGCAACGGTTATCTACTGGGGCCGCTATGCAAAAGACCATGTCTACTTTGCCCCCAGAAACGAGAAGGAAGCCCGCAACGTTGCCTGGAAACTGAACAAGATTACTGATGTCAGTGACCTGTTCAAAGGCCAGGTTACCGTTGCCGGCAACAAAAAGGTCAGTGTGGATGCAATCAGGATTTTTGAGTAGGACGTAATTACTATCGTTGTTGTTATAAGCCGACCGTCTGGTCGGCTTATTTTGTTTGTACAACGGGCAGTACGATGCTTGACAAACCACGTTAAAGCCGGAATGATGGCCGCCTCTGAGAAAACCATTAAGGAGCCATCATACATGTCTCACACCGATCTGACCTGGAACACTAACCTGCTCTACCCTGCCCCCGACTCCCCTGAGCTTGAGGCGGATCTAGCCTCATTTGAGCAGTTGGCTAACAACTTTCGTACAAGATATTTTGAAAAGATCGCCAGCCTGGATGCCGCTGCCATACTGGCCAGTATACAAGACTATGAGGCGATGCAGACCCGCATGGCCAAACCGTTCTGCTACAGCCATCTGCTGTTTGCCTCAGATTCCGGCAATGAGACCCACCGCGCCCTGTCACAGCGCTGTTCAGAGCTGGGTAGCCGTCTGTCTCAGACCCTGCTGTTCTTTGACCTTGAGCTGATGAATCTGCCGGATGACCTGTTCACGCAGGTTTGTACTCTGCCTGATGCCGCTGCCTTTGTTCATTTTCTGGAAGGTATCCGCAAATTCAAGCCGTACACCCTGCAGGAAAATGAAGAACGGCTGCTGACCCGCAAGGACCTGACCGGTAGCCGTGCCTTTACCAAGCTGTTTGATGAACTGTCTGCCTCTTTAACCTATCAGATGGAGTTTGAGGGGGAGCTGAAGGAATTTACCGGCGAAGAACTGCTTTCCCTGCTGCATCATCCTTCAGCAGAGGTCCGCTACAATGCCCAGACCTGCTTTCTGAACAAGCATGCTGAATCAGGCAATGCCCTGGTCTTTGGCACGGTTTTCAACAACATGGCGTTGGATCATGGCCAGGAAATGGAACTGCGGGGCTACCAGTCTGCTATCCAGCCCACCAACATCGGCAATGAACTGACTGATGAGGCAGTGGAACATCTGATGCAGACCACTGAGGCCAACTACGGTCTGGCTCAGGAGTATTTCCGCCTCAAGGCAAAGATGCTGGGCATGGACAAGATCCGTAACTGCGATGTCTATGCGCCGGTGGCAGAGGCTCAGAAAAAGTATGAGTTTGACGAAGCCCGCGACATGACCATTGAAGCCTATAAAAACTTTGATCCAGAATTTGGCAAAATCATCCAGGCATTTTTTGATGAGCGGAGAGTGGATGTCATGCCCCGCCAGGGCAAGTCAGGCGGTGCCTTTGCCATGGGTATCTCGCCGATTGATCCGCCATTTCTGCTCTTGAACTTCACCAACAACCTGCGTGATATTGCAACAATCGCCCATGAAGCCGGCCATGGCCTGCATTTTGTGCTATCCCAAAAGCAGAACAGCCTCAACTACCATGCCCCCCTGCCACTGGCAGAAACCGCCTCGGTGTTTGGTGAGATGCTACTGACCCGGATGCTGCTGGACACGGAGACTGATCCAGAAGTTCGCAAATCACTACTCTGTGCCAAGATCGAGGATATTATTGCCACCACCTTCCGCCAGACCGTGTTGACCCGTTTTGAGCTGCGGCTGCACCAGGAACGGCAGCAGGGGCTGCTCTCCAATGATCGGATCTGCGCCATCTGGCTGGAAGAAAACAGCAAACTGTTCGGTAATGCGGTTGAAATGATCCCGGCCTATCAATGGGGCTGGTCCTACATCAGCCACTTCATTCACAGCCGTTTCTACTGCTACTCCTATACCTTTGCCGAGCTGCTGGTGCTGGCGCTGTACCAGCAGTATCGCGAGACCGGTGACGCCTTCAAGCCGGGCTACCGTGCCCTGCTGGAGTCAGGCGGTGCGCTGTCACCGGCGGACACAGCCAAGCTGGCCGGAATTGATATTGAGTCAGCAGGCTTCTGGCAAAAGGGGTATGACTTTCTTGGTGGGTTGATTGAGGAGTTGAAACAGACAGTCTGATCAGCTTGAAATCGAAATCGTAGTATTTTTAAGTTGCCCGACTGTTTAATACAGTCGGGCACTATTTTTTTAACCAAATCAGGGCGGTTATCGCTCCCATATCTCTTTTTTGTCTTTGCCCAGATAGGCCCGTTTGACCTCGGCATTTTCCAGCAGCTCGTCCGCAGCACCTTCCAGGATTACCTTGCCGGTTTCCAGTACATAGCCACGATCAGCCAGCTTGAGGGCTGCCTTGGCATTCTGCTCCACCAGCAGGATCGTTACACCCCGTTCATCCCGCAGACGCTGCAGCACCCGGAAGATCTCTTGCACCACCAACGGAGCCAGGCCCATGGATGGTTCATCCAGCAGCAGCAGCTTAGGGCGAGCCATCAGGGCCCGACCAATGGCCAGCATCTGCTGTTCACCACCAGACATGGTGCCGGCGGCCTGCTTGCGTCGTTCTTCCAGACGGGGAAAAAGCTGAAATATCTCTTCCTTGTCCTTCAGAATCTCTGGTTTGGGATCACGCGCCCGGTAGCGCAGGTAAGCCCCCAGTTCAAGGTTATCCTCTACGGTCATTGGCTTAAAGACCTGGCGGCCTTCAGGAACCTGAGAAATGCCCAGCTTGACAATCCGATCCGGGGCCAGGGTTTTGATCTCTTCCTTTTGAAAGAGCAGGTCACCACCTGTGGCTGGAGTCACACCGGAGATGGTGTTCAAAATGGTGGTCTTGCCAGCGCCATTGGCGCCGATCAGGGTAACGATCTCTCCTTCTGCCAGATGCAGGGAGATATTCTTCAGGGCATGTACCTTACCGTAGTAGGTATTGATATTTTTCAGGCGCAGCATTAGTCGTCATCTCCAAGATAGGCTGCGATAACTTCATGATTATCTTGTATCTCCCGCGGTGTACCTTCAGCCAGCTTCTGTCCCAGATTCAGCACCACGATCCGGTCACAAATATCCATGACCAGTTCCATGTCATGTTCCACCAGCACGACCGTTACACCCAGGTCACGGATCTTGCGGATCAGCTCAGCAAGGCCAACGGTTTCCTGGGAGTTCAGTCCGGCAGCAGGTTCATCCATCAGGATCAAACGTGGCTTACAGGCCATGGCCCTGGCGATCTCCAACATCCTGCCCTTACCAAACGGCAGGTTTGATGCCTGAACATCGGCTAATTGCTCAATACCAACAAAGCGCAGCCATTCGTCTGCCTCTTCACGGATACGGCGTTCTTCCTTGATTGCCCAGGGGGCTTTAAATGAACAGGCAAACAGCCCGCTTTTACTTTTACTGTGCAGGCCCACCATCACATTTTCACGTACGGTCATCTGCCCAAACAGCTCGATATTCTGAAAGGTGCGTACCATCCCTTTGGCTGCCAGATGCTCCACCGGAATCCTGCTGATGTCGCTGCCTTCAAAGATCACCTGACCACTGGTCTGCTGGTAGATGCCGGTCACAATATTAAACAGGGTGGTCTTGCCGGCGCCATTGGGGCCAATCACGCCGGTGATCTGATCAGCATGAATGGAAAATGATACATCGTTTAACGCCGTAACTCCGCCAAAGATCTGGGTGATGCCTTTCAGTTCAAGCATGGGCACCCCCCTTTTTATGCTTCAGGCCTGAAATTTTACGGAACAGAGCAGGTATGCCACGCACCAGGCCACCAGGCATAAAGACCGTCATAATCATCAACAGACCGCCGTAAAAGACAATGTCATAGTCATGCATAAAACGCAGAAATTCAGGCAGCATGGTCAGCAACAGTGCCCCCAGGAAGGAACCGTAGATACTGCCCAGGCCGCCGATCACCACCATGGTCAGTAATTCAACCGAGATAGTGAAACCAAAGGAAGGCGGTGCAATAAAGGTCATTACATGGGCGTACAGTGAACCGGCAATGGCGCAGATCATGGCTGAAAGGGCAAAGACCTGCACCTTGAGCAGACGGGCATTTACCCCCATAACCCGTGCTGCCACCTCGGCATCATGGATAGCCCGAAAAGCCCGTCCGATCCGTGAATTTGCCAAATTAACCGACAGTAGCACACAGCCCAGTACAAAGCTCCAGACCAGATAGTAGTTTTTTAGATCACTATCAAAGACAAGTGGACCCAGTTCCAGATTGGGGATGCCGGAAAAACCGGATGGACCGCCGGTCATATCAACCCATTCGTTAAAGACAATATAGACAATGATCCCCATCCCCAGGGTTGCCATGGCCAGATAGTGGCCTTTCAGCTTCAGGATCGGAAAACCGATGGCAAAGGCCAGCCCGCCCACTACAAGAGCCACCACAGTCATGGCTAGCCAGGGATTCCAGTCATAGGTTGTGGTTAGAATACCAGAGCCATAGGCGCCCAAACCAAAGAAGGCGGCATGCCCCAATGAGATCTGACCTGCATACCCAAGCAGCAGGTTAAGCGCCACTGCCAGCAAGGTGTGGATCCCCACAAAGACCAGCACATTCATCAGATAACTGCCGGAGAAGGCCAGGGGAGCAAGCAGGATACAGGTGGCAAAAACAGCGTATTTGATCAGTTCCTTCTTCACTGTTACACCCGTTCACTTTCCGGCTTACCGAACAGGCCTTGGGGACGGATAAAGAGAATCAGGAGCAGAATAACAAAGGCGATGGCATCTTTATAGCCAGAGGAAATCAGGCCGGCCCCCAATGATTCCAGCACCCCCAGGATCAGCCCGCCAATCACCGTGGGAATGCCGCTGGACATGCCGCCGATAATGGCTGCACAGAACCCCTTCAGCCCCAACATGACGCCAACGTCATAGGAGGTCATGGTCAACGGCGCCACAATTATGCCAGCCAGGGAACCCATGGCAGCACTGATCACAAAAGAAAGCAGCACCATCCGGCGCACGTCAATCCCCACCAGTCCTGCTGCACGGGGGTTGTAGGAACAGGCCCGCATCGCCTTGCCGCTGATGGTGTGACTGAAAAACCACTTGTTCAGACCGATCAGCACCACCGTAATCCCCAGGATCCAGAAATGCTGGGGCAGCACGGTTGCACCGGCAATCATAATCGGTTCATCCCCTGAAAAAGGGGGCAGTGCATGGGTATCCTTGTCCCAGATCAGCATGGACAGACCACGGATAAAGATTGAACCACCAATGGTAATGATTACCAGGCTGATGGGTGATGCCTTGCGCAACGGGCGGATAGCCAGCCGTTCAAAGACCAGCCCAACCAGGGTAGCCAGCAGAACAGCCAGTGGAATAGCAGCCCAGAGGGGAAGTTGCAGAGTATCCATCAGGAACAGGGTCAGCATCCCCCCCAGCATGACAAATTCACCCTGGGCAAAGTTAATGATGCCGGTGGCATTGTAGATAATGGAAAAACCGATCCCGATCAGGGCATAGATAGCCCCGGTGGAAAGCCCTGACAGCAGATATTGCAGTAATTGGTTACCTAATTCCATGGCTACTGTGTACCAACCCTTTACAGACGTAAAGACAGGCGCGACTCAACGCCTGTCTTTACGATAGTGTGTATAGCGATGAAACAATGAGAAACGAGGATATTTTCGTTTCTACTTTGCAATCACCCAGTCTTTGTTCTTGATCTCAACCATAATAAAGGCATCTTTGTTCAGACCAGCATGATCCCCTGCTGAAAAGTTAAAGGTACCGCCAATGCCGTGAAAATCCTTAAGCCCTTCCAGACCTGCACGGATTCCTTCAGCCGTTGCCCCACCCTTTTCAATGGCAGCTTTGAGCAGCATCACACCATCCCAGGCGTGGCCGCCAAAATGGTCGCCTTCGGCCTTGAACTGTTTTTGATAATCCTTCACATAGGCCAACAGTGAACCTTTTTGAGGATCATGCTTGGGCAGTACATCGGAAACGATCACCTTGCCGGATGGCAGCTTCACCCCTTCTGCAGCATCACCAGCCAGAGCAATGAATTTCTTGGAAGAGACACCGTGGCTCATGTAGAGCGGCAGCTTGAGTCCAAGCTGTTTAGCATTCTTTGCAATCACAGCAGGGCCGGGATTGGTACCCCAGACAATCAGCACCTGGGCCTGCGAACCACGAATCTTGGTCAACTGGGAGGTCATATCGGTATCTTTGGGGCCATAGGTATCATCCACCACAATCTGCATGCCAAACTTGCCTGCCAAAGACTTTAACTGTTCCCGTCCTGAAGCACCAAAACCATCAGAAACCGTCAGAAGAGCAACCTTGTTTTGCTTATGCTTTTGCAGATATTCATAGATCTTTGCCACTGCCAATCCGTCATTCTGGGCAGTCTTGAAGACATAGCGTTTGACCGGGTCAGTAATCTTACTGCCTGCTGCACAGGAGATCAACGGTACCCGCTCCCGTTCAGCCACCGGAATCACCGCCATACTCTCGCCAGTGGTGCTGGGTCCGATAATGGCAACAACATGATCGTCCTTGATCAGCTTGGTTGCCATCTGAACAGCCTTGGTGGCGTCACCGGCAGTGTCATACACCACCAGTTCCAGTTTTTGCCCTTTAATGCCGCCTGCCTTGTTGATACTGTCCACCACCATTTTAGCGGTATTACGCTCGGGCTCACCCAGAAAAGCTGGTGGGCCGGTTACTGAAAAAAGGCCACCGATTTTAATGGTACCGGCAGCAAAGGAAAGAGACGCGGTAAAAAGCAGCAGTGCTGCAGTTATCAAAGTTGTAAATCGAAAACCCATGCTGGTATCTCCTTTATTTCAGTATGGACCAGTCGCCATTATGAATCTTCACCATTTCAAAGGCTGACAGGTCCAGGCCGTTGTGATCGGTAGCGGACATGGTAAACACACCGGAGACACTGACCAGTTTTTTGGTCTGTTCCAGACCATCACGAATCTGGGCCGGGGTTGCTCCCTTGGTCTTAATGGCATTGGTCACCAACAGGAAACCGTCATAGGCATAGCCGCCAAAGGTAGACGCTTCAACACCGTGGGCCTTTTTATAGGCAGCATCATATTCTCTCAGCAGCTTTTGTTGTGGATCATTTTTAGACAGCGCATCATACACGGCAAGCTTTCCTGCAGGCAGCATAACCCCTTCTGCTGCTGTTGGGCTGGCCAGTTCAATATACTTCTTGGATGCAACACCATGGCTCATATAGACCGGGGTCTTGATCCCCAGCTGTTTGATGTTCTTGGTGATAATGGCAGGACCGGGGTTGGTGCCCCAGCAGATGATGGCATCAGCCTTGCTGGAACGGATCTTGGTCAGCTGCGGGGTCATGTCGGTGTCTTTGGGGCCATAGGTTTCATCAGCAACAATCTTGAAACCCTTTTGGGCTGCAGAGACCTTCAATTGTTCACGACCTGATGCGCCAAACCCGTCGGTAACCGTGAGAATAGCCAGGTTCTTCTGCTTGCCCCTGGCAGCGTACTGCAGGATTTTCTCCACTGCCACATGGTCATTGGCCGGAGTTTTGAAAGTAAACTTGCGATCCTTGGCAGGCTCGGTGATCTTGATGCCGGCTGCGCAGGAAATCAGCGGAATCTTCTCTTTCTCGGTCAGGGCCAGCACAGCCATTGATTCACCAGTGGTGCTGGGGCCGATAATGGCAACCACCTTGTCATTCTTGATCAGCTTGGTGGCCAGCTGTACCGCTTTGGTGGCATCACCGGCAGTATCATAGATCACTGCCTCAAGTTTCTGCCCATTGATGCCGCCCTTGGCATTCAGATCTGCCACCAGCATTTCAAGGGTCTTCTTTTCCGGTTCCCCCAAAAATGATGCCGGACCGGTCACACTGAACAGACCACCGATCTTGATCGTACCGGCTGCCAGGGCCATTGTTGCGCTGCAGAGCAGCAGTGCTGCCATACTGCAGATCATCACCAGTTTTTTCATGTTCTCCCCCTGTTACACTACATTGAATAGAGTCGCTCACCTGCAAGGATATTAAAGTTATTGGCAGTCAGCGTGGCAATCGCCTTATCCGTCTCGTCAAAGCGGAAGATAATTACTGCATTACCGCCACAACGCTCAACAAAAGCGTACATGTATTCTACATTGGTTTTATCCCGATCAAGCGCCTGCAGAATGGTTGACAAACCGCCGGGCTGATCCGGTACCTCAACCGCCACCACTTCTGTTTTCGAGACGGTAAACCCTTTTTCCTTCAACACTGCCTTGGCCTTTTCAACCTCATTCACGATCAAACGCAAAATCCCGAAGTCAGAGGTATCAGCCAGAGACAAGGCACGAATGTTAATCCCTGCCTCACCCAGAATACGGGTGATCTCGGCCAGACGGCCGGATTTGTTTTCTATAAAGATTGAGATCTGTTCAACTTTCATGGCAAACCTCCTAGAGCTTTCTGTTGTCCTTAACCCGCTGCGCCTTGCCTTCACTACGTTGGATGGTTTTAGGCTCCACCAGCTTGACTGTGCAGGTAACCCCCAGCATATCCTTGATCTCTTTTTCAATCTGGCGTGACAGAGTCTGCAATACCTTGATTTCATCAGAGAAGATCTGCTCATCCACCTCTACCTGCACCTCAAGGGTATCCAGATTGTCCTTGCGGTCAACGATCAACAGGTAGTGGGGCTCAACCCCTTCAATCCGCACCAGAATCGATTCAATCTGGGATGGGAATACATTCACGCCACGGATGATCAGCATGTCATCGGAACGGCCACTCATCCGGGCGATCCGGGCATGGGTGCGGCCACAGGCACAGGGAGCGTAACTGATGCTGGTGATATCACGGGTACGATACCGGATCAGCGGAATCCCCTGCTTGGTGATGGTGGTGATCACCAGCTCACCCTTTTCCCCTTCAGCAACCGGCTGGCCGGTTTCAGGATTGATAATCTCCGGGATAAAGTGATCTTCCCAGATGTGCAGGCCATGTTTTTCTTCAATGCACTCAATCGCAACTCCCGGCCCCATGATCTCTGACAGGCCGTAAATGTCAATCGCATCCAGACCAAGATTAGCCTCAATCTCGCCCCGCATCGCCTCAGACCAGGGCTCGGCACCAAAGATACCAACCCGCAGCTTTGAAGATTTGATATCGACCCCTTCTGTAGCAGCCTCTTCAGCCAGATACAGGGAGTATGATGGGGTACAGGTCAGCACCGTGGAGCCAAAATCCTGCATGATCATGATCTGACGTTTGGTATTGCCACCAGAAATAGGAATAACTGATGCACCCAGTTTTTCAGCACCGTAATGGGCACCCAGACCGCCGGTAAACAGGCCATAGCCATAGGCATTGTGGATGATATCCCCCTTGTGGGCACCGGCTGCCATAAAAGAACGGGCCATCAGCTCAGACCAGGTCTCAATATCCTTCTGGGTGTAGCCTACTACCGTTGGCTTGCCGGTGGTGCCGGATGAGGCATGAATCCTGACAATCTCTTCCATGGGGGCTGCGAACAGGCCATAGGGATAGGAATCCCGCATATTCTGCTTGGTGGTAAAGGGCAGACGCTGCAGGTCAGCCAGGCTCTTGATATCCTCTGGCGCAATACCGGCAGCATCAAAAGACTGTTTGTAAAACGGCACGTTAGCATAGACTCGAGCAACCGTTGCCTGCAGACGTTTTAGCTGGAGCGCCTCCAGGGCCGCGCGGGGCAGGGTCTCAAACTCTTCATTGAAATAGCTGGCCATAGAAAAACTCCGGAAACAAAGGCGTTAATAGCACGCGGATGACGCGGATACGGCGGATTAACGCAGATTTAAATAAGCAAAAAATTACCAAAACCGTAAAGACCAAGTAACGATCTTAAAAACTGATCTTAAAATAAAAACTTACACTAAAAACTTTTACCTGTTTTTATTCTTACAACCCGCGAAAATCAGCCCAATCAGCGTCATCCGCGTGCTATTATTTCTTATAATTCTCGACCGAAAGCAAATGCCTTCAGGTTAATCTCCAGCGCCTTTTTCGGCACCATCTTCTCCAACGCCTGCTGCCAGACCCCGTCAGCAATCTGCAAACGCTTGGAAACCGCACCCAGCATGACCGTGTTGGCAGCCCGTACATCACCGGCCTTGAGCGCCAGACCCTGACCGTCAACCAATAAAAATTCAGAGAACTTAGCCTGTATTTTTTCAGGTAATGCCTGAGGGTAGACAGCCTGTCCCAACAGTACCGAAGGGGGAGCGATCTTGTAATCATTGGCCACCACCGTGGCACCCGGTTTAAGCAGCGACAGATAACGATAGGTTTCCAGCAGCTCAAAACCAAACAGGATATCCCCCTGCCCTTCAGGCACCACCGGAGAGAAAACCTCTTTACCAAAACGGACATGGGAAACCACGCTGCCGCCCCGCTGGGACATGCCGTGAATTTCGCTTTTCTTGACATCAAAACCTGCCAGCATGAATGCCTCTGACAAAATCTCTGAAGCCAGCAGAATCCCCTGCCCGCCTACCCCCACCAGGAGAATGTTCGTGATTGTGGTATCCATTATTTCCTCCCCCCGATGGCATTAAATTTACAGAGTTGCTGACAGACCGTACAGCCGGTACAGAGCTGCGGATCAATAAAGGCCTTGCCCTTGTTGCCATCCGGATTGGGTTTCCACTCAATGGCAGGACAGCCGATCCTCAGGCAGGCCTTGCAGCCGGTACATTTGCCCTGATCAACCTCCAGGATCTTTCCCTTTTCAAAACGTCCAGCCCCCTTGATCAGACAGCAGGGACGGTTGGTGATGACCACCGATGGTTCAGGGCGGTTCATCTCTTCTTCAATGGCAAGCCTGGTGGCGTCCAGATCATAGGGATCAACCACCCGGACATGCTTGATTCCCAGCACCCGGCAAAGTTCCGGGATATTCACCTCTGATGTCTCATCACCAGCAAGGGTAAATCCAGAGGCTGGATTTTCCTGGCGGCCGGTCATGGCAGTAATCCGGTTATCCAGAATGATGACCGTGGCTGGCGCCTTGTTCCAGGCCATCTCCATCAAACTGTTGATGCCGGTATGCAGGAAGGTGGAATCGCCGATCACCGCCACTACCCGCTTCTGCTCTTCAGGAGGCAGCGCCCGCACCATACCGGAGCCCATGCTGATGGAGGCCCCCATGCAGACACAGGTGTCCATGGCATTCAGAGGAGGCATAAAGCCCAGGGTGTAGCAGCCGATATCACCGGTGACATAGGCATTGGCACGATTCAACTGATAGAAGACGCCACGGTGAGGACAGCCGGGACACATGTTGGGCGGACGTGGCGGTACCGGTTCAGTAGCAATGGCATCTGATGCATGAGCCTTGATAATGCCGGCCTTGACAAAGGCGGCCTGAATCCGGCCAGGGGACAGTTCACCACACAGTGTTGTCAGCTCTTTGCCCCGACAGGCAATTCCCATCGCCTTGACCTGCTCTTCAATGAATGGATCAAGCTCTTCAACAACAAAGAGTTGTTTGACCTTACCGGAAAACTCACGAATCAGTTTGTCTGGTAACGGCCAGACCATGCCCAGCTTCAGTACACTGGCATCAGGCAGCGCCTCACGAACATACTGATAGGTTACCCCAGCGCAGATCACACCGATCTCATCTGAACGAAGTTCTACCCTGTTGATAGCTGCAGTATCGCCATAAGCTGACAGGTTGACTGTACGCTCCTCCACGAGGGGGTGTCGTACCTTGGCGTTACCGGGCAGCATCACCAGCTTGGGCGCGTCTTTTACCAGCTTGGGTGCAGGCAGACCACTCACCCGTTCACCCAGTTCCACCACCGACTTACCATGTGAGATACGGGTGCAGCTACGCAGCATGACCGGGGTATCAAACTGCTCAGACAGTTCAAATGCCAACCTGGTAAATTCTTTGCATTCGCGGGAGTCTGCCGGTTCCAGCATCGGCACCTTGGCAAACCTGGCATAATTACGACTATCCTGTTCATTCTGGGATGAGTGCATCTCCGGGTCATCGGCAGCAATCAGAACCAGCCCGCCCTTGACACCGGTGTAAGAAGCGGTAAACAGTGGATCAGCAGCGACGTTGACTCCGACATGCTTCATGCAGGACAGGGCGCGGGCACCACCAAATGAGGCGCCAATGGCAACCTCAAGAGCCACCTTCTCATTGGGGGCCCATGAGGCGTTAATCTCTTGGTAATTGATCACATTCTCAAGGATTTCAGTAGAAGGGGTACCGGGATAGGCACTGGCCACCAGGCAGCCAGCCTCATAGGCGCCCCGTGCAATGGCCTCGTTGCCGGACAGAATTTCTTTCATAGGGATTCATCTCGCTTTACGACATATAAATAGAATTAAAGGCGTAATTTATACACGCTGAAACAGTGTATTGTCAATTCGTTTACTCTTGTTTCATATCGTCAAATGGGCGAATCTTCACGCTTTGTGAAGCAACGCTGTTTATGGTATGTAGACATACAACAGACTTTTAGTACATGCACCTTGTCACCCGTTACAAAACAGGAGCCTTGTTTTTACCATGCCTCTGCTTCTTGAACTGAGAGATCTTACTGTTTCCGGGGTTGTCAGCCACCTGAATCTGAGCCTTGAGCAGGGGCAGATAGCCCTATTCAAGACAGCTGGAGAACAAGAGACCAAACAACTGCTAAAGGCGGTGATTGGTGAGTCCATACCCGAATCTGGATCTGTGCTGATTGATGAGCAACCGCTCTATGACCTTGATCGTGACCAGCTGTTTAGAATAAGAAGAACTGTAGCTACCGTCACAGCCCAGGCAGGACTGATCTCGAACCTGAAGGTATGGGAAAACATCACCCTACCCCTGTTGTACCACCATGGCAGGGTATCTGATGAAGCATCAGAACTGGCTCTGCAGCTACTTGAAAAGCTTGGTTACAAAGGTAACATCTGGGCGCTACCCGGCCATCTAAGCTATGCAGAGAGAATTATGACCGCATTTGTCCGTGCTGTTGTTTCATCGCCCCGCTTGATGGTGTATGCTGAATGTGTAGATGATCTGCCAAGCCAGCAACGGGAACTGCTTATCAGCCAGGCGCTTGCATTACAAGACAAGCCTGATGCTCCGGCAGCTCTTTTTATTACCACAGGAGACCCCAAACTTTCGCTGTTGGAACCGGATATTATCTGTGACCTGAGACACAATCCGCCACAGATCACGAGGCAGACATGATCACGCAACAAGACCCCAGATTCAAACACCTTGAACGGAAAATCGGCCTGTTTACCCTGCTGGCGCTGGCTGGCGTAGCACTGGTGGTGCTGCTGGTGGGGGTTCAGAAAGACCTTTTCAGTCCCAAATATAGCCTTAATATGACTGTTGACCGTGGTACCGGCTTTACCAAAGGAATGCCGGTCAAGCTCTCTGGATTCAGAATCGGACGGATTACGGATATGGCCTTAAATGAGCAGGCCATGGTTGAGATTACAATTGAAATTGCCAAGAAATACAGCAAGTGGATCCGTAGTGACTCAACCGTTAGACTGGTCAAGGAAGGACTGGTAGGTGACAGTATTGTTGAAGTTGCCGTAGGCTCGCTGGATAAGCCCGAATTAAAACCAGATGAATCTATTACCTATGTAAAGACCAAAGGCCTGGATGAACTGGCCGATGAAATTGCTGAAAAGGTCAAACCGGTGCTGATTGAGGTGCGGGATATTATCGGCTATGTCAATGACCCGAACGGCGATCTGAAAAAGACCATCCGCAACCTGGAGCTATTGACCCGCAACCTGGAATCCACCCGTAGCAATGCCGATTCCCTGCTGGTAAGCACCACCCGCAACCTTGAGGCGATCAATAACCGGACCACAACCTTGCTGGATACCACCACCCGAAAGATTGACAGTCTGGATGTAGCCAAGCTGAATACAACACTTGATAAGTTACCACCGTTGCTTGAAAAGACCGACGCTGCCATGGCCAATGTTGCAGCAATCTCAGCGGAGACTAAAAAACTGTCGCAACAGGCATTTCCTCTTATCCCAGGGGTTTTATCCCGTACAGAAGAGCTCTTGTTCAGCACAGATAGATTGGTGAACAGCCTGAACAGTTCCTGGCTGCTGGGAGGCAGTGCAGCCCCTGCCCCGGTCCGTTCCTTTAAGGCAGGTGACAGCCATGACTAGCACATTTTTAAAACTGGTCCTGTGTGTGGCGGCCTGCCCCCTGTTAAGCGGTTGTGCTGGCAACAAGGCAACCCAACTGAGCGAACATGAACGCAGGATTACTGATCTGAATGAACGGGCTCTGGATAGTGCTGCCAAAGGCTACGACACTGATGCCCAGAAACTACTGCAGGAGGCGCTACAACGCGCCTCAGCGCAGGATGACCGTCATGGTGTCAGCCTAACCTTGTTGAATCAGAGCAGGCTTGCCCGTCATGGCGGTAAGCTGCCGTTGGCTGCGCAACTGGTGGAACAGGCCCTTGCCAGTGCAACCGGAACCACACAGTATGCCGATGCTGCCCAGGAAAAAGCTATGCAGGAGTTAGCGGGCAATCGCCTTGCAGAGGCTAGTCGCTGGGCTGAGATCGCCCGAACATCAGAACAGGGGGGGCTGCTGGGCCGTCGCTTGAATCTGCTGGCGAGGATCGCCCTGCTAAAGAAGGAAAACAGCGAAGCAGCCCGCCTGGCTGAACTGGCCTTGGCAGCCAACAAGGCTGAAGGCATGGAACTGGAGCGTGCAAATTCGCTGCGGATAGTGGGATTGATCAAAGCACAGGAGAGACAGTTCGATAAGGCAGATCAAGTATTGCAGGAGGCACTGAGCCTTGACAAGCAACAGGCAGCTTCCACAAAGATTGCAGCAGATCTGGAAGCGTTGTCAGAACTGGCTGGATTAAAGGGTGATACAAACCTGCAGCAGGGGTACTTGCAGCGGGCTAAAATAGTCAGGGAAAACAACAGGATACTACGCAAGCAGTAATTACAGATCAAAGCAGGTTCGTACGCCAGCTATAGGCTTTTCTCTGGCAATCAAGCACCAAACCAGGTGAGACTCCCAACCGCCTAAGACATTCTTCTGCCTCTTGAAATTCAAGCTGTTCAATCATCTCAGCCAGACAGAGCATGGTGCCCAGGTCACCTTCGTGGGCAATCAGGGCGCCAACAATATCGTCTGACAAATTCAGGCTTTTACGCATATCATCTGCCCCGATATCAAAGACATCCTTCAGGACTGACAAGGTTCCCAGCATAAAACACTCGTCCGGCTGGGCATAGCGCAGAAGCCGTGTCTTTTTCAGTTCAAGCCGGGCTAATTCTTCCATAAAGGCAGCCCGCACCGCTGCCATATCCAGCAGCGGATTATTCATCCCCAGACCACCATCGTCAGCAAAAATAGCCAACTGCACCCAGCGCTTCAGGTGCTGCATCCCCACCAAGGTAATGGCATGACGCACCGTACGGATCTTTTCGCGGGTGGTAAATGAGACCGAATTAACCAAAAGCAGCAATTTGTAGGTCAGGGCCGGACTTTGCTTAAAGGTATGCTCAATCTCATCAATATCAGCATTGCGGGAAAGCTGCTGCATCAACTGAAAGAAAATATTGGCAGAATTAGTCAAACGAGTCTTCTTGATCAACGAAGGGCGTGCAAAAAAGTAGCCCTGAAACAGTTCATACCCCATCTTGCGGCAACGTAGATAGACATGCCGGCTATCAACCTTTTCTGCCAACAGCTTAACCGGATAGCGGTTAAACAGCTCTACCTCCCGATACTGATCTTCAAGGGGAGTGGTGATTGTATCGACTTTGATAATATCCACCAGACCATCATACAGCGCTTCATACTGAGACCCGTAGCGATGATCATCAAGAGCCAGTTGATAGCCCTGCTCCTTCAAACTGCGGCAACGGTCAATAATTTCAGGTGTAATGGCAACATCTTCCAGCAGTTCAAGACCGATCATTGAACCGGGCAGCAACTCCAGGGCATCACTTAACAGCATCTCAGCATCCACATTAATATAACCGGGCAGGTCACCTAATATTTCATGGATACCAAAACTGGAAAGGACATCCAGCATCACACGGGAGGTTGCCTGGACCGGACACTGAATATTTGCAGACGAGATTGATTGGGGAGAGCGGAACAGTAATTCATAGCCGACAACCTCTTCAAGGCCGTTCAGAATTGGCTGTCTACCCATCAGATAACTGTTACTCTCCACAAAAAACTCCCCAGTTCATCATCTCTATAGCCCGGTGCTACTATACCATCTGTTTGACATTTGTCATGTCCGTTTCTGCTTAATTAAATCAAGTCTGACAGCACCAAACCTTCAAGCAGACCATAATCACTGACCTTCATTGAGCTGAAACCAAAGCGTTGGAGGGTTAACAGGGTAATCAGACTGCCGGCGATAATCAGGTCTTCACGTCCTTTTTCCAGACCGGCAATTGACAGACGTTGTACAGGGGAAAGGGGCAGCAGCAGACCATAGATACGCTGAATTTCTTGCTGTTCCAGCAGACAGTTATTAACCTTGCGATAGTCATATTCTGCCATCTCCTGCGAAATGGCTGCCAGAGTAGTAGCAGTACCGGCAGTACCCACCAGCAGGGTGTTGGGTGAAAGTGTAACTTGAGCCTGTGCCATTTGCTGCTGTAAGCTGTCCAGTTCACGTCCAATCTTATCCGCCATGGCAGCTGAATCTGCCTTGCCTTCTGTCAGCCGGACAACCCCCAGCGGCAGACTATGCACAAAAAGGGGGCAGGCGCCCCGAGCCACAGTGTACTCGGTACTCCCCCCCCCAACATCAAACAGCAGCACCTGCTCCGGCTGTTGATCCAGACCAGCCAACACACCGGTCAGGGTCACACGACCTTCTGTCAGGCCATCAATAACACCTAACCTGATCCCGGTTTCCTGGGCCATCTGATCTACAAAAACGGGGCCATTGACTGCGTCACGAACTGCACTGGTTGCCACAGCCCGCACCGTGGCTGCTCCATGCTTGCGAATAGATTCAGCAAACTGGTGCAGGCAGGTTCTGGCACGCTGTATGGCATCTGCAGCCAGACCGGTTTCACGACTAAACCCACCACCAAGACGAACAATGGTCCGCTTCAGAGCCACCTGTTCAAACCGGCCATCATCAAACAGATCAGCAATCAGGAGACGAGCGGTGTTGGTGCCAAAGTCAATGGCCGCAATGCGTCGAGGCACACTTATTCGCCGTCCAGGATACGCTCCTTCAGCTCTTTACCAACCTTAAAGAATGGCAGTTTCTTCGGCTTTACTTCAATCGGCTCACCGGTTTTGGGATTACGACCGGTATAGGCGCCATACTCCTTGACCACAAAGCTCCCCAGACCACGAATCTCGATCCGCTCACCAGCAGTCATCGCTTCGCTCATGGAGTTAAAGATCATGTTGACCACCTCTTCAGCCCGCTTGTGGGAGATCTCGCGTTGAAGGGCAAAGGTTTCGATCAGTTCAGACTTGTTCATGGTACGCTCCTTGTTGTGCAGATTCGCTATTAAAAAGCTTATTCTAGGTTCGGTTCAGTAAGGCCACGGTTTCTAGATGGCCTGTATGGGGAAACATATCCAATGGTGTCGCTTCGATCAGCCGGTACCCTGCAGAACCACACAGGTGGCCCAGATCACGGGCCAGTGTAGCAGGATCGCAGGAGACATACACAATCCGCTCTGCCCCAAGCTGAGCGAGTTCACGGGCAACATCAGCTGCCCCAGCCCTGGGCGGGTCCAGTAGCACCAGGTCAAACCGGGCATGCTGAGCCAGCAGGTGACGCAACTCTTTTGAGGCGTCGTTACATCTGAAAGTGCTATTGTTTACACGAAGTTGACGGGTATTGTCAACTGCCGATGCAATCGAAGG
Source organism: uncultured Geobacter sp. (assembly GCA_964576485.1). GTDB lineage: Bacteria > Desulfobacterota > Desulfuromonadia > Geobacterales > Pseudopelobacteraceae > Trichlorobacter. The sequence continues at coordinate 3,900 of CAZNWF010000011.1, read as the reverse complement.
GGCAAACCCTTCAATCCCCAGCAACTCCTGCACCGCACCGGACAACGGCAGAGAAAGGTTACCGTTGCCGCAGTACAGATCCAGCATACGCTGATTTGCAACTGGCTGGGCATAGCCACAGACCAGCCTGACCATGCTCTGGTTTTGCAAACGATTGACCTGAGAAAACCCGCCGATCTGATAGCCAAGCTCCATCATGCCTGCTGTTTCTGTACAGCAGGGCACCTGATAGGCCAGATGGCCGGAACCGAAGAGCGGCTGCAGTGTTTCCTTTTTGCCAACTTGCAGAAACAGCCCGCAGAGCCCCAACTGGTCCTGATGCTGCAACAGCAGTTGCTTCAAACGCTGCAGATCACCACCGATATACTGCACAACAGCCACTACACCTGTCAGCCCCTCTTCCAGACTGATCTGAGGTACACGATTAGGATCAGGCAGCAGCTGAATAACCTGACGTAGCTTCAGCATGGCACTGTTAACCGCTGCAGTACAGATTGGACAGCCCTGAGGCAGATCAATGACAGAGTGGGTACCACGCTGGAAAAAACCAACCGCCAGGCCCGCCGTTGTTACCTGTAGCTTGAACCGGGCCCGGGCTCGATAGCCATACTCCAGCTTTGACGCTACCGTTGCAGCAACCAGCGGGGCATCTAGATGGGCAACCCGCTGCAGGGTCTGGGTCAGGATCTGTTGCTTGGCATCAGATTGCGCCTGGTAGCTGATATGTTGCCAATCGCAGCCACCGCACTGCCCAAAGGCCGGACAACGTGGTTCAACCCGTTGCGGTGATGCTTCAAGCAGATCAACGGGTTCAGCCTCGCAGTAAGAGCGGTGTTCCCGTGTCACCCGCACCTTCAGCCGGTCGCCAGGCGCAGAAAACGGCACAAAGCAGACCTTGCCGTCAATTCTGCCTACACCGTTGCCACCTAAGGCCAGCCGTTCAATGGTCAGTTCATGCAGATTCATATCAGACAGGGGATGCCACGGTTACTCTTTTTACTGCGTTTTTGAAACTCGCTCTGAATAAAACGGGATGGAAACTGTTGATTGCCAAGAAACGGCAACAGGTGGCGATCATACCGCTCCAGCAACCCCTGACGCACAGCGTCCAGTTCATCACCATGCACCGCCATCTTTTCTAAATGACGCACAAAAGGAACCGCTGTCCCCAGAAGCCGACGGGCATCCGCCTCAACCGCCGGATCAGAAAACTGTCCCAGCTTAAGCGGAACCAGACAGCTGACCTCAAGACAAACTTGCCAGTAGCCACCATAGTAATGACGTGAAACATCCGTCACGGTTACCTGCAGGCCGTTGGGGAGGGAGCATTCTTTTAGAACCGTACCGCCAGCCATCCCTTATCCTTCCTCAACTTCAAATCCAACAATATTTCTGCTCTCGCTGCTAAACTCCACCCCGATCAGATGGATCGGCTGGTTTCTACCCCTGTATTTTTCGGCATAGCCTCTGGTCTTTAACTGCTCCATGGCACGGCCTTCCGGAGTCATCTCAACAACCTTGAATTCAAACAGCCAGATATGGCCGTTAAAACAGACAGCCATGTCTATTCTGCCTTTATTGGTGCTGTCTTCTACGGCAATAACAAGCCCCAGGGCAGCAAAGTAGCTGTAAAAAATACTGGCGTAGTATCCTTCATAGTTTTCAAGCTGGTTTTTACGATACCAGTCATGGGGGATAGAGGCAAAAAAACTGTGGAACAACTCCTTCATAGCCATCAGGTCGTTGGCCATCAGGATATCGTACAATCTGCTGACATTTTTGGCCGGAACCATCGGATCTTTGGATAAGGCCAACAACAGACTGTCATTCAAACTGGCCTGCACTTCCAAATTGGGATACCGCAGGGTCAGCTCCATCCTTCCCGGCAGATAACGGACACGGTCAACCGTCAGATAACCTGCCTGAAACAGCAATGCTTCACTGGGGATGTTATCCACATCAAAGGTTGAAAGCAACGTCTCTGGGGCCATAATGGTTGCCAGATCAGGAGTAAACTGTTGACGCTCGTAAAGAAGCTTGATCAGAAAAGAGGGAGTGCCGGTTTCAAACCAATAGGGACGGAACTGCCCTTCCCTGAACAGCAATAACAAATCAAAGGGGTTATAGACCGCTTCTCCAGTCCAGTTGTAACCATTATACCAACGGCGGAGTTCATCCCGGTCAAGCCCTTCAAGTTCTGCGGCAAAAACAGTATCCACATCGATATCGCTATAACCACAAATAGCGGAATATGTTTTGTTAACCGTTATATCTTCAAGATTATTCAGCCCGGAGAACAGACTTACCTTTGAAAACTTGCTGACACCGGTAAGAAAGGCAAATTTGATATGGGCATCAGAATCCTTGATAACTGAATAAAAATCTTTCAGCCCCTCCCTGATTTCAAGGGCCAGATCAGGCCGTTCAATCCGGTCAAGAATCGGTTTATCGTATTCATCAACCAGCACCACCACCCGCTGACCAGTTTGCTCACGCACCCGCCGAATCAATTCCAGAAAACGGCTGCGAGCATCGGGAAAATCTGATGACAGGCCAAATCGCCCTTCGTGATAGCTTAACTGCTGATGTAATGTTGCATCCAGATCAGATCGACCTCCCACAACCCCGCCACCAAAACTGATCCTGATAACCGGGTATGATAGTGTCCAGTCCCACTTATCATGAATATACAACCCTTGAAACAGCGCCTCATTTCCTTCAAACAGCTCTTTTAAGGTATCAAGGAACAGGCTCTTGCCAAAGCGGCGGGGACGGGAAAGAAAATAGTATTTCCCCTGCTCTGTCAGTTGCCAGGCAAAGGCGGTTTTATCAACGTAGTAGTACCCTTCTTCCCGTATCTCGCGAAAGGTTTGTATTCCTATGGGCAGCTTCTTTTTCATCGCAATTCCCCTTCGTAATCTACCGGGCGAAACAGGATAGCCGAGCAATTGCCACTGCAATACCAGTTAACCACACATTCCCCATAGCACCATGTGCATCCTATTTCACCACAATCCTGTCAACCGTTACACTGCCGCTACCAATCGTCAGTGGCCCAATGGTGGTAAAACCATTGCTGGTTCTGCTGAAATCAGCCTTATAGCCTCCCTGCAGAATCAGTGACCTGTTAATACTGCTGACACCAACAGACAACGTATCTTCCAGCAATATAATGGTTTCAATGCACAAATAGATGTTCTGCTTCCCCGCATTCAGCAGAGGGAATCCCCAGCCTTTTAGCCTGTACCGGCCAGGTGGCCACAACAGACAGAACATGATCACACATAGCCCTTGCCTGCACTGCGCTTAAACGGTAATACCCGGCAGTTTCCAGAACCAAGGCAATATTAGGTTCTCGGCTGTAGAGATCAAGGGCCAGGGTATGTTCTTTCTTTTTAAACGAAGGGTTCATGTCAAAGGCTGGTGCCAGGCGCCAGCCTGCCGGTGTTCTGATAAACCCATGGTTACGCAGGTGGTCATCCCGGTTGGCAGTTGCTACGTTAAAGAGCACCCGCCGGAAGAGTTGTGCAAGATCAGCTGCAATATGATCCGGTTCGCCAAAGTTTGCGATAAACTCTGCCAGTTCAAGGTAGCTGGCCTCTTCAGTGTCGTTACGGCCAAGCATGGTCATGGCCGAGGCAAAAAAACGGCGCCTGTCACCGATCCGGTCAAATCGCTGTACCAGAAACGTGTAGTAGCCCTGCCCTACTGCCAGGCATCAGGCTGGATGTATGAAAATATAGTTTACATAAGCGAATTATTTGTAAATTTTATTTTACATTAACAACCATTCTTACCACACTGCTCAAACATAACGCCTCTCTTCCAGCGTCTTCACCAGCTCCACCACCTTACGGGCAACCAGCTCTTCTATCTTTGATCCTTTGTCCGCAGTTGCCT
>CAZNWF010000010.1:0-46785 GCA_964576485.1 uncultured Geobacter sp. | reverse complement strand
AATTGCCAACCGGTTTGCATTCAGCTGACTATCGGGTATAGATATACCAGTAAACGGTATTCCTGCAAGAGGCTGGAGATTTTTTATGGAAAAAGCCCTCTGTTTTGTCACCATTGAACATTCTGCAGTCCGATGCGACCTCTGCCGACACGGCTGCACCATTGCTGATGGTGGCCGCGGCATCTGTCGCGTCCGGGAAAACCGGGGTGGGCAACTCTACTCACTGGTTTCCGGCTTGCTTGTGGCAGAGCAGATCGACCCTATTGAGAAAAAACCGCTTTATCACGTCCTGCCCGGTTCACGCAGCTACTCCATAGCTCTGTGGGCTGTAACTTCCGCTGCCAGCATTGCCAGAATGCCGATATTGCCCACTACAATGATCAGGGCACCGGCCGGATGCCTGGCCGCCTGACTCTACCAGCTGAGCTGGTACAACGTGCCGTCGCTGGTGGCTGCCGTTCCATTGCCTACACCTATACCGAACCAACGGTCTGGTTTGAGTATGCCCTGGCAACTGCACGTCTGGCAGCTGAAACCGGTCTCTACAACATCTTTGTCACCAATGGCTACATAAGCACAGAGGCGCTGGGGTTGATCGCACCGGTGCTGCACGCTGCCAATATTGACCTGAAGGGATTTACCAATGACTTTTACCGGCGTGTCTGTGGAGCGCAGTTAAACGGGGTGTTGGAGTGTATCAGAGACTACCGCCGCCACGGCATCTGGATTGAGATTACGACACTGGTGATACCGGGAGAAAATGATGATGCAGAACAGTTGAACGGCATTGCACGTTTTATTGCCGATGAGCTTGGGCCTGACACCCCCTGGCATGTCTCACGTTTCTTCCCCTGCTATCAGATGCTGGATCATCCCCCTACCCCTGCCAGCTCGCTTGAACGGGCACTTGAGGCTGGTGACCGGGCAGGCCTGCGGTATGTCTATGAAGGCAATGTCGCCCACGGCCGAGAACAGACCGTCTGCCCCGGCTGTGGAGCAGTGGTGATTGGGCGCAATGGTTACGCGGTTACCCGGCTTAACCTGAAAGACGGTGCCTGCGGTAGTTGTGGTAAACCGGTTGCAGGGATATGGGGGTAGAGAAGCAAGGATGAAGGATGAAGGATGAAGGATGAAGGATAAAAAATGCAGAGGAGTTTCCATGTTTGAAAACATATATGATCTTCCGGTTAACCAGGATGAAGAACTGCCGTTTCAGTTGCCGGAATGGATCGCCACTGCGCCATTTGAGGAGTTTCTTGGCATGACCATCCGTGAAGCTAAAAACGGTAAGGCGGTGCTGACCATGCCATTTAAGGCAGCCCTTTGTCAGGGCAAGGGTTTGATGCACGGTGGTGCAGTGGTGTCACTGGCTGATACGGCCATGGCCATGGCAATCAAGAGCCTGCTACCGGAAGGAACTGATTTTGTGACGGTCAAACTGGGTCTTGAGTTTCACGCACCGGTGCGTTGGGGGCTTGTCCGGGCCGAGGCCAGGGTAATCAACCAGGATGACCGGGACATTGAGGGGCTAACTGAAATTGTAACCGAGGAAGGGATCAAGGCAGCCACTTTTAAAGCCACCTTCAGGGTCAGAAAATCCAGGCAGATCAGTTAATATTCAGCCGTTTCATCTTTTCCACCAGGGTGGTACGATTCAGCCCCAGCAGGCTTGCTGCCCTGGCTTTTACCCCATTGGACATCTGTAGCGCCTTGGCGATCATCTTTCGTTCCAGCTCTTCTATGGCAGCCGGCATATCTATCCCTTCCGGTGAAAGTTCAAGGCAGACCCCTTTGGGACGTCCTGCTGCCTCAGTAATCTCAACCGGCAGGTCACCCGGACCGATGCTATCCTGTTCAGTCAGTGCCACCAGCCGTTCTACTACATTCTCAAGCTCTCGTACATTGCCGGGCCAACGGTATCGTTCCAGGGCATCCAGGGCCGGTTTACTGAGGGTCATGAGCGGACGCCCCATCAGGTGGCAAAACTTGTCCAGAAAATGACTGACCAGCGGAAGCAGATCTTCACGCCGATCCCGCAGGGGCGGCAACTGCAGCGGAATAACATTCAAACGGTAGAACAGATCCTCCCTGAAGCTACCCTGACGGACCTGCTCTTCAAGATCGGCATTGGTAGCTGAAATAACCCGTACATCCAGCTTGATCGGCTTGGTGGAACCAACCCGCTCCACCTCCTGCTCCTGAAGTACCCGCAACAGCTTGGACTGCAGATGCATCGGCATGGTACCGATCTCATCCAGAAAAATGGTGCCGTGGTTAGCTGCCTCAAACTTGCCGATCTTGTCACGTACCGCACCGGTAAAAGCCCCCTTGACATATCCGAACAGTTCGCTTTCCAATAATGTTTCAGGAATCGCACCACAGTTTACTGCCACAAAAGCATGTCCCTTACGGCGACCATTATGATGCAGTGCCTTGGCAACCAGTTCTTTACCAGTGCCTGACTCACCAAACACCAGCACCGTTGAGTCGGTTTTAACAATCCGCTGCATCCGTTCAAAAAGCCGTTGCATGGCAGCAGAGCCACCAATGATACTGCTGAACTGAAAACGTTCCTGTAACTGTTTACGCAGGTAGACGTTTTCTGATAGCAGGCGTTGCGTCTCACGAGCCTTGGCAATGACAATTTTCAACTCTTCAAAGTTGACCGGCTTGGTTATATAATCAAAAGCACCTTCCTTCATGGCTTGTACTGCGGTCTCAGCCGAGGCGTGGCCAGTAATCACCACCACCTCCAGTTCAGGTGCTACTTGTCGAATCTCTTGCAGGATTTCAATGCCATTTTTATCAGGTAGAAACAGATCAACCAGCACCAGATCTGCCCGGCCTTCACGAACCAACGCCACCCCCTCTGCACCATTTGAAGCAGAAAGCGGTGCAAATCCAGCCTTTTTCAGCAGCAGTTCCATTACCTGCCGCCCAGGTTCATCATCATCAATGATAAGGATTCGTGTCAGTTCATTCATACTCAGCATTCCGCCTGCATCAGGTTAATGACCGCACTATGGCACACTCATCCAACCTGCTGCAATGATTTCATACTTTACCCAACGGTAATTTATGTTAAGCTTAAAACTGATTACAGGGAGCAATCATGAGCGATCAGGCCACGCAGACAGGGGAAAACAAGCCGGACGGCCAGCGTTTTTACCACGCACAGACCGGCTTTCAACTGATTCTGAGCCTCTCCAAGGATGAAATGGAATGCCGCGCCCACCTTGAAGTGAAGGCAGATGGCACTCCTCCAACCAGGGATGAGCTGTTGGGCTATCTGGCTGCAGATGGCGTCAGCATTGGGATTGATGAAGAAGCACTGCCACTTTTGTTGCGTGAAGCGCGGCCCGGTAAAAGTGCCAACGGCTTGCTGGCAGCCGGCATTCAGCCGGTGCTTGGTGATGATGGTAAACTTGCCTACAGTCTTGATACGTCTGATCAGTCCCCTGCTGAAACAACGCCTGATGAAGATCCTGAAAAACGCCAAATTGACTTCAGGGCCGTGCAGAATTTTATTAACGTAGATGCAGGTCAGGAAATCGGTCGAATACTCCCCCCCACCAGCGGCTCTCCCGGCAGGACAGTTCGTGGCAAACCGGTACCATCAGAAGCAGGTAAGCCCCTGATGCTGAAACTGGGGCAAAATGTCCGCTTTGGCGGTGACCATAATGATGTTCTTTTTGCCGAGATCCACGGCAGGGTCAAGCAGGAAGGTGACACCATTCATGTGGTTGAAGAATATCTGGTGGATGGCGATGTTGACTTCAGTGTTGGCAACATCCGTTTTAACGGTTTTGTTGAGGTGCGGGGTGATGTGCTGGATGGATTCCAGGTCAGCGCCAGCAAAGGCCTGAAGATTACCGGCAACGTGGGGGCCTGTCGCCTGATCTCACACGGTAATATTGAGTTTTGTGGGATGGATGGTCAGGGCCAGGGTAAGGGTAGCATCCTCTGCGGAGGTAGCATCACTGCCCATTTTATCCATGACAGTAGCGTTGAATGCTGGGGGAACATGCTGGTTGATGTTGAGCTGCGCAACTGTACTGTTCATTGTCGCGGCAGCCTGACCACCGGCGTTCTGGCAGGCGGTGACTGCGTAACCCAGGCTGGCGTTGAGGTAAAAAAACTGGGGGCACCATCTGCCGTAAAGACTAGTGTGCATAGTGGCGTGGATTACCATGATCTTGATCGGATACATATCCTGCTTGAGCAGCTTGACGAGCTGCAACAACAGATCACAACGACCAAAGATATGCAGAAAATGACCGCTTTAACCGAAAAAAAGCAACAATTGGGCAGGGTTATTCTTGATGTAAGATCCCACCGTCCGGCCGGATCAAACCCAAAGATCAATATCAAGGATCGTATCCATGAAGGGGTAACCATCTATCTTGGAAATGCGGTTGAGGAGTTTTCTGCAGAGCTGTCCGGCCCGGTCAGCCTGATTGAGAACAGCCGCGATGGCGGATTACGCCGACTTTCCCTCAGTAGTCTGGATATTCTGGCCAGTGATCTTGAAAAAGCCTGGCTTGAAAATGATGAACGTGAGCGTCAGGAACGGCTCAAACAAGAGGCAGCGGAACGGGAGGCTGCAGAAGCAGAGGCTCGGAAAACCCTTGATGAAGCAGAACAAGCAGAGACTGCTGCTGAACCACTTGCGCCTGACTAATCAGTCACTGCGTTGATCGCCTTTGTAAGCCCTTCCATCAAAAATGCCAACTCATCTGCTGTAATAGCCAAGGGTGGAAACACCACCACCGTATTCCCCAGCGGACGGGAAAAAACCCCGCACCTGCGGGCTTCCTGGCAAACCCTGATACCGCGCTTTTCCTCCCAGGGGTACGCTGCTTTTGTGGCCTTATCCTGCACCAGCTCAATGCCGGCTGCCAGACCGCATTGACGCAGATTGCCAACGTGGGGATGGTCCTCCAACTGCTGCAGCAAAATCGTTAACTGTTTACTACGCTGCTGCACTGACTCCAGCAGCCCGGTTTCTTCAAACAGTTCCAGACTTCGCAACGCAACAGCACAGGCCAGTGGATTACCGGTAAAGGTATGACCGTGAAAAAAGGTCTTTAACTCGGCATAATTCCCCAGAAATGCCTGATAGATCTCCTCGGTTGCCAAGGTGGCTGCCAACGGCAGGTAGCCGGCACAGAGCCCTTTTGAGATCGCCATGATATCCGGCGTCACCCCCTCCTGCTGACAGGCAAACATACTGCCGGTACGCCCAAAGCCGGTAGCCACCTCATCGGTGATCAGCAACACGCCGTAGCGGTCACACAGTTGTCGTACCCCCTTCAGGTATCCGGCAGGGTGCGCCAGCATCCCGCCTGCTCCTTGCAGCAGCGGCTCCATCATCATACCGGCCAGATGATTCTGATGCTCAGCCATCAACCGCTCCAGCGCGTCCAGACAGGCCATGCTGCAGGTTGCCGGATCATTCTTACCCAAGGGACAACGGTAGCAATAGGGAGCAGGAGCCTCTATAGTTGAGAACAGCAGCGGTTTGAAGGTGTCATGATAGATCGAGATCCCGCCCACACTCATGGAACCGATGGTGTCACCGTGGTAGGCGTGCTGCAGCCGCAGGAACCTGCTGCGCTGCGGTTCTCCCTTGTGACAGTGGTACTGATAGGCCATCTTCAGCCCCACTTCCACTGCTGTGGAACCGTTATCGGAATAAAAGACCTTGCTTAACCCTGCCGGTGCTATCTCAATTAACCGTTTTGCCAGCAGGATTGACTGTTCACCCGCCAACCCCAGCAAGGTTGAGTGTTCAAGCCTGGCCGCCTGATCAGCCAGCGCCTTGTTCAAGGCAGGATGACTATGGCCATGCACGTTGGTCCACATGGAAGCAACTCCGTCCAGATAACGGTTACCATCTGAATCAATCAGCCAGCTCCCCTCACCTGCCACAATGACAATCGGGTCATCAGCCAGCCAGTCCTGCATCTGGGTAAAGGGGTGCCAGACATACTGTTTGTCCCAGTTCTGAAGCTGCGAAGTAGTAAATTTCATGGTACGAGCATCCTCATTTTTGCATCCCGTAAAAGGGATCAGGAGCATAAAGCCTCTTGACTCTCAGCAGGATGATTAGGTATAAACATAAAACTTTGCCAGAGTGGTGAAATGGTAGACACAGCAGACTCAAAATCTGCCGAGGGCAACCTCATGCCGGTTCGAGTCCGGCCTCTGGTACCACAAGAAAATCAAGGCTTTACGGCTTTTACCGTAAAGCCTTTTTCTTTTTGGTGCAATCAAAATCCAAACCAGTCTTTGGAAACAATATATTTGATGAATGCGTCGTCTAGTCTTGCGAAGCGGGTACCAAAACCGCCTTGACTCTAATTGCCGCCACTATTTCATTGGGGGTCCAGTGGCCAGGAACAGTGATATCATTCTCATTGGCAATCTCTATCAGGCTACTGGTGACAAATGCAGGCACACCACCGGCATCAATGGATTGCAACAGCTCTGATGCAGCCTGCGTAATGCCGATGTAAGCTGGCGCAGCTTGTTTCATGGCTTGTTCTCAGTTCCCTCTGCAATCGGTTTTCGCTATAGCAGCGCAGATCTCGCAGCTGCTGACATCAACCGTCAGCAGCTCCGCTCCACAGGCAGCGCAGGCATTCAGCCACTGGGGATGCCCGGCTGCAACCGCCCGTGCCTGGGCCTCCAGCCGCTTCACCTCTGCCTCCATCTCATCATTATACTGGCATTCAAACATAGTCAGCTACCCCAGCTTTGCCTGCACGCTGTTGATCTTATCTTCCATGGTCTGTTCCCGGTCAATGCGGGTACCCATCTTGATGGTGGTGGTGATACGCGGGGCGCCCATCTGGTGCACGGCTTCATGGCAGCGTTTGATGGCCGCAAAGACCGCATCCCATTCCCCTTCAATGTTGGTGCCGTAGGCATGCAGCGCTGTTTTCAGGCCAGCCTCGGTCAGCACCTTTTCGCAGGCCGCAATATAGCTGGAGACGGAAACCCCTACCCCCAACGGTACAACGCAAAGATCAACCAGAACCTTCATACTACCCCCAACTGCTAAAATAGTTTGCCAAACAGATCTTGTTGATTACTATCAGATCTGCTCGCTGCTTTGCACTGAAAAAATCCCGGCCAGGAGTCTGCCATGCCCCGCTATATTGAACCGGTGTTCCGTCCCCCCAGCGAAGCCCGCAGCCTGATCTTCCAGATTACGGTGGGCTGTTCCCAAAACCAATGCAGATTCTGCGGCATGTACAAGGGCAAGCAGTTCCGCCTACGCCCGGCAGAAGAGATTTTGGCTGAAATCACAGAACTGCCGCAAGCCTATCGGACACGGGTTGAGCGGATCTTTCTGGCTGATGGCGATGCCCTGGTCTACCCGTTTGACGGACTGGTCACCATTCTGGATGCCTTGGCTGCCACGTTCCCCGGCCTGACACGGATCGGATCCTATGCCTCACCCAACAGCCTGACCACCAAGACAGCGGAGCAGCTGCAGCTGCTGCGGGAAAAGAAGCTGCGGATTCTGTACTTTGGCCTTGAGTCTGGTGATGATGCTACCCTGCAGCAGATCAACAAAGGTTTTGACAGCAACCGGATGGCTGAGCTTGCGCTAATGGCACGCCAGGCCGGTATGAAGCTGTCAGTCACGGCAATCCTCGGCCTGGCCGGGCGGAGCCGCAGCCTGGAGCATGCCAGAGCCACCGCTGCCTGGGTTAACCGGGTCAACCCGGAGTTTTTCTCACTGTTGACTCTGTTTCATCGCCACAACGAACCGTTTGTCCGTTCACTTGAGCAATGCAACCACCGTGAACTGCTGCTGGAAGCACGGGAACTGCTCTGTCATCTGGCCCCCCAGCGTACCATCCTGCGCTCCAACCATGTCTCCAACTTCCTTGACCTGGCCGGTAGCTATCCCAAAGACCGGGAGCGACTGATTGCGGATCTTGATCAAGCCATGGGCCGGGCTGAACAGCTGGCTGGTTTTATGGATCAGGTGCCGGCCTACGAAGAGGAGTACTACTAGGCCATTACCTGCCAATTTTCTTGAAAAAATATTCATTTTCATATATTTTTACGCATTTGATTTTATTAGCCTATCTAAAGTGGGAAACAGCCCTTGAACCCATTAACCGCACCGCTTGAGGAACAGCTTGGCCGGATTGTGCCAGAACAACTGGGTGATACCGGCTTCTGCCGGGAGCTTGGCATCCGCTACCCGTACCTGGGTGGCTCCATGGCCAAGGGGATCAGTTCGGTTCCCCTGGCACTTGCACTCGGCAAAGCAGGCATGCTGGGATTCTTTGGCGCTGCCGGACTGCCGCTGGCAACGGTTGAGTCAGCGGTTGACCAGCTGCTGGCCAGCAACGTCCCGTTCGGCTGCAACCTGATCCATTCCCCCCAGGAGCCTGATCTTGAGGCAGCCCTGGCAGAACTGTACATCCGCAAAGGAGTGCATCTGGTGGAGGCATCGGCCTTTCTGGCCCTGACCCTGCCGCTGGTGCGCTACCGCCTGCATGGCATCCATCGCGGTGCTGACGGCAGCATCGTTACCCCCAACCGGATCATTGCCAAGGTCTCCCGCGAGGAGCTGGCTGAAAAATTCTTCTCCCCTGCCCCTGAAAAACTGCTCAACAACCTGCTGCAACAGGGACAGATCACTGCTGAACAGGCTGAACTGGCCCGTAGCATCCCGATGGCGCAGGATATTACGGCTGAGGCTGATTCCGGCGGCCATACCGATAACCGGCCAGCCCTGACCCTGCTGCCCACCATCCAGTCGGTGGCAGCCCGGATGCAGCAGCACAACTACCCGCTGGCGTTGCGGGTTGGTCTGGGTGGCGGCATCGGCACCCCCCAATCAGCAGCAGCAGCCTTCAGCATGGGCGCTGCCTGGATCATGGTCGGCTCTGTGCATCAGGCCTGCGTTGAATCCGGCACATCCGATACCGTGCGCACCATGCTGGCTGAGACCCGTCAGGCTGATGTGACCATGGCTCCGGCTGCTGATATGTTTGAGATGGGGGTTACGGTACAGGTACTGAAGCGCGGCACCATGTTTGCCATGCGGGCAGCCAAGCTGTTTGAGTTGTACCGCAGCCATGCCAGCCTTGAGGCGATCCCTGCGGCAGAACGGGAAAAACTGGAAAAGACCGTCTTTCTGACACCACTGGAGCAGATCTGGCAACAGACCCGCAGCTTCTTTCTACAGCGTGACCCGCGTCAGGTGGAACGGGCTGAGCGTGAACCCAAACATCGCATGGCACTGGTATTCCGCTGGTACCTGGGTCAGGCAGCCCACTGGGCCAAGGATGGCGATCCCAAACGGACCATTGATTATCAGGTCTGGTGCGGCCCTGCCATGGGGGCCTTCAACGAATGGGTCAAGGGCAGCCCTCTGGAAGCACCAGCCAACCGCCGCGCAGCCTGTGTGGCCCGTAATATCCTGGAGGGGGCGGCAGCCATCAGCCGCGCCAACCTGCAACGCTTTACCGGGGGGACTGTTACACCCCATCAGATGAAACCGGAGATCAAGGAGTTTCCCGCGTGAAACAATCAGAACAGGATCGCACCCTTACCACTGCCGGAGCACCACTGGCCATTATCGGCATCGGTTGCCTCTTTCCCAAATCAGAGGACAAGGCCGCCTACTGGGCCACCATCCGTGAAGGCGTGGATGCCATCACCGAGATCCCTGCATCCCACTGGCGGGTGGATGCTCTCTACGATCCCAACCCCAAGACCCCGGACAAGACCTACGGCAAGCGGGGCGGTTTTCTGTCTGAAGTGCCGTTTAACCCGATGGAATACAACATCCCCCCCAACTCGTTAGAGGCGATTGACACCTCGCAACTGCTTGGTTTGGTTGCTGCCGGTCAGGCGCTGCAGGATGCAGGCTACGGATCAGACAAGCAGTTTGACCGAAGCCGAGTCAGCGTGATTCTGGGGGTCACCGGTGCCCTGGAGATGGTGATTCCGCTGGGCGCCCGCCTGGGCCACCCCCGCTGGCGTGAGGCCTTGCATGATGCCGGTGTAACGCAGGATGTTGCCGAGGATGTGGTACAACGGATTTCCGATTCTTACGTGGGCTGGCAGGAAAACTCCTTCCCCGGCCTGTTGGGTAACGTGGTTGCCGGACGGATCAGCAAACAGTACGACCTGGGCGGCACCAACTGCGTGGTTGATGCTGCCTGCGCCAGCTCCTTCAGTGCCCTGCATCTGGCAGGGATGGAGCTGACCACCGGCGCTGCTGATATGGTGGTAACCGGCGGGGTGGATACCTTTAACGACATCTTCATGTACACCTGCTTCAGCAAGACCCCGGCTCTTTCAGCCAGCGGCAATGCCAAGCCGTTTGATGTGTCTGCTGACGGCACCATCCTGGGCGAAGGCCTAGGCCTGGTGGTATTGAAGCGTCTGGCTGATGCAGAACGGGATGGTGATAAAATCTACGCGGTTGTCCGTGGCATCGGTTCTTCCAGCGATGGCAAGGGTGAGGCGATCTACACCCCCAGTGCCTCCGGGCAGAAAAAGGCTATCCTGAACGCCTGCGCCAATGCAGGGGTTACCCTGGACAGCATCGGCCTGCTGGAGGCCCACGGCACCGGCACCAAGGTGGGTGACGCGGTTGAGGTCTCAGCTGCACGGGAGATCTTTGGTGAAGCAGACAAGCCCTGGTGCGCCATCAGCTCAGTCAAAGCCCAGATCGGCCATGCCAAGGCTGCTGCCGGATCAGCCGGCCTGATCAAGGCTGCCCTGGCCCTGCACCACCGGGTCATCCCCCCCACTATCAAGGTCACCAAACCACAGGATGAAGTAACGAGTGGTCGCACCCCGTTCTACATCACGGGTCGCAAACGGCCCTGGATTACCCGTAACAACGCACCCCGCCGCGCCGGTGTCAGCGCTTTCGGGTTTGGTGGTTCCAACTTCCACACCATTCTGGAAGAGTACCGCCCCCTGCAGGAGGCTGCAGAATGGGATGGTTCAGTACAGTTGCTGACCTTCAGCGGAGCTGATGCAGCAAGCCTGACCGCACAACTTGCCAGCATTTCTGCTGATAGTGCCTGGAACGACCTGCGTGGCAAGGCAGCCAGTCTGCGGGCTGGTTTTGATCCAAAGGCAGCCTGCCGTCTGGCCCTGACCATTGAGCGCAGCTCCAACCTGGGTACCTTGCTGAATACCGCTCAAACCATGCTGGTCAAACAGCCTGGCGCCAACTGGACCACCCCGGATGGTATCTGCTATGCCACCGGCGCTGCTGTTGCCCAACCCGGTCTGCTGTTTCCTGGCCAAGGAGCCCAGTATGTGGGCATGCTGCGGGATCTGGCCTGCGCCTTTCCCCAACTGCTGGACAGCCTTGAACAGGCTGAAACCACAACACCGGGCCTGACTGACCTGATCTACCCTGCTGATCGCTTTGAGCAAGGGGCAAACGAGCAGCAGGAGACTGAACTGCGTGCCACCCAGATCGCCCAGCCAGCCATTGGTGCGGTCAGCCTGGGTGCCCTGCGCCTGCTGGAGGGATTCGGCCTGAAGGCTGCTGTTGCTGCAGGTCACAGCTATGGTGAACTGACCGCCTTGTGCGCTGCAGGTCTGTTGGATGAAACCTCCTTCCACAGCCTGTCCCGTTTGCGCGGTTCCCTGATGGCTGCAGGCTCTGGCGACAAGGGCAGCATGCTGGCAGTTTCAGCCCCCCTGGCCGCGATTGAGCAGATGCTGGCTGAGGAAAAGATCAACCTGGTGATTGCCAACCGCAATGCCCCGACCCAGGCTGTCCTGTCCGGCGCAACCGACCAGATCAAACTGGCCGAAGCTGCCTGCAAGATCCGCACACTGACCTGTAAACAGTTGCCGGTTGCTGCTGCCTTCCACAGCCCGCTGGTGGCTGATGCTGCAGCACCGTTTCTGACCGGTCTGGCAGATATCCGGTGGGGCAGTGGCAGCATGCCGGTCTATGCCAACAGCAGTGCCGCCCCCTACCCGGCTGACATGGCTGCTGCCAAGGAGCTGCTGGCTGGCCAGCTGGCCCGTCCGGTTGAGTTTGTGGCCCAGATTGAGGCGATGTACGCTGCCGGTATCCGTTGTTTTGTTGAGGTTGGCCCTGGTGCCCGCCTGTCCGGTCTGGTCAAGGCGATCCTTGGGGACAAGGAACATAGCTGCGTGGCCCTGGACAGCTCCAATGGCAAGCGTAACGGACTGGTTGACCTGGGACGCTGCCTTGCGCAACTGAGCGTACTTGGTCTTGAGATCAACCTGCAGCTCTGGGATGAAGGCTATCACGCCCCTGCAGCGCCTGCAAAAAAACCACTGCTGGTGGTTCCGCTCTGCGGCGCCAACTATGTCAAATCCAAGCCCAAGCGGCCTGCGGTTGAGAGACAGATTGAGGCTAAGGGTAAGGTTGAGGAGAAACCACAAACAATACAACAAACAACACCAACTGCCTCCCGCGATGCCCTGGCTGAATCGTTGCGGGTGACCCGCGAAGGGATGGCAGTGCTGCAACGGATGCAGGAAGAGACCGCCCAGCTGCACCGCCGCTTTCTGGAGGGACAGGAAACCGCTTCCCGCACCATCCAGACCCTGCTTTCCCAGCAGCAACAGGTTCTGCAGGGTGGTGTGGCCCCTCACCCGGCCTTTGGCCACCCTCTCCCCTCACCCGGCCTTTGGCCACCCTCTCCCATAGGGAGAGGGGATAATGTGCACTCTCTCCCTATGGGAGAGAGATGGAGTGAGGGCGTTGGAGAGGGTGAAAAGAGTCCCTTCTCCCGCGGGGAGAAGGATAGGATGAGGGTAAATCAACCAACACCAGTTATACAGCCCCAACCGGTTCAGGCTCAGGTTATTGCTCAACCAGCCCCTGTTGCTGCACAGCCGGTCTCCAATGCAGTCACCGAGACCCTGCTGGCTGTAATCAGTGAAAAAACCGGCTATCCAATGGAGATGCTGGAACTGTCCATGAGCATGGATGCTGATCTGGGGATTGACTCCATCAAGCGGGTCGAAATCCTTTCCTGCCTTCAGGAGCGTCTGCCCTCTTCGCCGACCATCGGCCCTGACCAGCTGGGCGTATTGAACACCCTGGGGCAGATTGCAGATTTTTTGGGTCAAGGGTCAGGGGTCAAGGGTCAGGAAACAGCTTCTTCAAACCTTGCCCCTTGCCCCTTGCCCCTTGCCCCTGTCGTTGAGACCATGCTGGCGGTGGTCAGTGAAAAAACCGGCTATCCCATAGAGATGCTGGAACTGTCCATGAGTATGGATGCTGATCTGGGGATCGATTCCATCAAGCGGGTTGAGATCCTCTCCGCCCTACAGGAGCGACTGCCTTCAGCGCCGACCATCGGCCCTGATCAACTGGGTGTGCTGAACACCCTGGGACAGATTGCTGAGTATCTGGGGGCTGGTGCAGCCCCTCACCCGGCCTTTGGCCACCCTCTCCCAGGGGGAGAGGGTGAAAAGAGTCCCTTCTCCCTCGGGGAGAAGGATAGGATGAGGGCAAACCAGCCGTCAAACATTATTGAAACCATGCTGGCTGTAGTCAGTGAAAAGACCGGCTATCCCATAGAGATGCTGGAACTGACCATGAGCATGGATGCTGACCTGGGGATCGATTCCATCAAGCGGGTTGAGATCCTTTCCTGCCTGCAGGAACGGCTGCCAACAGCACCGACCATCGGCCCTGACCAACTGGGTGTACTAAATACCCTGGGGCAGATTGCTGACTATCTGGGGGCAGGAGCTGCACCTACAGCTGCAGTTGCTACAGCTGTCAGCACAGCACAACCAGCAGCGTCAAACATCACTGAGACCATGCTGGCAGTGGTCAGCGACAAGACCGGCTATCCCATAGAGATGCTGGAACTGACCATGAGCATGGATGCTGATCTGGGGATCGATTCCATCAAGCGGGTTGAGATCCTCTCCGCTCTGCAGGAACGGCTGCCAACAGCGCCGACCATCGGGCCTGACCAGCTTGGTGTGCTGAACACCCTGGGGCAGATTGCCGACTACCTGAGTGCCGGTACTGCAGCGGCTGCACCGGCCCCAGCAGCAACGCCAGTCCAGCCAGCAGCTGCAGCAGCCCCCTCTCAAACCGTACTGAACCGCAGCCGGATACAGGCACTGCCGGTTGCTGGAGGTTCTGACACGGTCACCCTGGCGCAAAACGGGGTGATCGTGGTGACCGATGATGGTTCCAGCTTTTCTGCCGAACTGTGTAGCTGTCTGACCAGCCAGGGTCACGGCGTGATCCTGACCAAGGTACTGGATATCCTGGAACTGCTGCCCATGGATCAGGTGGCTGGTCTGGTGCTGGTGGCACCGGCTGATGGCACGGATGATGCCTTTCTGAAAAACGGATTCCAGCTGCTGAAACAGATGGCTCCCGGCCTGAAGCGGGCCAGCCGCGAAGGTGGCGCCCTGTTTGCCACGGTTTCACGCCTGGATGGCGCCTTTGGCTGTGCAGAGGGATCACAACTGATTGACCCGCTCTCAGGCGGCCTGGCAGGCATGAGCAAGACCGCCCGCCATGAATGGCCGGAAGTGGCCTGCAAGGCGATTGATCTGGGGATTTTCCCTGACCATTCTGCTGCTGCAGGGGCAGTTGCCAGAGAGCTGTTTCTGAACGGCCCGATTGAGGTGGGCCTGTCAGCAGAGCAACGGATCAGCCTGACACTGCAGGATCTGCCTGAACTGGCAACAGCTGCAACAACACCGGTCCAGCCGGGTGAACTGGTGGTCATCACCGGTGGCGGGCGTGGTGTGACTGCCTCTGCTGCAACCGCCATGGCAAAGGCCTGGCAACCGCTGCTGGTGCTACTGGGACGCAGTCCCCTGCCTGAACAGGAACCGGACTGGCTGCAGGGGATGACCGATGAAGCCGCCATCAAACGGGCAATCCTGACCCACTCAAAAGAAAAACTGCATCCCCGTGAAATAGAAGAGCGTTATCAGGCCACGGTTGCCGGTCGTGAACTGCGGGAAACCATGGCGCAGATCCAGGCTGTGGGCGGCAGATCGCTCTACTGTTCCGTGGATATCCGTGACAGTCAGGCCGTGGCTGATCTGCTGGCTGACCTGCGCAAAGAACATGGCCAGATCCGCGGTCTGGTGCATGGCGCCGGTGTGCTGGCTGACCGTCTGATCGTTGACAAGACCAGAGAGCAGTTCAACCAGGTCTACAGCACCAAGGTGGCTGGCCTGCGCTCCCTGCTGGATGCCACCCGCGCTGACAACTTAAGCTTTATCGCCCTGTTCGGCTCCACCACCGGCCGTCTGGGACGCTCCGGTCAGGTGGATTATGCCGTGGCCAACGAGGTACTCAACAAACTGGCCCAGGCAGAGGCGCGTTGTCGACCAAACTGCCGTTCCCTCTGCCTTAACTGGGGCCCCTGGGATGGCGGCATGGTCACCCCGGCCCTGAAAAAGGTCTTTGCTGCTGAAGGGATCGGCCTGATTCCGCTGGAGGCTGGTGCTGATCTGCTGGTCCAGGAAATAGCAGCACCAATCGGCCCAGTCGAAGTCACGGTGCTGGCCGGTGTCAAAGGGGCCTCTCTGTCTATTGATGCCCCGAAACCTGCTGCACCGCTTAAAGAGGCGTTGCGGCTGACCCTGAACGTGGATGATTTCCCGTTCATCAGCTCCCATGTGATTGACAATAAGGCGGTGCTGCCGATGGCCATGATTGTGGAATGGCTGGCCCACGCTGCCCTGCATGGCAACCCCGGTTTCCGCTTCCACGGCTTCAATGACCTGCGGATCTGCAAAGGGGTAATTATTGACCGTTCCACCCCTTGCACCCTGCAGCTGATGGCAGGCAGGGCCAAACGTCAGGATGCCTTTTACACCGTGCCGGTGGAACTGGTCAGCAGCCTGGGAGAAGGACGCAGCCTGCTGCATGCCCGAGCAGAGATCGTGCTGGCAAACAAGCTGCCTGAAGGAATCCGCACCATCAAGGAACTGCCAAGCCACCCCTACAACCAGAGCAGTGCGGTCTATGACCAGCCCTACCTGTTTCACGGCCCTGACCTGCACGGCATTGAGCAGGTGATCGGCTGTTCTGACAAAGGGATTGCCGCACTGGTCAAGGCAGCACCCCAGCCTGGCAACTGGATCAAGCAACCGCTGCGCAGCAGTTGGCTGACTGACCCGCTGGTGGTGGACAGTGCCTTCCAGATGATGATCCTCTGGAGCTTTGAACAATTCGGCGCCGGATCGCTACCCTCCTTTGCCGGTCGCTACCGCCAGTTCCATGAGACCTTCCCCAAGGATGGCGCCCAGGTAGCCATCAGGGTCACCTCACACCAGAGCCACAGTGCTGTTGCTGACGTTGAATTCCTTGAGCGGGCAAACGGCAAGCTGATTGCCCGTCTGGAAGGATACGAATGCGTGATTGATGCCTCATTGCAGCAGGCCTTCCAGCGTAATCAGTTGCCACAGGCCGGACAATCGGCTGCCCTGGTAGCGGCCTGATGCAGGATTACCGCAGCACCGTCGCCATAGTCGGGATCGGCGCGCTCTTTCCTGATGCCCCGGATCTTGCCCAGTACTGGGAGCTGATCCGGGGTGGACGCAGTGCTGTCCGTGAAGTGCCGCCAGGACGCTGGCAGGTGGCTCCGGAAGAGATCTTTGATCCGGAGGTGGGCAAGCAGGATCACCTCTATACCACCCGTGGCTGTTTTCTGGACCAGACCCCGCATCTGCCGGAGCTGGATGGCCTTGATCCCCTGTTTCATGTTCTGGTCAGCGCAGGCAGAAAGGCCTTTAGCGACTGCCAGACCGCAGACCTTGACCGTTCCCGGGTCGGGGTGATCATCGGCAATCTGGCCCTGCCGTCCGAGACCTCCTCCTTGCTGGCCCGCAACTGGCTTGGCCGCAGCTTTGAAGAACAGGTTGTCGGACAGGCTTCCGATCCAATTCCCACCTCTCCGCTTAACCGCTATCTGGCCGGTCTTCCGGCTGGCATTCTGGCCCAGCAGCTGGGCCTGGGGGGGCTGACCAACACCCTTGATGCAGCCTGTGCCTCGTCGCTGTATGCCATCAAGCTGGCCATGGATGAACTGCTCTCAGGCCGCGCTGATGCCATGCTGACCGGTGGTCTTTCCCGGCCTGACCCGCTCTATACCCAGATGGGCTTCAGCCAACTGCGTGCCCTGTCAAAACGCGGGATCTGCTCGCCGTTTGATGCTGCTGGCGATGGCCTCTTAACCGGCGAAGGTGCCGGTATCTTTGTGCTAAAGCGGACCAGTGATGCTGTGGCCAGTGGTGACCGGATCTACGGCATCATCCGGGCTGTGGGGCTTTCCAATGACGTGGGCGGCAGCCTGCTGGCACCGATGTCAGAAGGGCAGCTGCGCGCCATGCAGGCAGCCTATCAGCGGGCCGGCTGGCAACCCCGGGATGTTGACCTGATTGAATGCCATGCCACCGGCACCCCGGTTGGTGATGCGGTTGAAGTGGCAAGCCTGAAGGAACTCTGGCAGGGTAGCGAGACACGGCAGAGCTGTGTAATCGGCTCGGTCAAGTCCAACATCGGCCACCTGCTGACCGCTGCCGGTGCAGCAGCCCTGACCAAGGTACTGCTGGCCATGCAGCATGCAACCCTGCCCCCTACTGCCAATTTCAGATCCCCGCAGCCTGGCATGCAACTGGAGCAGAGCCCGTTCAAGGTGCTGACCCAGGCAGAACCGTGGCAACGCCGTGGCGACACCATCCCCCGCCGTGCTGCTGTCAGCGCCTTTGGTTTTGGCGGCATCAATGCCCACCTGCTGGTGGAAGAGTGGTTACCCCCTCACCCGGCCTTTGGCCACCCTCTCCCAGGGGGAGAGGGACAAGCTTGCCCTTCTCCCTCTGGGAGAAGGGAGGGGATGAGGGCAGTACCAACTTCAGAACCAATTGCTATTGTTGGCATGGATGCCTCCTTTGGCCCCTGGCAGGGGCTGCAGGCAGTGCAGCAGCGGGTGCTGGGTGGCAGCAGCAACGCCGTGGCCCCGACCCGTCCTAACAAGCGCTGGTGGGGTGTTGAACAACGGGCCTGGTTCAAACAACAGGGACTTGATCAGATGCCGTTTACCGGCTGGTTCATGGATCAAGTCAGGGTTGGCAGCAACCGTTTCCGCATCCCCCCCAAAGAGATGGAAGAGATGCAGCCCCAGCAGTTGCTGATGCTGCAGACCGCTGCCAATGCCCTGCAGGATGCAGGTCTGGACAAACAGGACAACCCCAGGGTCGGGGTGATGATCGGGATCGCCTTTGACCTGAACAGCACCGGGTTTTCCCTGCGCTGGCCCATGCAGCAGCAGGCTAGGGTCTGGGCAGACCGGCTGGGACGGAAACTGACTGAGGCCGAGCTGTCAGACTGGACAGCCAGGCTGCGGGACAGCATCAGCCCTGCCCTGAACGCCAACCGGACCATGGGCAGCCTGGGCAACATTGTGGCCAGCAGGATTGCGCGGGAGTTCAAGATCGGCGGCCCCAGTTTTACCCTGTCCAGTGAAGAGAATTCCGGCATCCGTGCCCTGGAAACCGCTGTCAGGATGCTGCAGCAGCATGAACTGGATCAGGCCGTGGTTGGTGCGGTTGATCTGGCCGGTGATCTGCGGGCAGTGCTGGGCCGGCATGCAGTACACCCTTTTTCAGCCACCGGCCAGTGTCGCCCCTTTGATTGCGCAGCTGATGGCACGACCATTGGTGAAGGGGCCTGTGCCTTTGTGTTGAAACGGCTTTCCGATGCAAAGGCTGACGCTAACCGGATCTATGCTGTGATCCGCGGTATCGGCTCCAGTAACGGTGACCTGAAAAATGCCTACAGCCACGCCCTGCAGCGTGCCTATCAGGATAGCGATATTGCTCCAGCAACCGTGAGCCTGCTCGAGGCCACGGCTGATGCCAGCCCAGAGCAGGACCGGCTTGAGGCAGAGGAATTGACCCGTTTCTTTGCTGACACTGGAGCTGATGCAACAGTGGTGGGCAGTGTCAAGGGGGCCATCGGCCATACCGGTGCCGTATCAGGTCTGGCATCACTGCTACGGGGCTGTCTTGCCCTGTATCAGGAGATCATCCCCCCAAGCAGCGGCACTGAAACAGCCTGCCCGGAACTGACCAATGGACCGCTGCAACTGGTGACCACCCCCCGTTACTGGCTGCGCAACCGGGAAGATGGCCCACGCCGGGCCGGTGTGTCGGTCTGCGGCAGTGATGGTTCCTGCAGCCATGTGGTGCTGGAAGGGTGGGACGGCCCCCGACCTCTCCAAACCGAGGCTGAACGTCGTGCGCCGCTGGGCGCCTGCACCGAACTTCTTTTCCCGTTAGTGGCTGACTCCCCGTCCGAGCTTTTGGCCGAGCTGGACCTGTTGCAACAGCGCTGCCGCGCCACTGCCGGCAGCAGACAGGGGTTGGCAGGGCTGGCATCTGAATACTGCAGCAGAATCACCCTGCAGTCTGCACAACCGCAAGGGATGGCACTGGTGGCAGCAGATGCAGAACAACTTGAGCAGTTGATTGAACAGGGCAGACAGACCCTGCAGCAGGATACTGAGACTGTCGAGACCCCTCCTTCCCTGCGGGACCGGCTGTTCTACAGCAGAGAACCGCTGGCCAGCCAGGGACGGATCGCCTTTGTATTCCCCGGCTCCGGCAATCATTACCCTGCCATGGCCAGGGACCTGTTCTGCTGCTGGCCTGAGGTGCTGCGTCAACAGGACAAAGAAAACCGCTGGCTGAAGAACCAGTTCCAGCCGGATCTGTTCTGGTCCGCTAAAGAAAGTACCCAGATCAATGACAACCACCGTGCCGTGATCTTTGGCCAGGTGGCGGTCGGCTGCGGGGTCAGTGACCTGGTACGCAGTTTCGGCATCAGCCCCACCAGCGCCATCGGTTACAGCCTGGGTGAATCAGCCGCCCTGTTCTCCACCCGCACCTGGGTGGATCGCGACCTGATGTACAGCAGGATGCAGGAATCAACCCTGTTTACCCATGATCTGGCTGGCGAGTGCCGTGCCGCCCGGACCGCCTGGGGGCTGGCAGACCACCAGCAGGTCAATTGGAGCCTGGGGGTTGTGATGGCCCCGGCTGATCAGGTACGGGCACAGATCAACGCATTGTCGCGGGTCTATCTGCTGATCATCAACACCCCTGATGAATGCGTAGTGGGTGGTGACAGCGCTGCAGTAAGCGAACTGGTCAGTTGCCTGGGCTGTCATTTCTTCCCGCTCTACGGCGTGACCACCGTACATTGCGAAGTGGCCCAACCGGTGGCAACCCCGTACCATGATCTGCACCTGTTTCCGACCACTCCGCCCCAGGGGGTAACCTTTTACAGCAATGCCAAAGGGGACCGTTTTGAGCCGACCCAGGAAAGCTGTGCCGCAGCGATCCTGGATCAGGCATTGCACGGAATTGACTATCCGGCCACGGTTGAGGCTGCCTACCGCGATGGCGTGCGCCTGTTCCTTGAAATGGGGCCTGGCAACTCCTGCAGCAGGATGATTAACCGGATTCTGGAAGGACGCCCGCACCTGGCCCGTTCCGCCTGTTTTAACGGACAGGATCAGGTCCTGACCCTGCTGCGTCTGCTGGCGAGCCTGATTGCCGAGCGGGTACCGCTGGATCTGTCACCACTCTGTATGACCCAGCCCCTTGCAACCCAGGTCACAAGCAACAGCCCACAGGTCCGGCTGGTTGTCGGTGGTAAACCGTTTACCATACCGACGCTGCCGCCGGCAACAAACCGTGCAGAATCAAACCCCTCTAACCCTCCCCAGCCCTCCCTTGTCAGGGAGGGAGCACAACCTGTTTCTATCCCTCCTGACAAGCGGGGATGGGGGGGTACTTCCTCTAACTATGATACCCTGCTGCAGGAGTTCAGTCAGGCCCAGGCAGCACAGATTGCAGCCCATGAAGCGTTCCTCAGCCTCAGCAACAACCTGACCCAATCCATGGCACAGGCCCTGGCGCTCCAGGCCAGCCTGCAACAAGCGTTGGGTGATGATACAGAGCCAAATCCACTCCAGCCCGCAAACCCCTCCCGGCCTCCCCTTGTCAGGGGAGGAGAAAAGCCTTTAAGCCCCCCTGACAAGGGGGGTTGGGGGGTTGCCTTTAACCGCGAGATGTGCATGGAGTTCGCCGTAGGCTCGGTCAGCACGATGCTGGGGCCGCAGTTTGCCGAGGTGGATAGTTTCCCCACCCGGGTGCGTCTGCCTGACCAGCCGCTGATGCTGGTGGACCGGATTATCAGAGTTGAGGGTGAGCCGCGCTCCATGACCAATGGCCGGGTGATCACCGAGCATGATATCTTTCCCCATGCCTGGTACCTGGATGGTGGCCGTATCCCTACCTGTATCGCGGTTGAGGCAGGTCAGGCCGACCTGTTCCTGTCCGGGTATCTGGGGATTGACTTCATCACCAGGGGGCTGGCGGTCTACCGCCTGCTGGATGCGGTGGTGACCTTCCACCGTGGTCTGCCCGGCCCTGGTGAGACCATCAACTATGATATCCGGATTGAACGGTTCTTCCGCCAGGGAGACACCTGGCTGTTCCGCTTCTTCTTTGAGGCAACCGTTGGGGGTGAGCCGCTGCTATCCATGCGGGACGGCTGTGCCGGGTTCTTCTCATCTGCGGCCCTTGAGGCCGGCAAAGGGATTGTCAGACCACTGGTTGACCCGCGCCCCACAACCGGGATCAGACCGGCTGACTGGCAGGATCTGGTACCCCTGAAGCGGGAAGGGTTCACGTCTGAGCAGCTGGATAGACTGCGTCAGGGGGATCTGGCCGGCTGCTTTGGCCCTTTGTTCAGCGGCCTGGCCATCAAACAGCCCCTGACCATCCCCGGTGGCAGGATGCGGCTGGTACACCGGGTCAATGAGATCATCCCCGGTGGTGGACGCTACGGCCAGGGAACCATCCGTGCTGAGGCGGATATTCATCCGGATGACTGGTTCATCACCTGCCACTTTGTGGATGACCGGGTCATGCCCGGCACCCTGATGTATGAATGCTGCATGCATACCCTGCGGATTTGGCTTTTGCGGATCGGCTGGGTTGCTGAGGCCAGCAGTGCGGTCTGGGAACCGGTGCCGGGTGTGGCCAGCAAGCTCTGCTGCCGTGGTCAGGTGTTGGAGACAACCAGGGTGGTGACCTATGAGGTAACCATCCGCGAAATAGGCTATCGCCCTGAACCGTACGTGATTGTAGATGCCTTGATGTATGCCGATGGCAAGCCGATTGTGGAGATCACCAACATGTCGGCCCGCCTGACCGGAACCACCAGGCAGCAGCTTGAACAGCTCTGGCAGGGACGGAACACCCTCCCCCTAGCCCCCTCCCATCAAGGGAGGGGGAACACTAATCCCCCCTCTCCCCTGGCGGGAGAGGGTCGGGGTGAGGGGGAAGGGTACATCAAGCCGGCGGTATACACCAAGAAACAGATCATGGCTTACAGTAATGGTAAGCCCTCGGAAGGATTTGGCGACCGCTATCAAGTCTTTGACCAGCAGCGCAAGATCGCCCGTCTGCCCGGTCCGCCGTTCCAGTTTATGGATCGGGTCACCAGCGTTACGGGTGAACCGTGGCAGATGAAGGCCGGAGCAGGGGTCGAAGCCCAGTATGACCTGCCGGTTGATGCCTGGTTCTTTGGGATGGAACGTCAGCCCCGCATGCCATTCTGTGTGCTTTTGGAGGCAGCCCTGCAGCCCTGCGGCTGGCTGGCAGCCTATGTTGGCTCTGCCCTGACCACCCCCAACGACATCTCGTTCCGCAACCTGGGGGGAAGTGCCATCCAACACCGCCCGGTTACCCCGGATAGCGGCACCCTGACCTGCAGTGCCACCATGACCAAGGTAGCCACCAGCGGTGGCATGATCATCCAGGAATTTGACTTTAGTGTGGCTGACAGCCAGGGCATGATCTACGAAGGTCAGACCATGTTCGGTTTTTTCTCCAAAGAAGCACTGGCGCAGCAGGTCGGTATCCGCGATGCCCAGCCCTATCAGCCGTCAGAGGCGGAAACTGGCCGTGGCCGCAGCCTTGACTACCCAACGGCCGCCCCGTTCCCGGACAAGCAGTTGCAGATGATCGACCAGATCGAGCTGTACGTGGCCGACGGTGGTCCAGCCGGGCTGGGGTACCTGCAGGGGATCAAGCAGGTTGATCCGGATGAATGGTTTTTTAAGGCACACTTCTATGAAGACCCGGTGACCCCCGGCTCCCTGGGGCTGGAGTCATTCCAGCAGTTGCTGAAATTTGCAGCTGTTGAACGCTGGGGCTGGCAGGAAGGCACGATCATCTCCAGTGTTGCCCTGCAGCAAAAGCACCGTTGGCTCTACCGTGGCCAGGTGGTGCCTTCAAACAAGCAGGTCCGGGTCACCGCCTGGATCACTGCAGTGGATGATCAGCAGCAGTTGATGACTGCCAGCGGGTACCTCTCTGTGGATGGCAAGCTGATCTATCAGATGATTGATTTTACCGTGAGAATGGAATCCATACGATGAAGTATCAGAAGGTAGTAATTGAGGCGTTAGAATACGAACTGGCGCCGGTGGTGGTTTCCAGCAGTGATCTTGAGGCACGTCTGGAGCCGCTCTACCGCGAACTGCGGATCGCGCCGGGGCAGTTACAAGCCTTGACCGGTATCCGTGAGCGGCGCTGGTGG
Source organism: uncultured Geobacter sp. (assembly GCA_964576485.1). Taxonomy (GTDB): domain Bacteria; phylum Desulfobacterota; class Desulfuromonadia; order Geobacterales; family Pseudopelobacteraceae; genus Trichlorobacter. The sequence goes on along the minus strand of CAZNWF010000010.1, from coordinate 23,135 downwards.
GAGCCGGGCTACCCCCTTTCCCATGGCGCCATCATGGCAGCCCGAAAGGCACTGCTCAGCTCCGGTATTGCTGCGGGTGAGATCGGCGCCCTGGTCTACACCGGTGTCTGCCGTGAACAGTTTGAGCCTGCCACCGCCTGCCGTGTTGCCGACGGCTTAGGCGTCAGCGGTGACGTGGCGATCTTTGACCTTTCCAACGCCTGTCTGGGGGTTTTAAACGGCATTCTGGATATGGCCAACCGGATCGAACTGGGCCAGATCAAGGCCGGTCTGGTGGTCTCCTGCGAATCAGCACGCGAGATCAATGAGGTGATGATTGCCAGGATGCTGGAAGAGCGCAACATGCAGCATTTTGCCCACTCCCTTGCCACCCTGACCGGTGGTTCCGGCGCTGTGGCCGTACTGCTGACCGACGGTTCATTTGGCAGCAACGCCCCCCACCGGCTGCTGGGCGGCATTACCAAGGCAGCTCCGCAGCACCACAACCTCTGCCTGTGGGGTGTGGGTCCGGACGGCAAGGGTGGCTATCAGCAGTCCATGGCCACTGACGGGGTCAATGTCATGAACCATGGTGTTGAACTGGGACGTCGCACCTGGGAGGCATTTCTGCCCCATGTGGGCTGGAAGGCAGAACAGGTTGACCGGGTGATCTGCCACCAGGTTGGGTCTGCCCACCAGAGCATGATCCTGAAGACCCTGGGAGTGCCTGCTGACAAGGACTTCACCACCTATGAGTTCCTGGGCAACATGGGTACTGTTTCCCTGCCGCTGACCGCAGCGTTGGCGGTTGAACGGGATATCCTGTTACCGGGGGATCGGGTAGCTTTTCTTGGAATTGGCAGCGGACTGAACTGCATGATGTTAGGAATCGAGTGGTAATTTTGCTATGGCACGCGGATGACGCTGATTTTGACGGATCAGCACGGATAAAGATTCTCCCCACATAGAATAATCCGCGTCGATCCGCTTAATCCGCCTGATCTGCGGGCTATAAAAGATTCTGTCTTGTTTTTTGAAAGGCTTTAATGCACCACATGAATCCTGATTTGATAAAACAGTACCCCTTCACCAGCAACTACTTCGACCTGAACGGCCTGAAGTATCACTACCTGGATGAAGGCCAGGGCCCGACGGTGGTGATGCTGCACGGCAACCCATCCTGGTCGTTCTACTACCGTAATCTGGTCAAGGAGCTCTCCAATCGTTTCCGCTGCATCGTGCCGGACCATATCGGCTGCGGCCTGTCTGACAAACCGGGTGACCATCGTTACGACTACACCCTGCCCCAACGGGTGGCTGATCTGGAGCGATTGCTGGATAGCCTCAACCTGCCTGAAAAGATGACCCTGGTACTGCATGACTGGGGCGGCATGATCGGCATGGCCTATGCCATACGCCACCCGGAACGGATTGAACGGCTGGTGATCCTGAATACCGGTGCTTTTCCATTGCCAAAAGCAAAACCGTTTCCCCTGGGCTTAAGGATCTGCCGTGACACCTGGCTGGGCACCCTGCTGGTACGGGGCTTTAATGCCTTCAGCCGAGGTGCTGCCTGGGTCGGCTGCAAAGAAAATCCGATGTCAGCGGAGTTGCGGGCGTTATACGAGCTGCCCTATGACTCCTGGCAGAACCGGATCGCCACCCTGCGCTTTGTGCAGGATATCCCGCTGCAACCGGGTGACCGCAACTATGATCTGATCTGCGCTGTCTCGGACGGCATCAACCAGTTTGCTGGTCTGCCGATGCTGATTCTCTGGGGTGAGCTTGATTTTGTCTTTGATCACCACTTTCTGACTGAATGGCAGACCCGCTTCCCGGCGGCAGAACTGCACCGTTTCCCGCAGGCTGGCCATTACATCCTGGAAGACCGCAAAGATGCGGTGATACCGATCATTCGTGAGTTCCTTAAACGAACAGAGCTGCCCGTTTAACCGCGGGCAGCCCATATTCAGACGAACGACAACAAACACCGAGTTTATCTGATCGTCACTCCATTTACCAGCAAGCTGCCTCCCTGAATGACCACAGCTCCTTTCACATCGATGGTTTCGACCGTTGAGTTTCCGCTCACCAGTGAAACGCCGCCATTCAAGACCGTTGGTGATCCGCTGCGGTCTTTAAAATCAGTTTTATAGCCACCTTTCAGAACGAGATCCTTGTCACGTATGGAGAGGCCTTCAAGCTCTGCATCCAGCAGCAGGATTGTTGCACCAGACGCTGCTTTGCCATACGCCGCAGCCAACGAGTCATACGGCTGTTCACCGATCATGGCCTTGGGTGCCAATTTGAATGTTGCTGTTACCGTACGGCTGATATCCATGGTGGCAACGCAGCTCTTTGCATCATCACCACCAGTAGCAGCGCAACCTTCCCATGCCTCAAACACCGATAGTGGCGATGGAGTCGCGAACAATGTTACTGTCGCTTGAGAAAATTCTTTCGAACAGACCCCCACATTACCACTAGCACAGACAATGCCGCCTGGGTCGCTGTTAACATCACCGCTGCCATTCCCCTGTACCGCAACGGACAAGGTAGGTGCTGCGCCCGGCAGCGTTATGTTCAGGGTGTCTGTGGCGCTCCCTCTATAAATTTGATCATTAATTGTGGCAATAACCTGGTAACAGCCAGCAGCTGTCGGTGCCGTACTGGAACCGTCATAGGTGACCGTTACGGCCAGACCGGCTGGATTCGTTTCAACGATGACGTTTTTTGGGGTTCCGTCATACAGTTGGTTCAGCCCGGATAAGGTAACGGTGGCCGGCTTGGTATCTTCTACATGGATATAGAAGATCTTCTGGGCAGCAACCGGTGTTGCTGAACTGTCGTGCACCAGAATCGTCGGTGAGTAATCACCTGGTTTTGTTGGAGTTCCTGAAATTACACCGCTATTTGAAAGCTCAAGACCAGGCGGAAGTGTTCCTGACAAAACCTGCCATGAGTACGGGGCAGTCCCGCCTTTTGCCACCATGGTAACCGGCGCTATACTGACAGCATTTTCTGCAGTAAGAGAGTTGGATGGATACACAATGGAAGGCGCTGACCAGACCCTGATCCCGAACGTAAAGGACATGGTCTGCCTGTCTGGTGTGCTGCTGTCGACAATAGTTACACCGGCGTTGGTATACACAGCCTCGGTCGGCGTGCCGGAAATGAGCCCGGTTGCAGTATCAAGCGTCAGACCCGCAGGAAGCTGCCCTGTCAATGCAAAGGTGTACGGAGGAAGTCCACCGCTCACGACAACATACTCAGAATAACCGGAGCCAAGGGTTCCGTTGGGCATGGAGACGGTATGCAGGGTTAACGGCGGTATAAACTGCTTGGTTGCCTGCAGTCCGTTTGTATCAACCACCCGTATGGTTACTGATTGCGTAATATCGGTTGTCGGCGTACCGTAAATGCTTCCTGAGGCCGTGCCTAAGGTAAGACCTGTTGTCAGCGAACCTGCACTGATACTCCAGGTATAGGGCGCCACACCGCCAGATACGGTAAGGACTTGGCTATAAGGGCTGTTGGCAATAACCGTATGCAGGGTGGCGGTTGAAATATAAAAAGCCGGACTGATTGTCACTGCTGTCGTGGTGCTTGTGACAGACCTGCCGTTGGCATCAACAACCGTTACCGCAAAATTGAAGGTTCCAGATTGCGTTGGTATGCCGCTAATTGCGCCGGTAGCCGTGTTAATGGCAACCCCTGCTGGCGGAGTGCCTGCCAGAGAATAATGGTAAGGGGATACCCCGCCACTGGCCGTAGCTGTTGCACTGTAGGCATTGCCAACGGCTCCGGTGCCAGGTAGTGGCGCTACAAGAGCCAGCGGGACCGCAATAACCAGGTCTTTGGAGGCTGTACGGCTGTTTGCATCGGTAACCGTGACCGTAAAGGAAGGGCGAACGGCACCTGTCGGGGTACCTGAAATCAAACCGCTGGTAGCGTTGAGCGTGAGTCCGGCAGGAAGCGAGCCTGTGGTAATACTCCAGGTATAGGGCTGGTAACCGCCTGCAGCCGCCAGGGTCTGGCTGTAGGCAGCACCCGTCGCACCATCTGTCAGAAGCGTTGTGGCTACCGTTAATGGGGCGTCAATGTTGATGGTTATACTCTGGGTGTCTGTTCTGCCTGCAGCATCAGTAACCGTAAAAGAACAGACACTGGCTCCTGCGGTCGTTGGCTTGCCGCTGATTAGACCTGTTGTACTTAGGGCAAGACCGGCAGGGAGAGTACCGGATGTAAGAGCGTACTTGTAGGGCGTAGTGCCACCAGTTGCCGTTAATTGCCCTGCATAGGTCACATTCTGAGTTCCCCGGATAATGCTCGGCACAAGCGCCAGCGGATTAGCAAAATCAAGGGTAAAAACCTTGGTTGCAGTTCTGCCATAATCATCAGTTGCCATCAGGGTAATACTGGTTGAAGACACATTGGTCGCAGTTCCTGAAAGCACACCAGTACTACTGTCCAACGAGATGCCATTGGGTAAAACACCTTTTGTCAGCCCCCACAGATACGATGGCTGATTAACATGAATACCACCGGTTGCTGTCAAGGTTGTGGAGTAAGCCGTATTGACCAGACCGGCCAGTGGTGAAACAGATGTAATGCTTAATGCCGTGTCAATAACAAGCGGTATGGTTTGTGAGGAAAATGAAGAAACAGCATCGGTTACCGTAATAGTAAAACTGAACGCACCGGCCACTGTTGGCGTACCACTGATGGCACCGGTCAATTTGTTTAAGGTCAGCCCAGCCGGCAAGACGCTTCCTGTAGCAAGCAGGTAATTGTAGGGCGCTATACCACCGCTTGTGGCAAGCGATGCAGCATATGCCACTCCCACCATCCCGCGATTAAGGCTGGTCGTCGTCAGAGCAAGTTGCGGCCCCACCTCGAGCGTAAATGTTTTTGAAATTGTAACGTTTCTTCCAAGATAATCATCAAGCGTAAGCGTGATGGTCTGACTTTCCACTTGTGTAGGGGTACCGGAAATCTTCCCGGTTGCGGCATCAAGGGTCAGCCCGACTGGCAGGGTGCCACTGGCAACGGACCATGTGTAGGGAGGAAAACCGCCACTGGCTACCAGGCTCTGACTGTAGGGAGCGTTGACAGCTCCTTTTGCCAGACTGGAGCTGGTAAAGGCAAGCGGAGCTTCAACATACATACGAACGGTTTTCTTGTAGCTGCGACCGCCGCTTTCAATGGCGTAGAGATCAAAACTGTAAGAGCCGACGGTGGTGGGTGTGCCAGTTAGGGAAGCGGTAAAACCGGTACCTGACGTACCGGTGGTTGCGCTGAGACTGAGTCCTGCTGGAAGTACTGTTGAACAGGCAGGCGTTACGGAGCCTGGGGGGGTGCAGCCAAAGGTAACCGGTGTCGGGCTTTGCGCAGTCAGGGTGGCTGTATAAACAGCACCCTGGGTAGCCCGTGGCAGGAACGATGCGGTGGTTATCACCGGTATGTTGAGTGTGAAGGCACGTTCCGCATAACCGGTCAACCCGTCGGAAACGCCGATGGTAAAGCCATAGGTTCCGGCAGCCGTCGGTATGCCGGTTATCATCCCAGTGGCGCTGTCCAGCACGAGTCCAGGCGGAAGTGTCGGTGGTACAGCGGTATGACTGACCAGATTGAAGCTGTAGGGCCCTACCCCGCCGGTTATCTTGATGGCATCGGTAAAAGTGCCAACAGGGACCAATGGTGAACTGCTCACAATATTCAGCAGGTTCATTGCTACCTGGGGCGCCATAGCCAATTTCAGCGTACTCCCCTGCGTTGCAGAAATGCTGCCGATATTTATGGAATAGCCGCTATACCCGATTTTCGTGAGGGTTACATCATACACACCATAGGCAATACTATTGGCAAGACTGAAACTGCCATCTGCCTTGGTTATTGCCGTAAGCGGGCTGGTCCCCCCCGGGAGCGTAGCCGTGACCGTCACATTGGCAAGCGGAAGTCTTGTGGAAAAATCCGTTACCGTACCATTGATGGTGGAAATGGCGGTACCTGTAAGGGCTGTACTGGAGGCAGCAGTTGCCGTAAGCGTTGCCTTGCGGCTGCCCAGGACAGGTGGTTTAAAAACAACGTCCAGTGTACAGGCGTCACCTGCTTGCAGAGTCACATTGGAACAGGTGTCGTTGGTTATCGTAAAATCGCCGACATTCGTGCCGGTTATGGTCGCGGCAGGCAACGTTTCAAACGATGGACCGTTGTTTGTTACCGTGACGGTCTTTGTAGCGGCGACTCCTACATTTTGAGTTGTACTAAACGCAAGCGATGATGGAGCAACAACAGCGCCAAAAGAGCTTCCTATCAATATTGAAAAAAGCAACAAAAACGCTGTTAAAATAGCTAATATGCTTTTCTTCACTCTAGTGGTATCTATCATCTAAAGCCCCCTACCGCATTGAATTTGAACAAGGAGAATGGTATAAAGTTGTGACAACGTGCATAACGGATGGTACGAGGAAAGCCCCTGAAAAGGTATTTACAAACTTTAATTCACCCTTGTCCATTATTATCGGCAATATTCACAATTTTATGAAACATTCAATTTCGAGCTGCATTCAGCCATAACAATCAAATCAACAACAAAGGAACAATTATCACCAAGTATATTGTCAATATCGCCGCCCATCTGCCCAGGATGGCGCAACTGCAGCCGGATACCACGGCGATTACCTTCCCCAAAGGCAATCAGCGTCTGACCTTTCAGGAGCTGGATCGGCTCTCTGACCGGATCTGCCACGGTTTGATCCGCTCCGGCATTACCCGTGGTACCCGTACCGTGCTGATGGTCACCCCTTCGCCGGAGTTCTTTGCTCTGACCTTTGCCCTGTTCAAAGTGGGGGCGGTGCCGGTACTGATTGATCCAGGTCTGGGGATTAAAAACCTCAAGAGCTGTCTGGCTGAGGCCAAGCCAAGCGCCTTTATCGGCATCCCCAAGGCACAGCTTGCCCGCCTGCTGTTCGGCTGGGCAAAGGACAGCCTTACAACCATCATCACCGTTGGGCCGCGTCTGTTCTGGGGCGGCATAACCCTTGACAAACTGATTCAACAAAGCCCTGAGCAGCCATTTGAGATGGCAGTCACTGCTGCAGATGATCAGGCAGCCATCCTGTTTACCAGCGGCAGCACCGGCCCTCCCAAAGGCGCAGTCTACAGCCATGGCAACTTCAGCGCCCAGGTTGAGGCGTTGCAGCAGGTCTACAAGATCCAGCCCGGTGAGATTGATCTGCCCACCTTTCCCTTGTTTGCCCTGTTTGCCCCGGCCCTGGGGATGACTGCGGTCATACCGGAGATGGACTTTACCCGGCCCGGTTCAGTTGATCCGCAGAAGATCATTGGCGCCATTAGCACCCATAAGGTGACCACCATGTTCGGCTCACCAGCCCTGATCAACCGGGTTAGCCGCTATGGTGCGGAGCAAGGGATCACGCTGCCAACCCTGAAACGGGTGATCTCAGCAGGGGCACCAGTCCCGGCTGCCGTGCTGGAGCGTTTTTCCCGGATGCTTGCAGAAGGTGTGGAGATCTTCACCCCCTACGGCGCCACCGAGTCTTTGCCGGTCTGCTCCATCGGGAGTCGTGAGATACTTGGTGAAACCCGTGCGGTGACTGAGAACGGCGGTGGGGTCTGCATCGGTAAGCCGGTTGACAGTATCCGGGTTGAACTGATCAGGATCAGCGATGAACCGATTGAAGTCTGGAGTGATGATCTGCGTGTTGCACCGGGCCAGGTTGGCGAGATTGTGGTGCAGGGCCCGCAGGTGACCCGTGGCTATTTTCAGCGTCCAGAGGCAAACAAACTTTCCAAGATCAGCGACCCATCCGGCGGATTTTTCCACCGCATGGGGGATCTGGGTAGACGTGACAATCAGGGCAGGCTCTGGTTCTGTGGCCGAAAATCCCACCGGGTTGAGACGGCCTACGGCCCACTGTTCACCATTCCGGTGGAGGCGATCTTTAATACCCATCCATCGGTGTTTCGCAGCGCACTGGTTGGTATCGGCCCTCAGGGTAATCAGCAACCGGTAATCTGTATTGAATTGGAAAAGGGAGTCAGCACCAGTGAGGAACAACTGCGGTCTGAACTAATAAGCATTGCCGCCAGCCATCCCCATACCAGCAGTATTACGACCATCCTGTTCCACCCTGCCTTTCCGGTGGATATCCGCCACAATGCCAAGATCTTCCGCGAGAAGCTGGCCGTCTGGGCTGCGGAGCAACTGGCATGAAGGCGTTAGTTACCGGTGGTGGCGGGTTTCTGGGTGGTGTGATTGTACGCATGCTGCGGGAACAGGGTGATCAGGTGGTCAGCATCTCCCGTGGCAGCTATCCGGCGCTTGATCGTCTTGGCGTTGAGCAGGTTCAGGGCGATCTGGCTGATCAGACTGCCGTGATCAAAGCCGCTACGGGGTGCGACTGCATCTTTCACGTGGCTGCCAAGGCTGGTATCTGGGGCAGCTATGATTCGTTTTATCAGGCTAATGTGGTCGGCACAGAAAACGTTCTGGAAGCCTGCCGGGCAGATGGCATTACACAACTGGTCTACACCAGCTCACCCAGTGTGGTGTTTGATGGCACTGATGTCGAGGGGGGGGATGAGTCCCTGCCCTACCCTGACCAGTTTGAGGCCTTTTATCCCCAGACCAAGGCACTGGCCGAGCAGCTGGTGCTACAGGCAAACAGCCCACAGCTTGCCACTGTCGCGTTGAGACCCCACTTGATCTGGGGGCCGGGTGACAACCATCTGGTGCCACGGATTATTGCCAAGGGGAAAAGCGGCAGGTTGCGGAGGATCGGTAACCGACCCTGTCTGGTGGATACGGTCTATGTGGACAATGCCGCCAGGGCGCACCTGCAGGCGGCAGAACGACTTGCACCGGGCAGCCCGGTTGCAGGCAAGACCTATTTCATCAGCAATGGTGAGCCGGTTGAGTTGTGGGATATGGTGAATCGGATTCTGTCGGCAGCGGATGTAGCGCCGGTTAAAGGAAGTATCTCACCCGGGGCAGCCTACGCCATTGGTGCAGTCTGTGAAAAACTTTGGGGATGGTTCAAGCTGGCAGGTGAACCGCCCATGACCCGTTTTGTGGCCAAAGAGCTGGCCACCGCCCACTGGTTTGATATTTCGGCAGCCCGCAGAGATTTCGGGTATCAGCCAGAGACGACGATTGATGAAGGATTAAAACGTTTGAAGCTATGGCTTGATGCAATCAGACCGTAACATCCTGAGGCTTTTTCTTTCGATTCAACCAGACCAGCAGGATTCCACCAGCCAGGAAAAGCGGCAGGCTTAACAGCTGCCCCATGGAGAAAAATCCCCAGTACAGCCCCAATTGGCTATCCGGCTGCCGGAACAACTCCACCGTAAACCGGAACAGGCCATACCCTCCCAGAAATGCGGCTATGGCTGTGCCTGGCGCCTGAAAACGTCTGGCCAGAAAACGGACCAGAAAGAACAGCACCACCCCTTCAAGCATTGCCTCGTATAACTGGGATGGATGTCGAGGCAATGGCCCGCCTTCAGGGAAGATCATTCCCCAGGGTACGGTGGTGGGACGACCAAACAGCTCGCCATTGATAAAATTGCCTATCCGCCCAAGACCCAGCCCAACCGGTGCTGCAAGGGCAACCAGATCAGCCAGCTGCAGATACGGCAGTTGAAAACGGCGGGCGTACCAGAGACCAGCCACCGCAACACCCAGCAGACCACCATGGAATGACATGCCACCTTGCCAGATGGCAAAAATCCGTAATGGGTTACTCAGGTACGAGCCAAGATCATAAAACAGTACATAGCCAAGACGACCGCCCAGCACTACGCCCAAGGCAAGGCAGAAAATAAAATCAGCCACCGCCTCGTTATCCATACCAAGATTACGACGTCGCGCTTCATTGCGGATCAAAAAATAGCTGGCTAAAAAACCGATCACGTACATCAGCCCATACCAGCGAAACTGCAACGGACCCAAACGCAGGAAAACAGGATCGATTGCGGGAAAGTGCATAACGGGTTACTCCTTGGCTAGCTGCATATAAAGTATGATAAAAAACGTCCAAAAATCCTGACTGCTATGGTATATAAACAGGTGGAGGGTATCATGAAAGACATCATCTTGTTGCTTATTATTCTGGTTGTCTGGTTTGTTGTGAACAAATATCTGCTCCCCAGGTTGGGGGTTCCTACCTGAATGTCAGACAGTTGCAGCCTCCCCGGGCGGGAGAAGAAAAAAAACACCGATAACACTACATCACACAAGTAATTCAGCACCACAGACAAGCACAAGGCCGGTTGCTCTCAGCGACCGGCCTTGCTACGTCGTGCCGTTGGTTCCTCAAGGGCAACCAAGTAGCCGTCAGGGTCAAAACACCACATCTCCTTGACGCCATAGGGTTTTTCTTCCAGGTGATAGAGAATCTCCATGTCCTCTTCAAGTATGGCATCCCTGATCCCCTCAATGTCCTGAACTTCAAAGTGTAGTGTCAGACCGACCCCTTTGGGAAACATGCCAAAGCGATGTTCAAGAATCGGATGGGTTCTGATCACATCTCCTTCCTCGACAAAGATCAACGAGATCCCTTCCATATCAACAATCAGATGCTCCGGTGCGCCAGGTGCAGAAAAAGAACGACGGATCGGCAGTTCAAGAATACCGGCATAAAAGGCTTCCGTTACCACCAACTGAGAGACAGCCAGCTGAATCGAATGCTGTGAACGGTGGGCCTTGACCATCTTAATTTTTCATAAACAACAGATTGACGTAACCGGATAACACGGACAGCCAGTTGGTAAAGATCAGGATGCCGACAATCATCAGGAAGAATCCGGTAATGATTTCAAAAAGACGGATATGTTTTTTAAAACGATTAAAGATCGTAATAAAGCGATGCAGGGCAAGTGATGAAAGCAAAAATGGTATCCCCAACCCAATGGAGTAGAGCAGCAACAGCACGATCCCTTGGGCGACGTTTTCCTCAGTTGCTGCTATCATCAGAATCGAAGCCAGGATTGGGCCGATACAGGGGGTCCATCCAGCAGCAAAGGCCAATCCGACCAAAAAGCTGCCAATAAAACCGGCCGGCTTATGCTTCAGCGAGACCCGCTTTTCCCCCAGTAGCCATTTAAGCGGCACCAAACCGGTGACATGAATACCGAAAACAAAGATCAGAATACCGCCAAGCCTGCGAACCAGCTCCATATGTTGCTGCAAAAAAGAACCAATATAGGTTGCAGAAGCACCGAGCAGAACAAAGACCACCGTAAATCCACTGACAAAGGCCAGGGAATGCAACATGGTCTTTTTGCGCACAACATGAGTTGGATGCTCTGCATCCAGGTCACTGAACGAAAGGCCGGTAATATAGGTGATGTAGGACGGAATAAGCGGCAGGACACAGGGGGACAGGAAGGAAAGCAGGCCTGCCACAAAGGCCCCGATATAGCTTATATGCGGAGTTTCCATAAAATTCCTGTCTACTTCATCAATCCTTCAAGAAAAGCGATCACTTCAGGGCTGTTCCAATCCAGACCGCCGATGACTTTCTTCACAATCACACCGTTTTTATCAATTACAAAGGTTTCAGGCACCCCGGTAATACCGTAGGTTTTGGCAACCTGACCGCTGGGGTCAGTATAGGCAGGCAAAGAAAAACCGGAATTTTTAAAGAACTCTTCAACGGCCTTTTTGCCCCCTTCATCAACAGAGACACAGACCATCTGAAACGGCTTGCCTGTCATAAATCTGTTCAGCTTGATCATGGAGGGAATCTCTTCGCGACAGGGAGGACACCAGGTGGCCCAGAAATTAAGCAGCACCACTTTACCTTTCAGGGATGCAAGGGTCAGTTGTTGATTATCAAGGGAAACTACACTGATCTCTGGGGCTTGGCTTTTTTCAGACGGGGTTTTGCCCGGCGCATTAGACGCACCCTTACTACAACCAGTGGCAAGGGCAACAGCACAGCAGAGCAGTACCAGTAGTTTTTTCATTATCGTTATCCTCCAACGGTCAAAACGGAATGTGCAGTATGGAAGCAACTGCAACAGAGGTAAGCTCAACGGTTTCGTGTCACCACGTATTCAGCCAGATCCAGCAGGGCTTGTTTGCAGGCGGTAGCAGGAAAGCAGGAGAGATGACGCGCGCAGTTTGCAACGCAGCCACGTGCCTTTTCAACGGTATACTCAAGACCGCCATAGGTCTGTACCAGACCCGAAACCAAGCCAAAATCTTCAGGTGTCAGCTCATCTTTTTCAATAATCTCTGCAACCGCTACCCGCTCATCATCACTACAACCACGCAGGGCATGAATCAACGGCAGGGTCAGCTTGCCTTCTTCTAAATCATGGCCGATGCTCTTGCCAAATGCCTCTTCAGAGGCAGTATAATCAAGGATATCGTCCATCAGTTGGAAGGCAATTCCCAGCTCCATGCCAAAGTCTGCCAGTGCCTGCTCCTGTTCAGGTGAAACCGCTCCCAAAATGGCACCACACTGGCAGGCAGCTGAAAGCAGTACCGCTGTTTTGGCCCGCACCACCTCAATATACTGTTCTTCTGTCAGCTCAACTTCGCCGGTATACAGCAGTTGTAGCACTTCCCCTTCAGCAATTACGGTGGTGGCACGGGACATGACCCGCAACACATCAAGACTGCCCGCATTAACCATCAGGGAAAAGGATTTTGAAAACAGGAAGTCACCGATCAGAACAGAGGCTTCATTGCCCCAGAGGGTATTGGCAGAAGCAAGGCCACGGCGCAGGGTGGCGCTATCAACAACATCATCATGCAGCAGGGTGGCGGTATGGATAAACTCAACCACGCTTGCCAGAGGAATGGCCTGATTACCTTGATACTCACATAGACGGGCAGCCAGCAACAGCATGGCAGGACGGATACGTTTGCCGCCGCTGGCAAGTACGTACTCGCCAACTTTACGGATAAGTGGAACATCAGACTCTAGGTCTTTTCTGAACTGTTCCTCTACCTGTTTGAGATCTTCACCAATCAGTTCTAATGCAGCCTGCATGCCGGTCCAATCTGTACATAAAGTTTTCACATACTACTGAAGCGGGGCTTATTTTGTCAAAGCATTTCTGGACAGATTCGCTGGTATAAACGCGTATAAAGTTGCCTGTATCAGCGATCCGGTGTATAGCATTAAAGGCAGCATACCTTATGATTAAAAGATGGAAATTACCCGATGAAATTCAGCGAACTTTCGCTCCCCAGCCAGGTGCTGGCAGGAATCAACCAGGCCGGCTTCAACGAATGCACCCCTATTCAGGCTCAAACACTACCGATCTCATTAGGCGGCAAGGATGTTGCCGGCCAGGCGCAGACCGGCACCGGCAAGACCGCAGCCTTCCTGATTACGCTCTTCACCAGGCTGCTTGCCTCAACGGAAGAAGCAGCTGACACCCCCCTGCCTCGCCCACGGGCTCTGATCCTGGCGCCTACCCGCGAGCTGGTGGTCCAGATTGAAAAAGATGCCCAACTGCTTGGCAGTCACTGCGGTTTCAACATTCAGGCCATTTACGGTGGCGTTGATTACATGAAACAGAAAAATGCCCTGAAAGACGGGGCTGATATTGTTATCGGCACCCCTGGGCGCCTGATCGACTATCTGAAGCAGAAAGTATACTCCCTGAAACATATTGAAGTACTGGTAATTGATGAGGCAGACCGGATGTTTGACATGGGTTTCATCCCTGATCTGCGCTATATCCTGCGACGGCTGCCCCCCTTTGATCAACGCCAGAATCTGATGTTTTCTGCCACCCTGAATCAACGGGTCATGGAACTTTCCTATGAGTTCATGAACGTGCCTCAGAAGGTATCGGTAACACCGGAAAAGATGACTGCTGAACGGGTAGAACAGCTCCTCTACCATGTGGCTAACAAGGAAAAATTCCCTTTGTTGTTGGGCTTATTACGCCGTGATGGCATGGCGCGAACCATGCTTTTTGTCAACACCAAACGGGAAGCAGAACGACTGCAGGACCGTTTAAACGCGAATGAATTCCCCTGCCGGGTCATTTCAGGGGATGTTGATCAACGCAAACGAATGAATATTCTGGAACAGTTTAAGCGGGGAGAACTGACGATTCTGATTGCTACGGACGTTGCCTCACGGGGTCTGCATATTGACGGCGTCTCACATGTCATCAATTACGACCTGCCCCAGGACGCAGAAGACTATGTCCACCGCATCGGCAGGACCGCCCGGGCTGGTGCTGAAGGCAAGGCGATCTCCCTGGCTGATGAGGATGGTGCCTTTTACCTCGAGGCGATTGAAGAGTATATCAAACATAAGGTTCCTGTTGAGTGGGCTGAAGACGAGCTCTTCATACATGAGTACAAGCGGCCAAAGCAGCGTCCAGCCGCGCCTGTTGCTTCAGCCAGGCAACCCCATGGCCAGCGCCACAAACCCAAAGATCATAAACCTGTTGCTCCGCAGCCTGCGGCGTCAGCCCCGGAAAAAAAGAAGCGCCGCCCACGGCGTAGAAAACCGGGCGGCGCTTCAAGTGCAGACAACACACCAAAAACAGACTAGATTTTTTGGTATGCCTTTTTCAAATTATTCCCTTTAAGGTAGTGCAGCAGAAAATACAACGGCACCACCAGAAGGGCTGATATCAGTAGCGCACTTACCAGCTCTACCAGGTACGCCCACCAGGGGGGAGAGATCGACTTCACGATCCAGACGCCGTACTGCCCCAACTCATAGACCGGCACCAACACCAGGGATGCGGTAACAACCTGCTGCATCCTTGGCATCCCCCATTCAGCGCGTTGCAAAAATCCAAAGGCTGCACACAGAACAGCAACACCCAACAGAAGCTCTGTCCAGGGCAGGAATCCATACCCCCAGAAAACCTGCCAGGCCGAAACCGGCTCAACGGACTGAGCCGACAGTTGCGCCTGGATATCAGTTCCCTGATAATCCAAGACACCCCACCCGCCAACTGCAATAAACAGCACGGCACACGCGGCTGTTCCCCAGCCTATGGCAGCCACCGGATCAAATCCATCGGCAAAAGATGCCAGATTCAGTTTTGGCTTTTCCGGTTCCGGAGGCGCTGAAGCCGGGAATTTGGAACCTGTTGGCAATGGCGGCATGGCGGCCGCTGCCTCAGCCCGGTAGTTCCGGTTCAGGGTTTCATGTTCCCTTTTCCGTGTAGCCTCCGCGCGTTTGCGCTCTGCAGCAGTTTTTACATCCGCGCCACAGTGGGGACATTCGTCAAAAACCTCTTCGCAGAAGGTACTATACCCACAGGTTGGACAGGTATTGGTTGCAAAGGCAGAAGTGGCTTTTTTGCGCGGCTTTACCACACGAAAGCTCTCTTTACAGCGCGGACAGGCAAGCATCATGCCGTCATCAGGGATCTCCAGATCATTGATAGTTCCGCTTGCCTTACAGTTAGGGCATTCAACTCTCACGATTCATTACCCCACTGTTGCTATAATGAAATCACGAACCTGTTCACTATCAGCCGGCATCCGCACACAGCGGGTCGGCAATCCTTCCAGTTGGGCAATCGCCGGAGGTACCGGCACAGGTTCGCCGGTTGCTTCCACCACGGCATCCCCAAACTTTGCCGGATGGGCAGTGGCAAGGCAAACCACCGGCACACCATCAACAGCCAACTCCTGAGCTGCCCGAACCCCAACAGCTGTGTGAGGGTCCAGCAGGTAGCCGGTCTCCTGTTTGAAACGTCCGATAGTCTCCAGAGTCTGTGCACGACCGATTGATGCAGAACTGAAAATCTGCCGCACCTGTTGTAACTCTTCGTCACTAAAACTGATTTTACCCTCTGTCTTAAGCTGGGTAACGGCGGCGGAAACCCGGCCCCCATCCTGGTTAAAGAGATAGTAAAGATACCGTTCAAAATTGGAAGCAACTTGAATATCCATAGAAGGAGAGAGGGTTTGTACCACGCTGCCAACTGAGTAATCACCCAGATTGATAAAACGGGTCAGGATATTATTTTCATTGGTTGCCAGCAGCAGTTTTTCAATCGGTAACCCCATCCGTTGCGCCATATAACCGGCAAAAATATCACCAAAATTTCCAGTGGGCACTGAAAACAGCACCTTCTGCCCCTTTTCAGCCACCCGCAGCCAGGCATAGATGTAATAGACCACCTGCGCCAACACCCGGGCCCAGTTGATGGAGTTAACAGCCCCGAGGGAGTATTTCTGCTTAAATGCGAGGTCTCCCATCAACGCCTTGACAATATCCTGACAGTCATCAAAGGTGCCATCAGCAGCAATGTTGTGGACGTTTTCATCCAGCACAGAGGTCATCTGCTGAGCCTGTACCGGCGAGGTTTTACCATGGGGGTGCAGGATAAAGATACTGATGCCGGCCTTACCACGCACGCCATGAATGGCGGCACTGCCGGTATCGCCGGAGGTAGCTCCCACAATGGTCAACCGTTCATTGCGCTCATGCAGGATATATTCAAACAGATTACCAAGAAACTGCAGGGCGACATCCTTAAAAGCCAGGGTCACACCGTGAAACAGTTCCAGTATATAGAGCCCGTCCTTCCGCACCACCGGAGTTACCTCAGGATGGCTGAAGGTGGCATAGGAACGGTCAATCAGAGCCTGAAGATCGGTTTCTGGAATATCGTCAACAAAACGTGAAATAACCTTGAAGGCAAGCTGTGGGTAGCTAAGAGAACGCCATGACTCCAGTTCATCTGCAGAAAACACAGGGATCGACTCAGGCAACAAAAGGCCACCATCATCAGCCAGACCCATCATAACTGCATCTTTAAAACGTACCGGCGCAATGCCGCCACGGGTACTTAGGTAACGCATGGAAATTCCTTTCAGATGGAGAGATGAACGGTTTTATGTAACAGGTTTGGACAAAAAAAGCTAGAGGCTGACAGGACGCAGTTCGCCTGGCGAGAACAGAAAAAAGACCCGGAAAATACAATATTTATAGAACTCTGAAAACAACAGCCGGAAGGTTCCTACATGGTGCCACCACTCTTCCTTAACATTACTACTATCAACCGGATAGGGGTACACTGAAACTTCAGGAGGAAGGGCGTTACGAAAGAGTATGGCCGAACGCTTCAAGTGATAGCGAGAGGTGATCAACAATACCGAGCGGACCTTATGCTCAGCCAGGATATCACGACCGTAAATGGCATTTTCCAGCGTATTCCTCGATAGCTTTTCAAGGATGACATTGTCTGATGATGGATCACCCTGCTTGGTGCGATACAGATCTGATTTCCGTACGGTCGGATCAACCCCAACCAGAAAAAGCCAGTTTGCACGACGCTCCTTAAAAAGACGAACTCCTTCTTCAACCCGTCCTTTACCGCCGGCAAGCACCACAATCGCATCAACCTGCACCTGACGAGGACGTGCAGAGAACGTCTTGTAGGTAAAATCAATAAAAAGTGCCGTAACAATCAGCACGGCAAGCATAAGTAGCGACAGGAGAGCTTTAAAGATTTTCATTGCGGTATTTTTCCTTGCACCTGAGAACTGATTCTGATAAAAGAATTTGTTCAGTTAGCACGGGAGGTAAGATCCATGTCCAGAAAATGTGAAATTTGCGGTAAAGGCCCCAGCACCGGCAACAATGTGAGCCATGCCAACAACAAGACCCGTACCACTTGGTACCCTAACCTGCAGAAGGTAAAGGCCAAGGCAGCCAACGGTAGCGTGTCCACCATCAAGGTTTGCACTCGCTGCATCCGTTCAGGCTCAGTTACCAAGGCCCTGTAGCCTTTTTCGGTAACACAACTATTAAACAGCCGTGTGCACCTGCTTGCACACGGCTTGTTTAGTTTTTTACAATTGCAACAGCCTCAATTTCAACCCGCGCACCACGGGGTAGTGCCGCAACGGCTACTGTTGCACGTGCTGGCCTGGTTGCAGAAAAATACTGACCATAGACCTGATTCACCGCTGCAAAATCAGCCATATCAGTCAAATAAATGGTTGTTTTAACCAGATGGTCAAAATCAGTGCCAGCCGCCTCAAGCACCCCTCGCAGATTTTCCATCACCCGTCCGGTCTCCTGCTCAACCGTGCCAACAACCAGCTCACCCGAAGCAGGATCCAGCGGAATCTGACCAGAACAGAACAGCAGACCACCTGCCACAACAGCCTGGGAATACGGCCCAATCGCTGCCGGAGCCTTGTCAGTTGCAATGCTTTTCATAGAACACCTCACTCCTAACTCTTAACCCGTTCCACTTTCATAACCCCCTTCACCTTCATCAATGCGTTCACCACTTTGTTTAAATGGGTCAGGTCAGTTACATTCAGCTCGAAGATATTCTCACCGCGCTTATCAACAGTACTCTTGATCTGTGCGCTGACAATATTGGCTTCGGCATTGGTAATCGCCAGGGTCATATGAGCAAGAACGCCCTTTTCATCCATACAGAAGACCCGCAACCTGACCGGCAAGGCAGCGCTCTTACCCTTAGCCCAGGTTACATCAATCCGCCGTTCAGGATCACTTTCTGCGACAAAGGGGCAGTCAGCAGTATGAATCGTAACCCCCTGCCCCCGGGTAATAAAGCCGACAATCTCATCTCCGGGCAGTGGATTACAGCATTTGGCATAGCGAATCATAATATCCTCCATGCCGCCGACCTCAACGGCACTGGAAGAACGACCTTTCAGCTTATTAATGACGCTGGATATTCTTGATTCTTTCTGGTCCTGACGAAGCTGTATCCGCTCTTCAGGGATCAGCTTGCCGACTACCTGAGCAGCTGAAATCTTGCCGTAACCCATAGCTGCCAGCAGATCATCATCAGTGTTAAAGCCGTACTCGTTGGCGATCTTCCTCAGCTCACCACCCTTAATAAGCTTTTGCAGATTAAGCGAATACTTGCGGAACTCCTTTTCACAGAATTCTCGACCCAGTACGATACTGCGCTTACGTTCTTCAATCTTGATCCAGGCCCTGATCTTGTTGCGTGCACGTGAAGAACGGACAATCTTAAGCCAATCCTTACTCGGTGTATGGTGGGGAGAGGTTATAACCTCTACAATATCGCCATTTTGAAGTTCATGCTTAAGTGGCACCAACTTACCGTTAACCTTGCCCCCCACACAGCGGTGTCCCACATCAGTATGCACGGCATAGGCAAAATCTATCGGTGTTGATCCTTTGGGAAACCCTTTAACATCTCCTTTGGGGGTAAAGACGTAGACTTCTTCAGGAAACAGCTCCACCTTGACCGAGTCCATAAACTCGCGGGAATCCTGCAACTCCTGTTGCCACTCCAATAGCTGGCGCAGCCAGGCAAAGCGCTTGACCTCTTTCTCGTCGTAGCCCTTGCCTTCCTTGTATTTCCAGTGGGCCGCAATTCCTGCCTCAGCAACCCGGTGCATCTCATGGGTACGAATCTGCACTTCCATCCGGTCACCATGGGGACCAATCACTGTGGTATGCAATGACTGGTACATATTCCCCTTAGGCATGGCGATATAGTCTTTAAAGCGACCAGGAATAGGCCGCCAGGACGAGTGGATAAGGCCCAAAACCTCATAGCAGCTCTTGATGTCATCCACCAGAACCCGCAGGGCGGTCAGGTCGTAAATCTCCTCAAAATCTACCTTACGTTTTTCCATCTTGCGGTAGATTGAATAAAGGTGTTTGCTGCGACCTGAAACTTCGCCAACTATCTGATGTTCCAGCAATTTTTGGCGGATTGTATCCTGAATTTCATGAATAAAAGACTCTCGCTCCTGCTTCTTGCGCTGAATCTTGGTTGAGAGGTCAAAATAGACATCAGGCTGAAGGTAGCGAAACGACAGATCTTCCAGTTCTGTCTTGATCCAGGATATCCCCAAACGATGGGCGATCGGGGCGTAGATATCCATGGTTTCACGGGAGATTGAACGTTGCTTGGTATCGGGCTGAAACTGCAGCGTCCGCATATTATGCAGCCGGTCCGCCAGTTTCACCAGGATCACCCTGATATCATTGGCCATGGCGATCAGCATTTTGCGGAAGTTCTCGGCCTGGTTTTCTTCCTTGGTCTTGAAGTGGATCTTGCTGATCTTGGTTACCCCGTCAACCAGTTCGGCAACTTCCTTGCCAAACATCTCGGCCAGCTCTTCCGAGGTGGTCAGGGTATCTTCAATGGTATCATGCAGGAAGCCGGTCACAATACTGGGCACATCCAGCTTCAAACCGGCAAGCAGTCCGGCAACTTCAAGGGGATGAATAATATATGGCTCACCGGAAAGACGGGTCTGTCCCTGATGCACCTTGGCACAGTACACGTAGGCTTTCCTGATCAGATTAAGATCAGCAGACGGGTTATAGGTAACAACCGTATCGAGGATATCGTTAAGGCGTATCATACGAGAACAGGGGGTAATGAACAGTCAGTAGCAACAGACATCGGGGGCAGACGCAAAAATGGAGGCGCTACCAACTGGCAGGCCTCCAGAGATGATCCGATCATGCAGAACGTTTGCTGGTCAACTCGGCTGACAGTTTACCGGCAGCGATTTCACGCAGAGAGGTAACAACAAAACGGTTATTCTTGGGGTCAATCAGAGGTTTAGCCCCTTTGTAGAGCTGCTTGACCCGCTTGGAGGCCAGCATAACCAGCATGAAGCGGTTATCTACTTTTTCAAGGCAATCTTCAACGGTCACACGTGCCATCGTCTCTATCTCCTTTTTCCATAAACAAAGTAATGGAAGGTTGATTATACCTATATCAGCTCAAATATCAAACATTTTCGACACCTGACCCAACATCCGCCCGGTCGTCTGACGAGCCGCAGTCACAATTGAGGCTAACGCCTCATGGGCCTCATCAAGTTGATCGTTCACCACAATATAATCATACCAGCGTGCTTCGCGGATCTCCTCGGTTGCCCGTGCAATCCGGCGCTCAATCACCTCTTTTGCATCAGACGAACGGGATTCCAGCCGTCGGCGCAGCTCTGCCATGCTGGGAGGCAACACAAAGACAAACAGGCCGTTGATACCACGATCCTTCAGAATACGCGCTCCCTGACAGTCAATATCCAGCAGGATATCAACTCCATCCAGCCTGGCCTGCTCCAGCGTGGCTATGGCGGTTCCATAGTAATTGCCATGCACCTCGGCCCATTCGGCAAAACCGTCTTCAGCAATCATCTGCTTAAAGCGCTCCACGGAAACGAAATGGTAGTCAACCCCATCCTGCTCACCAGCCCGAGGCTGTCGGGTCGTATAGCTGATTGATTCCTGCAACGCCGGAAAACGGCTGACCAGAGCATTGCACAAGGTTGTCTTGCCTGCCCCGGATGGCGCTGAAATAACGATTAAGAGTCCCTCTTGCTGCATATTCACCTCGTAACATTTGAATCAAGAAACGAAGGTTTTTTCGTTCTGGTGCAGACAGCCAAAAAATATCGCGGAGGCGTACCACCAGTACGCCGCACAAGACTATTTTGAGGATGGCTATGCCCAGGGCGGAAAAAGACCGTTTCTATTCGATGTTCTGGACCTGCTCCCGCATCTTCTCCAACTCCGCCTTCATCTGCACCACCAGCGAAGTAATGGCAGAATCATTCGCCTTGGAACCGATGGTATTTACTTCACGGTTGATCTCCTGCATCAGGAAGTCAAGCTTGCGCCCGACCGGCTCTTTCAGCAGCAGGGTCTCATCAAACTGAATAAAGTGGCTCTCAAGCCGCACCAACTCTTCCGTAATATCACAACGGTCAGCCAACAGGGCAACCTCCTGGGCCAGGCGCTGCGGATCAAGCTCTGTCCCCCCCAGAAGTTTTTCCAGCCGCTGTTGCAGCTTCTGCTGATACTCTTCAACCACCTGCGGGGCACGTTCCCGCACCTGGGCAACCAGAGCAGCCAGATCAGTACGACGCGCCTTCAGATCAACCTGCAGCGCTTCGCCTTCACGCAGACGCATCCCGTCCAGGCCATCAAGGGCCTGCCCCACTGCCTGCAGCAGCAGCGGCAACAGATCTCCCTGCTCTTCACTGGCAGACTCCTGCAGCACATTTCGTTGAGCCAGTATCAGTGACAGTGGAATTTCTGCCGAGACATGCAGTTCATGAGCAAGCTCCTGAAAGGCCTGATGGTAGCCCTTGGCCACTCCGTGGTTCAGCGGCGGCACCACCACCTCACCGGCAGCTGCCTCCCACTGCACAAACAGGTCTGCTTTACCCCGCTTAACCCGCACGCCAACCGCCTTACGCACCTCATGTTCATAGGCCAGAAAACTGCGCGGCATCTTAACCGATACCTCGCCATAGCGGTTATTAACCGTCTTTATCTCAACCACGCAGCGCCCCTGAGGGTCTGCTGACTCACCCTTGCCATAGCCGGTCATACTCTTGATCATGCCTGCCTCCCGATAGTTGTCCCTATTCATATACTTCAGCTGCCCCGTTGCTGTCCAGAACGAGAAATTGATAACGATCCTATTGACAACATGCTGGATCAATGTTCAAAGGGTATCTCTATCTACAGCATAACCTGTTGAATGCACATAAATATTTACTAATTTTTTATCGGAACGATGCCTCATGAACCACCAGACCACTATACGCACTCATGTCCTGATTCCACTCACGCTCACTATTTTTGTGCTGGTTGTCAGCTCTCTCCTTGCCATATTTGCCGTTCGTCGCGACAGTATAGCCACCATTCTGAACAGAGAATATGGCGAAAGCATATCAGTCTTCAAGTCGATGCTCGCCGCAAAAACAGAACTGATGTCCACTGTAGCAGAAACTATTACCAACGACCCTAACCTGAAACAAGCCATGCTCCACAAGGATCGCACAGCACTCTATACAGGGGCTCAACCATACTTTAAAAAACTTTCCAGCAAAAAAATTACTCATTTTTACTTTCACGACCTAAATGGGAAAAATTTTTTACGAGTCCACCAACCCAACCAGCATGGTGATAGCATAACCAGAAACAGCATGCGACAGGCCATGGAAACCGGAGCAGCAGCCCATGGCCTGGAACTGGGCCCCTTTGGCACGTTGACCCTGCGCCTGGTAATCCCCTGGAAAGACCAGGCAGGGCTACTCGGTTTTATTGAACTGGGCACCGAAGTTAACGACACCTTAAATGATGCCCTCGCAAATTAAGAGTTGCTCGTTTGACAGTTGAAGGGTTGCCAGT